>JAHZAV010000001.1 GCA_019423745.1 Lachnospiraceae bacterium
CCTCCAGATAAACAGTTTTATTATTTCAACTGTCTACCTAAAGGGGAGCATATCATTCGAAAATGCAGGCTTTTTTTAAAAATACATTGCATTTTATTCATAACTATGTATAATAAATTTTGTTCGGTAATTTTTAACCAAAAGTATAGTATTAGAAAACGGGAGGCACCAAAGTGGATATCGGAAAGAAACTAAAGGAGCTTCGCCTTCAGAATGATCTGACATTGGGCGATCTTGCATCGAGAAGTGAATTAACCAAGGGCTTTTTGTCGCAAGTTGAAAGAAATCTTACAACACCAAGCATAGCGACGCTGGAGGATATCCTGGAAGCTCTTGGGAGCAATCTGTCCGACTTTTTTCATGAAGAGGAAGAAAAGAAGATTGTATTTCAGACCCAGGATTTTTTTGTGGATGAACAGGAAGACTGTACGATCGAGTGGATTGTTCCTAATGCACAAAAAAACCAGATGGAACCGATTATTCTGACGCTGCACCCAGGGAAAAAGAGCCATGTCCTGTCGGCTTATCAGGGACAGGAATTTGGTTATATATTAAAGGGAAGTGTGACGATCATACAGGGAAGCAAAAAGTACAAGGTAAAGGCAAAAGAGACATTTTACATGGATGGATCCAAAAGTCATTACTTGTATAATCACGGCAACAGTGACGCCAAAATCCTTTGGATCACAACACCGCCAATGTTTTAGGAAGGAGAGGAAAGATGGAAGAGAAGAAGCTGATAGAGTTTCGAAACATTGTAAAAAACTTTGACGGACAGATTGTTTTGAAGGGGATCAATCTGGATATTTATGAGAATGAATTTGTAACACTGCTTGGTCCAAGTGGTTGTGGAAAGACGACACTTCTGCGCATTTTAGGGGGATTTTTGGATGCAGATGAAGGAAAAGTCATTTTCGATGGAGAGGAAATCAGCGCTAAGCCGCCTTATGAGAGAGAATTGAATACAGTATTCCAGAAATATGCGCTCTTTCCCCATTTAAGCGTCTATGAAAATATTGCCTTTGGATTGAAAATCAAAAAAATGAGTAAAGACATTATTGACCAGAAAGTGATGAAGATGTTAAAACTCATTGGTCTGGAAGGATTTGAAGACAAGAATACCATGCTGCTTTCCGGAGGTCAGCAGCAGAGAGTTGCCATAGCAAGAGCATTGGTAAATGAACCGAAAGTGCTGCTTCTGGACGAACCATTGGCAGCGCTGGATTTGAAGCTCAGAAAAGAGATGCAGTATGAGTTGAAGCGGATTCAGCAGGAAGTAGGGATTACATTTATTTTTGTTACGCATGACCAGGAAGAAGCACTTACGATGTCAGATAAGATTGTGGTTATGAGAAACGGGGAAATTCAGCAGGTGGGCTCCCCACTGGATATCTATAATGAGCCGGCAAACCGGTTTGTAGCGAATTTTATCGGTGAGAGCAATATTATTCCGGCTGTGATGCTTGAGGATTATAAAGTCCGTTTTGATGATCTTACATTTGACTGTGTTGATTTTGGATTTAAAGAAAATGAGCCGGTGGATGTGGTAATCAGGCCGGAAGATATCGATATTGTAGATGTTGAAAAAGGAAAAATGACTGGAGAAGTCTTAAGTGTCCTTTTCAAAGGGGTCCATTATGAAATTATGGTGGAAACAGTACCAGGTACCAGCGTGACGGTCAACATGAGAGTAATCCGTAACCAGGATGTGACAAGCGAGGACGGAAAAGAAAAGATCAGTGCAAATAATTTCTATGTAGATATTGATGATGTAGAAGAATTGGATGATAAAGAGATTATCGCCCTTTCCAATGCGCAGGCCTGGGATCCTGAAAGTGATGAGTTCATCTCTATTGCCAAGGTAGAGTATGAGCTGTCCCGTGAGGAGGGGCAGTACCCTGTTATATTTACGACTTCCAATGGAACAAGTATTGAGAGAACCATATTTGTAGTCGATCAGCCATTTGTAAAAAATGAGAAGGCAAATGAGGCAGTCATGGCGTTTAATTTCTTCAAGACAGTAGATGAGATTACAGAGTCTCAGGCGCTTGATACAGATCTTAAGACATGGGCCGGAGCACAGGGATGGAAATTGAGTGATGAAGACCAGAGTGTTGACATTAGTGTTGATTATGACTTTGAGCCGGAAGATGTAAAGGAAGGGGTTTACCAGATTACATTTTCTACCACAGGTCGGGAATTGAAGATTCATACAACAGACTACTCAGAAGTAGGTCAGGAGGTAGGTCTTACATTTTTCCCGGAAGATATTCATGTTATGTCCAGGGGGGTATATTAAATGAAAAGATTTTCACAGTTGGCAGTGCCATATATCGTATGGGCGGCGCTTATGCTGGTGCTACCCATGGCATTGATCGCCGTGTACTCTTTTATGGAGCAGGGGAACAGCATTATATCTTTTTCCTTTACACTGGATCATTATATCAAATTTTTTACAGATAAAGATTTCCTGCTTATCCTTTGGCGGTCAATCTTCATTGCATTAAAGACAACCGTTATCTGTCTGATCCTGGGATATCCGGTAGCGTATTTCATTGCCAGAAGTCAGGAGAAAGTACAGAACATTTTGATTCTGTGTGTTACTATTCCTATGTGGATTAATATGCTGGTCCGTACTTATGCGTGGATCGGTCTGTTAAGCGAAGGAGGTCTCGTACAGAGAATTCTTAGTCTGTTTGGACTTGGAAATACCGAGCTTTTGTATACGGAAGGCTCTGTCCTTTTGGGAATGGTCTACAACTTTCTGCCTTTTATGATTTTACAGATTCAGACTTCTTTAAGTAAGATGGATCATTCTCTCATAGAAGCTAGTGCAGATTTGGGAGCCGGCCCTGTCCAGACATTTAGGCGCGTGACTTTGCCGTTGTCTCTTCCAGGAGTGATTAACGGCATTACCCTTGTATTTCTTCCGGCAGTCAGTTCCTTCTTTATTCCCAAACTTTTGGGAGGAGGGCAGTATTTCCTCATCGGAAATATGATTGAAAATCAGTTTATTACCGTAGGCGAATGGAATTTCGGAAGTGCTATTTCCATGATTATGGCAGTAATTATGATGCTGCTGATGATGGCGGTTCGTAAAATCGAGATTCACAACCAGGGAGGAAAGGGGGAGAGAGTATGAAAAAGGGGAAACGTCCTTTTGGCAAGGTACTTATGATTCTGACCATCATCTTCTTTTACCTGCCTATTGTATATATGATAGTCTTTTCCTTTAACGATGGGAAGTCATTGACAAGCTTCAGTGGATTTTCTCTCCGCTGGTATAAACATATGCTGGAATCCCAGGATATGATGACCGCACTTTACACAACATTCAGTGTGGCTTTGATTGCTACATTTGTTTCTACTGTAGTGGGTACGATTGCGGCAATCGGGTTAAGTAAAGCAAAGAAAATTGTCCGCGATGTGATGGAACAGGTTAACAATCTTCCGATGATGAATCCGGAAATTGTAACTGCCATTGGATTTATGCTTTTGTTTATTACTTTTAAAATCGAAAAAGGATACATGACAATGCTCCTTGCTCACATTGCTTTCTGTATTCCCTATGTCATGCTTTCAGTTATGCCAAAGATCCGGTCTCTGGATCCTAATCTGGCAGATGCGGCTATGGATCTGGGAGCGACCCCGTGGAAGGCATTGACAAAAGTAATTGTCCCACAGATTACGCCTGGTATTATATCAGGTGCACTGATTGCATTTACCATGTCGGTGGATGATTTTATTATTTCCTATTTTGTGACAGGAAGAGGAGTCAAAAACTTAAGTATTGTAGTATACACCATGAGTAAGCGTGTGAATCCCAGTATCAATGCAGTGTCTACTCTTGTGGTCGTAATTATTACGGCAGCGCTTCTTATTATCAATATTGCGCCTTTATTTGCAGCAAAGCGGAGCAGGAAAGCGATTATTGGAAAGAGGAGGAGACTTCTTCCGGCTGGTGTGGTATGCCTTGCGCTTATTGCAGGAATTTTCGCAGTTAATATGCGTGGAACAGGCAGTGAAAGACCCTATGAAGGACAGACCCTTCACATTTATAATTGGGGAGAGTATACGGGAGAAAATATTATCAGTGATTTTGAAGAAGAAACAGGTGCTACTGTTGTAATGGAGAATTTTGATTCCAACGAACAGATGTATATTAAAGTAGCAAATGGGGAATCCTATGATATTCTGGTCCCCAGTGATTATATGATACAGCGTTTGATTCAGGAGGGATATTTGCAGAAGCTGGACAAATCCAAGCTGGATTGTTTTGAAAAACTTTCAGATGCAGTGCTAGGTCTGCCATATGACCCGAATAATGATTATTCAGTACCTTATTTCTGGGGAACAGTAGGGATCGTGTATGATAAGACGAAGGTAGATTTGGAGGATTTGGAGAAGGAAGGATTTAACATTTTCCTGGATCAGAAGTATAAAGGAGATGTTTATCTTTATGATTCAGAAAGAGATTCCTTTATGATGGCATTGAAAGCACTTGGATATTCTATGAATACAGAGAATGAAGCAGAACTTCAGGAAGCTTATCAATGGCTGGTACAGTGCGTAGAGACCATGGATACAGAGATTGTAACAGACGAAATTATTGATAATATGGCGCAGGGAAGAAAAGCACTTGGATTAATTTATTCAGGTGATGCATCCTATGTTATGGCAGAAAATGAAAATATGGGATATTATATGCCCGAAACAGGTACGAATCTTTGGTCTGATGCAATGGTTATTCCTAAAAATGCTAAAAACCCGGATCTGGCACATGCTTTTATTAATTATGCAAGCGATTATGATGGGGCTTATGATAACTCAAGCTATGTGGGATATACTTCCGCAAATCAGGAAGTTATGGATGATCTTTCTGGTGAAGGTGGAGATTATGAAGGAATCAATGCGTACCTTCCTCGAACAGATAATGAAAATGATGAAGTTTTCGTATATAATGAAAACACAAAGAAAATTATCAGTGATCTGTGGAGCCGTGTGAAAATTGCAGCCAGCAATGCGGGGTAGCAGAAGAGAGGAGTAAAAGCGTATGAAGGTATTAATGATTAATGGAAGTCCTCATGAAAAAGGAAATACAAGTATAGCCCTTCATGAGATGGAGAAAATATTTGCAGAAGAAGAGATAGAAACAGAAATCCTCCATGTGGGGAATCAGGAGATCAGAGGCTGTATTGCATGCTATTCCTGTCGCAAAAATGGAAAATGTGTTTTCCATGATAGTGTGAATGATGCGGCGGAAAAGTTCGGTCAGTGTGATGGCCTGGTTGTGGCAAGTCCGGTATATTATGCTTCTGCAAATGCGACACTGATTGCTTTTTTGGATCGGCTGTTTTACAGTACTTCGTTTGATAAGACTATGAAGGTTGGGGCAAGTGTTGTAGTAGCAAGAAGAGGAGGGCTTTCGGCGACTTTTGATGAGCTGAATAAATATTTTACCATCAGTGGAATGCCAGTAGCTTCCAGCCAGTATTGGAACAGTGTGCATGGTCAGAAGCCCGGCGAAGCAGCGGAGGATATGGAAGGATTGCAGACTATGCGTACGTTGGCAAAAAATATGTCTTTTCTTATGAAAAGTATTGCGCTTGGAAAAGAGAAGTACGGACTACCGAAGAGAGAACCACAGCAGCCGACAAACTTCATACGATAGAACGGTTCTAAATTTAAGATAGTATAAAAAACAGACACAAGCGATTTTTCACTTGTGTCTGTTTTTTATTGTTATTATTTTTCTTCTTTTGGCAAAATGACATTTAGAAGAATTGCCATCAATGTGGCAACTACTACAGGTGAGCTTCCAAATACTGTTGTTACCCATTGCGGGAAAGATTCAAGGGAGGAAGAGGCCTGTGTAATACCCATCCCCAGAGCAACTGAAAGACCTACAATAGAGGTGTTGCGGTAGTTCATTTTTTCCTGGAAGATCAGTTTGATTCCTGTCATAGCAATGGAAGCAAATACGGAAATCGTAGCACCGCCCAGTACACATTGTGGGATGGTGGTCAGCAGACCGGAAAATTTTGGTACAAAGCCGGCAATCATCAGGATAATGGCTGCAAGTCCCAGCACACAACGATTGATAACTTTTGTAGTGGTTACAATACCAACATTCTGACTGTAAGTTGCGGTCGGCAGTCCTCCAAAGAAGGAACAGATGATATTACTAATGCCGTACATAATAATACCGCCCTGCAGTTCTTTGTCTTTAGGCATACGGTTCATACTTCCTGAGGTGGTTGCCGAAAAGTCTCCAATTGCTTGAATAGAGTTGATCGCAAACAGAAGACCGATTGCCACGCAGGCAGAAGGCTCAAAATTTATTGAAAAATGTAAGGGCTGCGGCAGCTGGAACAAACCGGCTGACTGAACGCCTGACAGATCTACCAGACCAAAGGGAATAGCCAGAATATATCCGGCAATGATTCCAATCAGGATAGAAGCCAGTTTTAGAAAGCCTTTTGCAAAATGGTTGAGTCCTGTGACAACTGCCAATGTAAAGAAGGCAACAAGCCAGTTTTGCCAGGAACCATAATTTTCACTGGATGTTCCCCCTGCCATATAGTTGACAGCAGTTGGATATAAGGAAAGACCAATGGTGAAAACGACTGTTCCGGTTACAAGGGGTGGAAATAAAATACGAATTTTCTTAATGCAGAATCCTACAATAATGGCAATAACCCCACCAACTACCTGGGCTCCAAGGATTGTGGCAATATCATAGCTTCCGGCAATGGCCTGCATACTTGGGACATAGGCAAAACTGATTCCAAGGATTACCGGCAGAGCACTTCCAAGTTGAAAATTTTGGAATTTAATAAATGGGAAGAGCTGCAGTAATGTACTAATGGCAGAACAGAACAAAGCGGCCTGGATCAGTATGACCCTGTCGCTTTCGCTGATGCCCGCTACTCCGGCAACAATGATGGATGGAGTAACACATCCCACGATCATGGCAACTACATGCTGCAGGGCCAATGGAAGGGCCTGACTGAAAGCGGGAATGCCGTTCAGCTCAAAAACAGATGCGTGCTTTTGGTTGACAGATGAATTTGAATTTGACATAATTTCCTCCTGTGTAAGATATAGACTTACCTTTCGTTTCTTAATTGTTAAGAAGAGAGTCTAATATAGACACTACTTTATTACTTTATCACTAATATGGCAAAATGCAAAGAAGAAAATATGCTCTCTGGTAAATTTAAGGGGAATACGCTATAATAGTTAAAGTGCAAAATTATGAGGAGGAATATTGAATGGCAGAATATGTAATTACAACAGATTCTAATTCTGATGTGCCGGAGGAGTTTTTGAAGGAACACCAGATTCCGGTTATCCCTCAGTACTATATGTTTGGCGATACAGTATATGGGGACGAGCTTAAAATGGAGCCAAAAGAATTTTATGAAACGATGAGAAAGGGAGAATTGCCCAAGTCTATGGCAAATAATCCTGAAGTGATTCGTGAAACATTTGAAACAATTCTGAAAAAAGGTAAAGATATATATCATATTGCCTTTTCCAGCGCGCTAAGCGGAAGCTGCGGCAATGTGCAGGTGGTTGCAAGAGATCTTATGGAGAAATATCCGGAAAGAAGAATTCAGGTATTTGATTCTTTGAATGCATCACTTGGGGAAGGGGTGTCCGTGTTCAGAGCCGTACAGCTTAAAAAGGAAGGAAAGACAATGGATGAACTGGACGCTGTCCTAAAAGAAGAAAGAGATTGTGTTAATGTTATTTTTACGGTAGATGATCTGCATCATTTGCAAAGAGGAGGACGAGTATCTAAGGCCACAGCTATTGTAGGAAGTGTAATCAGCATTAAGCCTTTGCTTACTGTGACAGCGGCAGGAGAGCTGAAGGCAGACGGGACGGTCAGAGGGCGCAAAAAGGCTTTAAAGACTTTGACACAGCGGATGGAACAAAATCTTGATCTGGATAAATTCAAAAGAGACAGAATCGTAGCAATTGTCCATGGAGATTGCCTGGAAGAAGCCAAAGAGGTAGAGCATCTTGTCAGAAAGATGGGATTTAAAAATGTAGTTATCAATGATGTGAGCCCCAGTATTGGAACGCATGCAGGCCCAGGTGTAGTAGGATTAATCTTTTACGGGAAAAGGGTGAATTAGTACAGATGGAAAAGAAATTTGTAAATCTGGAACGAAGAGAGACTCTTAGAGGAATGACCATTGCCCTTATAGGAGGAGTTTTTTGGGGACTTGCTGGTGTGTTCGGGCAATATCTCTTTGAATATAAGGAAACAAATGCGAGGTGGCTGGTAAGTGTCAGACTTATTATTGCAGGGGTGCTTCTTCTATCTACCGTGTGGATTAAGCAAAGAAATACTTTCTGGAAAATATGGACGAATAAGACCCATGTTCTGCTTTTGTTTTTGTTTTCCGTATTTGGAATGGCCGGATGCCAACTTTCTTATTATACAGCAGTAGAGCTTTCCAATGCCGGAACAGCTACAGTTCTGCAGTATACGGCGCCGGTTATGATACTGGCTTTTGAAGCAATAAGAGATCGCAGGAAACCGGGAGGGTTTGAAATAGCCGCCCTTGTGCTGGCGCTGGCCGGAACATTTCTTCTTGCTACTCATGGAAACATTCACTCTATGTCTATATCAATGGAAGCTCTTGTGTGGGGGCTGACGTCTGCTGTGATGATGGCTGTTTATAATCTGCTTCCGGTCAGATTGATGAAGGAATACGGGACATTTTGTGTAATTGGCTGGGGGATGCTTGTGGGGGGAATTGTATTGTCTGCATTTACCCGGCCGTGGCATGTGGTTGGACAATGGGATTTACAAGCAGTGGGTGCGATGTCTGTAGTCATTATAGTGGGGACCGTTCTTTCTTTTTCATTCTATATGGAGGGAGTTCGAATGATAGGGGCAGCAAAAGCAAGCCTTTTAGCAGCGGTAGAGCCTGTCACAGCGACTGTTGCCTCTGTTCTTGTGATGCATGTAGCCTTTGCGGGTATAGATTTGATCGGCATTGTAGGTATTTTAGTAGCCGTTCTTTTGTTATCAGCACCAGGACTTAAAAAAGTCCAGCCGGTAAGATAGAAAATAAGTAGATAAAGGAGAAAAATAATGGAGAAATCAAAAGTTTATTTTACAGATCTTCGTGCGCTTCCTGGGACAAATCTTCCGGGAAAACTGAAAAAATTAGTGAAAAAAGCAGGAATTGGAGAAATTGATTTTGAAAAGAAGATGGTTGCTATCAAAATTCATTTTGGTGAACCGGGCAATCTGTCTTTTCTTCGTCCCAATTATGCGAAAGCAGTTGCGGATGTAGTAAAAGAGTTAGGGGGAAGACCTTTCCTGACGGATTGTAATACATTGTACGTGGGACGGCGCAAAGATGCATTAGAGCATTTAAGCGCTGCTTATGAAAATGGATTCAATATTCTTTCTACAGGCTGCCACATTATTATTGCAGATGGATTAAAGGGGACAGATGAAGTTTATGTTCCGGTAGAAGGAGGAGAACTTGTTCAGGAAGCAAAGATTGGACGGGCTGTTATGGATGCGGATGTTTTCATAAGCCTGAATCATTTTAAGGGACATGAGGCAACCGGATTTGGTGGCGCACTGAAAAATATCGGAATGGGATGCGGAAGCCGCGCCGGGAAAATGGAGCAGCACAATAGCGGAAAGCCTACCGTAGATAGAGAACATTGTGTGGGATGCAAAGTCTGTTCCAAAAACTGTGCGCATGGAGCTATATCCTTCCCAGAGAATAAAGCCTCTATTGATCATGAAAAATGCGTTGGATGCGGACGATGTCTGGGAGCATGCAATTTTGATGCGATTTACAATGAGAACAGTTCTGCTGTGAAGGAACTGGATATGAAGATTGCAGAATATTCCAAGGCAGTTATCGATGGACGTCCAAATTTCCATATCAATCTTGTTATAGATGTGTCACCGTACTGTGACTGTCATGCAGAGAATGATCTTCCGATTCTTCCGGATATTGGTATGTTTGCAAGCTTTGACCCGGTTGCCTTGGATCAGGCCTGTGCAGATGCATGTAATGCACAGCAGCCGATTCCGGGAAGTCTTTTGGATGACAATATGCATGCCAGCGGTTTCTGTGATCATCACGATCACTTTATAAATACTACACCGGAAAGTGAGTGGAAAACTTGTCTGGAACACGCTGAAAAAATTGGTATCGGAACCAGAGAGTATGAGCTTATTGAAGTAAAATAGTAAAAATCTGTTTTGGCGGAATGTGAAAACTTAAATAATGACGTCGGTGTATCCGGCGTCATTATTTATATGAAAGATTTTTACAGACATGACAAATTTAACATATTTTATGAGGATAAATTTGTACCTTTACTTTTAGAAAATTCATTGGTATACTATTCAGTTGTGTAAAAATATAAGGAAATGAGAAAATGGGAAAAGGAGGAATTTATATGATCACTTTCATCATTGGCCTGGCAATTCTTTTTGTGGGAGCAGCGCTCTACGGAAAGTTCTGCGAAAAAGTATTTGGTCCTGACGACAGGAAAACACCTGCCTACACAAAACAGGACGGAGTCGACTATGTTCCTATGAAGGAATGGAAAAACAGTCTGATCAATCTTTTGAATATTGCAGGCACCGGACCGATTTTGGGACCTATTCAGGGTATTTTATTTGGTCCGATTGCATTTATCACAATTCCTATCGGGAATATCATAGGCGGTGCAATGCATGACTACTTTTCTGGTATGATCTGTCTGCGAGATGGGGGTACACAGATGCCAGATATGATTCGCCGGTATAGCAATAAAGGTGTATATACGGTATATCAGATTTTTTGCAGCTTACTTCTTCTTTTGGTAGGTGCGGTATTTATTTATACACCTGGAGATATTGCGGCAACGCAGGTGTTTGGATTTGACGGAAAAGCGACTTCTGTATCTACATGGGTTATTTATGGAATCATTTTCCTTTACTACCTGATTGCGACGGTATTTCCTATCGATAAGATTATCGGACGCATTTATCCGGTTTTTGGCGCGATTCTTCTGTTTTCTGCAATTGGAGTATTTATTGCTCTTTTTGTAAAAGGCTATCCTTTGATTGAACTGTGGGATAACTGGAATGGCGTACTGGTGCCTTATGGAGATTATTTTAGTGTAAACCATTTTGTCCCGATTTTCTTTATTACAGTAGCTTGTGGTATTTTATCTGGATTTCATTCCACACAGACAGCAATTATTTCGCGTACTATGAAAAGCGAGCGGCAGGGACGTATGACTTTCTACAATATGATGATTCTGGAAGGATTCATTGCAATGGTATGGGCTGCAGGAGCCATGGGAGCATACAACCTTGGACTTCAGGCGGCGGATGCATCTTTAGCAACAGCAACCATTGGTGTTATCTGTAAAGATGTTCTTGGAAATGTAGGCGGTATCATTGCTTTAGTGGGAGTCATTGTGCTTCCAATTACTTCTGGAGATACTGCGCTTCGTTCTCTTAGAATGGCAATTGCAGATGCCTTCCATCTGGATCAGACAAATGTAAAAAAACGTTTGTCACTGGCGGCTGTGATTTTTGCTCTTGTGGCAGTAATTCTTATATTTGCAAAGAGTAATGCGGATGGTTTCAATATTTTGTGGCGTTATTTTGCCTGGTCAAATCAGACATTATCTTTGTTTGCATTTCTTGGAATTGCAGTCTGGATGTTTGAGAACAATAAGGCTAAATTTGTCTGGATGCCGTTGATTCCAGGTACATGGTATGCCTTTGTTACAATTACATATATCGTAAACGCAAAAATTGGTTTCAACGTACCATGGGGCGCAGCATATATTATTGGCGCTGCTGCAGCAATTATTTATGCAGGCGTAATTATCTGGTATGGTAAAAAGCGTGCTTCACAGAAGGTATTCATTAAGTAAGATATTAATGAAAAATATAAAAGGAGAAAAGGCAAGGCTTTTAATAGTCTTGTCTCTTTCTATATAGTACAGCAGTTAAAATTTGGCGGAGGACAGAAGCATGAATCTGATCAACATCGAACATATTAGTAAAATATACGGCGGGAAAAACATTTTTCGGGATGCATCTTTTGGGATACAACAGGGGGATAAGATTGGAATTGTAGGGATTAATGGAGCAGGAAAAACAACGCTTCTTAGAATGACAGCAGGACTGACAGAGCCGGATAAAGGGCAGATTGTCAGGCAAAATGGGTTAAAGATGGCCTATCTGTCCCAGATGCCGGAATTTGCCCCAGATGATACTGTGTTTTCTTATGCATTTTCAGGAAATCAAGACAGTGACTGGAAAGTACAGAGTTATTTGACAAAACTGGGAATTACTGATTTTGAGTCCAGAATGGATACTTTGTCCGGTGGACAGAAAAAAAGAACGGCCCTTGCCAAAGTGCTTTCGCAGCCCTTTGATGTGCTTCTTTTAGATGAGCCTACCAACCATTTGGATGAAGAAATGATTGTCTGGTTGGAGGATTATCTGAAAGCTTTTCGCGGGACCATTCTTATGGTGACTCATGACCGATATTTCCTGGATAAAGTGACAACGAGAATTTTGGAAATCGATCAAGGGGCCTTGTATGGGTATGACGAGGATTATTCAGGGTTTCTGGAGCGCAAAGCAGAAAGACAGGAGATGGAGCTGGCGGCAGAGAGAAAAAGAAGAAGTGTATTGCGTATGGAACTTGAATGGGCCAGCAGAGGATGCAGAGCCAGGACAACAAAGCAGAAGGCAAGACTTGACAGACTGGAAGCTTTAAAGGTGGGTAAGGGACCGGATAAGGAGCCTAAGGCACAGATTGATTCTGTGGAAACCAGGATGGGAAAGAAAACGGTAGAGTTGTATGACATCAGTCATTCTTATGGGGCACAACAGTTGATACATGATTTTGGTTATATTTTTTTGAAAAATCAAAAAGTAGGAATTGTGGGACCTAATGGCTGTGGAAAGTCTACCCTTCTCAAAATTATCGCAGGGAAAATTCAGCCTGACAGCGGAAGAAGAGAAGTGGGTGAAACTGTAAAAATTGCGTATTTTTCACAGGAACTTCCTGAAATGAACAAGGACTGCCGTGTTATTGATTATGTGAAAGAGATTGGAGAATATGTTCAGACAAAAGATGGGCGGATTACAGCATCACAAATGTTGGAACGTTTTTTGTTTACGCCGGATATGCAATATGCTCCTATAGGAAAACTTTCCGGCGGGGAAAAGAAAAGGCTCTATTTACTGGGAATACTGCAGTCTAATCCCAACTTTCTGGTATTGGACGAGTGTACGAATGATCTGGATATTCCTACAATGACCATTCTGGAAGATTATCTGTCCTCCTTTTCGGGGATTGTCGTAACTGTGTCTCACGACAGGTATTTTCTTGATAATGTGGTGGACCGTATTCTTGCGTTTGAAGAAGATGGTATTCTACGTCAGTATGAGGGAGGATATACAGATTATATAGAGGCGAAAGGGGCTGATTCGAAAAAAGGGAAAGAAGAGCAGTCTGCCTGTATAAAAGATAAAAAAGCAGAAGCCGTCAGGCAATGGAAAGAAAATCGTCCCGTCAAACTGAAATTTAGTTATAAAGAGCAAAAAGAGTATGAGACGATTGACAGTGAAATCGCACGGTTGGAAGAACAAATTCGGACACTGGAAAAAGAAATGATGGAAAATGCTACGAATTCACTGAGGCTTGGTGATCTGATGAAAGAAAAAGAACAGGCAGAAGAATTACTGGAAGAAAAGATGGAACGGTGGGTGTACTTAAATGATTTGGCCGAGAAAATTGAACGGCAGAACATGAAGTTGCCTGAAAACGCTTGACAAAGATATAGGAACTTGTTATTATAAAAAAACAGAACGCACTCTGTTTTTGTAAAAAGAAAGAAAAGAGGTGCTTACAGTATGAAACGAGTTTTTTCCTTGCTGGTAGATAATACAACAGGTGTATTGAGCCGTATATCAGGGTTGTTCAGTCGGAGAGGCTACAGTATCGACAGTATAACCGCAGGAGTAACTGCAGATTCCAGATTTACAAGAATCACAATTGTTGCAAGCGGTGATGAGCTGATTCTGTCACAGATTGAGAAACAGGTACGTAAGCTGGAAGATGTGATTGAAATTAAGGTGCTCAAGGAAGGAGAGTCTGTATACAGAGAACTGATTATGGTTAAGATCAGAGCAAATGCTTCCGAGAGAGCTGAGATAATCTCGTTGGCAGATATTTTCCGTGCCAAGGTAGTGGATGTGGAGAAGGAGTCGCTGATGCTTGAGTTAACCGGAAATCAGTCTAAGCTGGAGGCTTTTTTAAATCTTCTGGACGGGTATGAGATATTGGAACTTGCAAGGACCGGAATTACAGGACTTTCCAGAGGGATCAGGGATATAACCTGTATTGATGAAAATGGTCAGATACGTACATGGAGCCCGGAAGAGACAGATAGATAAAATACAGCAAGCTAAAGGTTTTTCCTTTAACAAATATAAAAAGATATGAATAATTAGGAGGAATGCAACATGGCAGCAAGAATTTTTTACCAGGAAGACTGTAATATGGCAGCACTGGAAGGACAGAAAATCGCAATTATCGGATATGGAAGTCAGGGACATGCTCATGCATTGAACTTAAAGGAATCCGGATGCGACGTTATTATCGGACTTTATGAAGGAAGTAAATCCTGGGCAAAAGCAGAGGCACAGGGATTTCAGGTTTATACAGCAGCAGAAGCCGCAAAACAGGCTGATGTAATTATGATTTTGATTAACGACGAACTGCAGGCAGATATGTATAAAAAAGATATTGAGCCAAACCTTGAGGAAGGCAATATGCTGATGTTCGCTCATGGTTTTAATATCCATTTTGGATGTATTAAACCGCCGAAGAATGTAGATGTTACAATGATCGCTCCGAAAGCTCCAGGACATACTGTAAGAAGCGAATATCAGGCTGGAAAAGGAACTCCTTGTCTGATTGCTGTTGAGCAGGATGCAACAGGAAAAGCTTGGGATCGTGCACTGGCATATGGATTAGCGATCGGCGGAGCAAGAGCAGGACTTTTGGAGACTACATATCGCGTAGAGACAGAGACAGACCTCTTTGGTGAGCAGGCTGTTCTGTGTGGCGGTGTATGTGCTCTGATGCAGGCAGGTTTTGAAACATTGACAGAGGCTGGATATGATCCGAGAAATGCATATTTTGAGTGTATCCATGAAATGAAACTGATCGTTGACCTGATTTACCAGAGTGGTTTTGAAGGAATGAGATATTCTATCTCCAATACAGCCGAGTATGGTGACTACATCACAGGTCCAAAGATCATCACAGAAGATACAAAGAAAGCAATGAAGAAAATCCTTTCCGATATTCAGGATGGTACTTTTGCAAAAGACTTCTTAACAGATATGTCTGATGCAGGACGTCAGGTACATTTCAAAGCTATGAGAAAGCTGGCTAAAGAGCATCCGGCAGAGAAAGTTGGACAGGAAATCAGAAAACTTTACAGCTGGAATGGTGAAGATAAACTGATTAACAACTAATTTATTAAAAAAGATACGTGTATTTTTACACGTATCTTTTTTTGAAATTTATCTGACAATAATGCATTTTGAGTTTGTTTGTGATAAAATATAAACAAAGATTATGGTGGGACGAAAAAAGGTGTCTGAATTAAGGTAATAAGTGAAAAAACAAAAAAGGGGGATTTTGATTATGGACATTAAGTTTGAAGATTTGCGTTCCTGGAAAAATCCAAAAGCGCGAGTAAAAATTTTGAGAGGGCATTTTGTAACAACTCATTCCCATGTTAATACTTACATTGATCTGTCAACAATAAAATCACGTTGTAATAACGCACGGGAGACGGCAAAAGTGTTGGCGGAACCTTATCTTTCTTCCGTTGAAGTAGATACCATTGTCTGTTTAGATGGTATGGAAGTGGTAGGCACTTTTATAGCGGACATACTTTCCAGACCAGGAACTGTATCTTTAAATAGTGACAAAAATATTTCGGTTGTTACACCAGAGTTGAATCAAATGGGACAGATGATGTTTAGAGATAACACAAAACGTATGATTGAAGGACAGAAAATCCTTATAATTGCAGGTCTTATTACCACTGGAAAGACCATGATGCAGGCTATTGAAAGCGTTCTTTATTATGGCGGAAGGGTTAACGGTGTCTGTGCTGCTTTCAGTCAGGTATCCAAGGTGGCTGGAATGGATATCCATGCTGTATTTACTCAGAAAGATGTGACGGGTTATGAAAAATATGCGGATGGAGATTGTCCTATGTGCGCAGCAGGACGGAAAGTGGATGCCTTTGTCAACAGTTTTGGACATTCCGTCATTTGAGTTTTGAATTTTAAAAATAATAAAAAAGACAACCACTGACGGTATGGTTGTCTTTTTTGTTTGTCATTTTATAATTAAGCAATTCCGTTTACAGCTTTTGCTAAACGGGAAATCTTTCTGGCACATGTGTTCTTATGATATACACCTTTGCTTCCTGCTTTGTTGATTTCTACAGTAGCAATTTTCAGAGCTTCTGCAGCAGCAGCGGCATCTTTATTTGCAACAGCTGTTTCAACTTTCTTTACACAGGTTTTTACTTTAGATTTGATTGCCTTATTTCTAGCAGCCTTTGTTTCGTTTACTAAGATTCTTTTCTTAGCAGATTTGATGTTAGCCAACTTGTCCACCTCCAAATAATACTATTTCGATGATATCGATTTCCGATTCGTTAGAGCCGGACACGGACAGTCTAACGAAACATACTCATTCATTTTATTCCAATGATTACGGGATGTCAATACATATTTCAGAAATATTTGTAAAAACTAGAAAGAAAAACAAGACTGAAATGAGGTTGCTAAAATGATTGAGAAGTACAGTATTCGGACAGACCTGGCTTTGGAGCAAAAAGAGCGTTTTGAGGCGGATAATGTAGAAATTCCAGGGGTCGTTCTGGAAGAAAACTATGATGAGGAAAGGGAAATCAGGGTCACAACGGTGAAAATTACAACAGAAAATGGCGCTCGGATAATGGGAAAACCGGTGGGGAATTATATAACACTGGAAGCGCCCCGGCTGGCTGTCCCAGATGATGATTATCACAAAGAAATAGCAGAAGAAGTGGAACGGTTTTTATGCCAGCTTCTTCCTAAAGAGAAAAAGGACTGCTCTATACTTGTGGCAGGTCTTGGGAACAGACAGGTTACGCCGGACGCACTGGGACCATATGTGGCGGATAATCTGAATATTACCAGGCATATTGTAAAAGAATACGGAAAGTATGCTATGGGTAAGGAACGAGCGGATCTTTTGAGCGCTATTGTGCCAGGAGTAATGGGACAGACAGGTATGGAGACAGTAGAAATTATAAGGGGAGTGGTAAAAGAAACAAAGCCGGATCTGGTGATTGCGGTAGATGCTCTTGCAGCGCGTAATTCCAGAAGATTGAATCGTACGATCCAATTATCTGATACAGGAATTAACCCGGGATCTGGTGTGGGAAATCACAGAAATGCAATTACAAAGGAAACGGTAGGGGTGCCGGTTATTGCTATTGGGGTTCCTACAGTGGTTGATGCAGCTACAATTGTAAGTGATGCCATGGAAAATTTGATACAGGCGATGGAGACTTCCGATACGCTGAAAGGAGTTGGAGTTGTTCTGCAAGGGTATAGCGCAGCAGAAAAATATGAGTTGGTTAAAGAACTGATAACCCCTCATTTGAATGGCATGTTTGTTACACCCAAAGATGCAGATGAAACGGTAAAGAGGATCAGTTACACCATTTCAGAAGCACTGAATCATTTATTTGGATAGTATTAAGAATGGTAAAGAGAATTCGGCCTGTGCAATGGTTTCATAAAGTCAAATCTGCGCTCATATAGTTATAAAGTGACAGTGGAAAAAAGAGTGTACAAGACCTGGCATTATAGGGTGGTACAGTAGGAAAATAAAGATGTTCAGTAAGCAGGTGAGAAAGTGAAGAGAAGGTGTAGACTTAATAGAATCGGAATGGTATGTGTTTTGATTCTGCTGCTGGGATATGGGATTGTGCAGATGGGAATGAAGCCTTGGAAATATGCGGGTGAGAGAATCGGGGAAACTCTTTTTAAACATGTAGAGGAAGTTTATTTGCCTGCTTTATCCTATACAGCAGAAAGGGAACAGTACTCTTTGTACGATATGGTGGCAAAGAGTACTGGATTTTTACTACCATTGGGATCTTATGTGGGAGAAAAAGCAGAAGGAAGTACAGATGTAGAAGATGAGGCCACTTATGAAATGATACTAAGCCAGCAGGCTCATGATGAAAATGAAGTGGGAAGCGATGGAAAGCTGATCAGTGGAGAAGATGATTCGGCAAAGACGGTACATACATCTGGAACGCCAATTGATACATCTATTGAAAAAATGAGTGACTTCAATTATTTGCTCAGTAATTTTTATACTGTGGACAGTACTACTATGATTCGAGAGGATGAGTTAAAAGGTGCAGAGCTCATGGCAAAAGATATGAAGATTGACAGAAGCAAAGAAGGCCCTAAGATCCTGATTTATCATACCCATTCTCAAGAAATGTTTGCGGATTCCGTAGAAGGAGATGTATCTACTTCTATTGTGGGCATCGGAGACTATCTGACCAGCCTTTTGACGGATACATATCATATCCCGACTCTTCACCACACAGGTGTTTATGATCTGATTGATGGAAAATTAGACAGAAGTCTTGCCTACGATATGGCAAAACCAGATATTCAAAAGATTTTGGAAGAAAACCCCAGCATTGAAGTGGTGATTGATTTGCATAGAGACGGCGTGGGAGAAGGGACCCATCTTGTGACGGAAGTGAATGGAAAACAGACAGCTCAGATTATGTTTTTTAATGGGCTTAGTAAGACAAGAGCTAATGGAGAGATTGATTATCTGGCAAATCCCTATATACAGGATAATCTTGCGTTTTCTCTCCAGATGCAGGTGGCGGCAAATAACAAATATCCGGGATTTGCCAGACGAATTTATCTCAGAGGTTACCGATATAATATGCACTTTATGCCTAAAAGCCTTCTTGTAGAGGCAGGTGCACAGACAAATACTGTACAGGAGATGAAAAATGCGATGGAAGTGCTGGCAGATCTTCTCAATACTGTGCTGGTGGGATAAATAAGCGAAAATAAACTGCAGATTTAAGGAGAAATTCTTTCGTAATCTGTAGTTTTTTTTCGTTTGCATAACCCTACATTTTGTGCTAATATTGGAATGATATGGTGAAAACCACAAATCATGGGCTTGACTGGAAGATGGGCATAAGTATTGTCTGTAATAATAAATGTTGAGAATTTTAAAACGGTTAAAAAATGATAAGAAGGGGTAAAAGCGATATGGCAAAGAAAAATACCTATGATGCAGATAGCATTGCCATACTGGAAGGTCTGGAAGCAGTGCGGAAACGTCCGGGAATGTATATAGGAAGTGTTTCTACCAAGGGTTTAAATCATTTGATCTATGAGATGGTGGATAATGCGGTAGATGAACATCTGGCAGGATACTGCAGTGAAATTCAAGTAATCCTGGAAAAGGACGGTTCCTGTACAGTGAGCGATAATGGCCGAGGAGTTCCGGTAGGTATGCATGCAAAAGGTCTGCCGGCAGCACGTATCGTTTATACTACTTTGCATGCAGGGGGAAAATTTGATGATTCAGCGTATAAGACAAGCGGCGGGCTTCATGGGGTAGGTTCATCGGTTGTTAATGCGCTTTCTTCCTATATGGATGTACAAATCAGTCGTGAGGGATATGTCCATCATGATCGGTATGAGAAGGGAATTCCGGTCATAGAGCTGGAAGAAGGACTTTTGCCTAAAATTGCAAAGACGAGAAAAACTGGTACGAAAGTAAACTTCCTCCCAGATGATACAATTTTTGAAAAGACTCGTTTTCGTGGGGAAGAAGTTAAGAGTCGTATGCATGAGACAGCCTATTTAAACCCTTCTTTAACCATTATATATGAGGATCGTCGGGGGAGTGAAAACGAGAAGATTATCTATCATGAACCAGATGGGATTTTAGGATTTATTAAAGAACTTAACGAAAAAAAAGAAACGATACATGATCCGGTTTATTTCAAAGGAGAGGCCGAAGGCATTGAAGTAGAAGCAGCTTTTCAGTATGTCAATGAATTCCATGAAAATGTGCTGGGATTTTGTAATAACATATATAATGCCGAGGGAGGCACTCATCTGACGGGATTTAAAACTACCTTTACAACAGTCATGAATCAGTATGCAAGGGAAATTGGTATTTTAAAAGAAAAAGATAATAATTTCACCGGAGCAGATATCCGAAATGGAATGACTGCTATTATTTCTATTAAGCATCCGGATCCGCGGTTTGAGGGTCAGACAAAGACAAAACTGGACAACCCGGATGCAGCAAAGGCTGTCAGTAAAGTGACAAATGATGAAATTGTAAGATATTTTGATCGTAATCTGGAAAACCTTAAGAAGGTCCTTTCCTGTGCAGAGAAAGCAGCAAAGATCCGGAAAACAGAGGAAAGGGCAAAGACAAACCTTCTGACAAAGCAGAAATATTCCTTTGACAGTAATGGTAAGCTGGCGAATTGTGAAAGCAGGGATGCTTCAAAATGTGAGATTTTTATTGTGGAGGGAGATTCAGCAGGTGGATCTGCCAAAACAGCCCGAGACAGAATGTATCAGGCGATTTTGCCGATTCGGGGAAAAATTCTTAATGTAGAGAAGGCAAGTATCGATAAAATTCTTGCCAATGCTGAAATCAAAACGATGATTAACGCGTTTGGATGCGGATTTTCAGAAGGATATGGCAATGATTTTGATATTACAAAATTGCGGTATGATAAGATTATTATTATGGCAGATGCGGATGTGGATGGGGCGCACATTTCCACTCTACTTTTGACTCTGTTTTATCGCTTTATGCCGGAGTTAATCTATGAAGGCCACGTGTATATCGCGATGCCTCCACTTTATAAAGCTATGCCGAAGAAAGGCGAGGAAGAATACCTTTATGATGATAAAGCTTTGGAAAAATACCGACGAACTCATGAAGGTCCGTTTACCCTTCAGCGATACAAAGGGCTTGGTGAGATGGATGCAGAGCAGCTCTGGGAGACAACCCTAAATCCAAAGACAAGAATTCTGAAACTTGTGGAAATTGAGGATGCCAGAATGGCCTCTGGTGTGACGGAAATGCTGATGGGGAATGAGGTTCCTCCGCGTCGTGCTTTTATTTATGAGAATGCCACAGAGGCAGAGCTTGATATTTAGAAGGGAGAATATCTATGCAGGAAGAACAGATCATACGTACAGAATATTCGGATCTGATGAAAAAATCTTATATTGATTATGCCATGAGTGTTATTGTTGCAAGAGCGCTGCCAGATGTACGAGATGGATTAAAACCTGTTCAGAGAAGGACGCTTTATGATATGCACGAACTGGGAATCCGATATGACAAGCCATACCGGAAGTGTGCCCGTATTGTAGGTGATACCATGGGTAAGTATCATCCCCATGGAGATAGTTCTATTTATGAAGCTCTTGTAGTTATGGCACAGGAATTTAAAAAAGGCATGATTCTTGTGGATGGACATGGAAATTTTGGTTCCATTGAAGGTGATGGAGCAGCGGCTATGCGTTATACAGAAGCACGGCTTGCCAAATTTACGCAAATGGCATTTTTGCAGGATTTGGATAAAAATGTAGTGGATTTTGTTCCGAATTTTGATGAGACAGAAAAGGAGCCGGAAGTTTTACCGGTGCGTATTCCAAACCTTCTTGTGAACGGTGCGGAAGGTATTGCAGTTGGTATGGCTACAAGTATTCCGACCCATAATCTGGCCGAAGTTATTGATGCTGTAAAAGCATATATGAAAAATGATGAAATCAGTACAAGACAGCTGATGAAATATGTGAAGGGACCGGATTTTCCTACTGGCGGTATCGTGGTAAATAAAGATGACTTGCTTACTATTTATGAAACCGGAACCGGAAAGATCAAATTAAGGGGAAAAGTGGAAGTGGAAGAGATGAAAGGCGGAAAACAGCGCCTTGTTATTACTGAAATCCCTTATACAATGATCGGAGCAGGTATCGGTAAATTTCTTAATGATGTGTGTGCTCTTGTGGAAACGAAGAAGACAAATGATATTGTAGATATTTCCAATCAGTCATCAAAAGAAGGAATTCGCATAGTTATTGAGCTGAAAAAAGGTGCAGATGCTCAAAATCTTACGAACATGCTTTACAAAAAAACACGCCTGGAAGATACGTTTGGTGTGAATATGCTGGCTGTAGCAAATGGGCGCCCAGAAACCATGGGTCTGAAAAAGATCATTGAACATCATGTGGATTTTCAGTTTGAACTTGCAACACGCAAATATAAAAATCTTCTTGCCAAAGAACGGGATCGCAAAGAGATTCAGGAAGGATTGATCAAGGCTTGTGATGTGATAGACTTGATTATAGAGATTCTGCGGGGAAGCCAGTCGGTGAAAGATGCAAAGGAATGTCTTACAAAGGGACTTACAGACAACATTGTCTTTAAATCTAAAATATCTAAAAAGATGGCGTCTATGCTGCGCTTTACAGAACGGCAGGCTACAGCAATTCTTGAAATGCGTCTCTACAAATTGATTGGACTGGAAATAGAAGCTTTAATGAAAGAGCATGAGGAGACCCTGGCAAATATTGCAAGATATGAAGATATTTTAAACAATTATGATTCCATGGCAGATGTTATCATTGAAGAGTTGGACGCATTTAAAAAGGAATTTGGAGCAAAGAGAAAAACAGTTGTAGAGAATGCGGAAGAAGCTGTCTTTGAGGAAAAGAAAATCGAAGAGCAGGAAATTGTTTTTCTTATGGATCGATTTGGATATGCAAGGTGCGTTGATATATCGACCTATGAGAGGAATAAGGAAGCAGCGGACAGCGAAAATAAATATGTACTGAACTGTTTAAATACTGGAAAAATCTGCATCTTTACTGATGGAGGAAAGATGCATCAGTTAAAGGTACTGGACGTTCCTTTTGGAAAATTCAGAGATAAAGGGCAACCAGTGGACAACATGAGTAATTTTGACAGTACACAGGAGGAAATTGTTTATCTTTGCGATGCTGAGCAGATGCGTTTTTCCAGACTTATATTTGTTACAAAACAAGGAATGGTAAAACAAGTAGAAGGAACAGAATTTCAAGTCTCTAAAAGAACAATAGCAGCTACGAAATTGCAGGAAGGTGACAGTCTTGTCAGTGTTGGAGTGGTTACAGATCATAAACAGGTAGTGCTTCAGACAAAGGAAGGATACTTTCTTCGCTTTCCGGCAGTGGAAGTATCTGAAAAGAAAAAAGGTGCTGTGGGTGTAAGAGGAATCCGACTTAAGAAAAATGATGAGGTGGAGGCAGTTTATCTTTTTGATGAAGGGGCGGATGTTAAGGCGGTATATAAGGAGAAAGAAGTTTCACTTAGCCGTCTTAGAATCGGTAAACGGGATACACAAGGAGTAAAAAACCGGGGATAGAAACTGGAATATAGAAGTGGTATATGAAAAAAGTCCGGTGAATCTCTTGATTTTCTGGAAGAACAGTGCTATACTAACCAATAGTTACATAAACATGCGACAGAAGAGTGGACGAAAGTTCACTCTTCTTTATATGATGGGAAGGTTTTTGATTTCCTGAATTTTGCAGAAGGCATGTTGGATAAACGGTACGAATAGGAGGTTTTACGTTGGCGAAAAAAGAAATTTATGAGCAGAAGACAGAAGAGCTGTTAAATCCCATTATGGACAGAAACGGATTTGAACTAGTTGATGTAGAATATGTAAAAGAAGGCGGTAACTGGTATCTTCGTGCTTACATTGATAAACCGGGAGGAATTAATGTAGATGACTGTGAGACAGTCAGCAGAGAATTATCCGATCTTCTGGATGAAAAGGATTTTATTGAGGAGTCTTATATTTTGGAAGTGAGTTCTCCAGGACTTGGACGTCCGCTCAAAAAAGAGAAAGATTTTAAAAGAAGTCTTGGGAAGGAAGTAGAGATCCGCACGTACCGTATGGTGGACAGAAAAAAAGAATTTACCGGAATCCTTACGGATTACGATAAAGATACCGTAACTATTGAAGTGGAAAACAGTGAAAGAAAAACATTTGATAAAGGCGATATCGCGCTTATTCGTCTGGCATTCGATTTTTAATTTAGGAGGAAAGTCACATGAACACAGAATTATTAGAAGCGTTGAATATTTTAGAAAAGGAAAAGGACATCAGTAAAGATACCTTGATGGATGCGATTGAAAATTCTCTGATTAATGCCTGTAAAAACCATTTTGGGAAAGCAGACAATATTAAGGTGATTATGGACAGAGAAACTTGTGACTATCAGTTGATTCAGGAAAAGACAGTAGTAGAAGTAGTAGAAGATAAAGTAGAGCAGATCAGTCTGGCTGATGCAAAGATGATTGATAGTAAGTTTGAAATAGGAGATGTGGTTCAAATTCCAGTTGAGTCCAAATCCTTTGGCCGTATTGCAACACAGAATGCGAAGAATCTGATTCTTCAGAAGATTCGTGAGGAAGAAAGAAAAGTTGTGTATGATCAGTATTTTGAGAAAGAGAGAGATATTGTAACTGGTATTGTACAGCGGTATGTGGGCAAAAATGTCAGCATTAACCTTGGAAAAGCGGACGCAATGCTTACAGAGAATGAACAAGTAAAAGGAGAGGTATTTAAACCTACTGAGAGAATTAAGCTGTATGTGGTTGAAGTAAAAAATACAACAAAAGGTCCAAAGATTCTTGTGTCCCGTACTCATCCGGAATTAGTAAAAAGATTGTTTGAGGCAGAAGTGACAGAAGTGAAAGACGGCATTGTGGAAATCAAAAGTATTGCCAGAGAAGCAGGAAGCCGTACAAAGATTGCAGTATGGTCCAATGATCCGGATGTAGATCCGGTTGGAGCCTGTGTCGGAATGAATGGTGCCAGAGTCAATGCTATTGTTAACGAACTAAGAGGCGAGAAAATTGATATCATTAACTGGAGCGATAACCCGGGAATCTTGATTGAAAATGCATTGAGCCCTGCAAAGGTTATTTCCGTTATGGCAGATCCGGATGATAAAACGGCAAGTGTGATTGTGCCTGATTATCAACTTTCTCTTGCTATTGGAAAAGAAGGGCAGAATGCAAGACTTGCAGCTCGCTTGACAGGATATAAGATAGACATTAAGAGTGAGACTCAGGCTATCGAGTCAGGAGAACTTCCAGAAAACTATATGGAACTTGGCGAAGGTGTATATGAGGAAGAAGTATATGAGGAAGGATACAATGGAAATGATTATGAGGAAGCGTATCCGGAATCATATGACAGTCAGGAGCCAGAAGAAGAATCACAGGAAATTGAGTTTCAGGAATATGAAGAATAGGTGATAGATTGAGCAGTAACAAAAAAATTCCTATGCGCAAATGTGTAGGGTGTCAGGAAATGAAGAGTAAAAAAGAAATGCTTCGGGTTATCAGAACCGCTGAAGGAGAGTTTTTGCTGGATGCCACCGGGAAAAAGAATGGGAGAGGCGCTTATCTGTGCCCTTCCAGAATATGTCTGGAAAAGGCGATAAAAGGGAAAGGTCTGGAAAGATCTTTTCAGCAGGCGATTCCTAGGGAAGTGTATGAAACACTGGAAAGGGAGATGAAAGAAATTGATACAGAATAAAGCGCTGTCCATGATCAGTCTGGCAACAAAAGCCGGAAAAACAGTAAGCGGTGAGTTTTGTACTGAAAAGGAAGTGAAAACCGGAAGAGCCGCTTTGGTAATTGTGGCTGGGGATGCATCCGAGAATACGAAGAAAAAATTCCGGAATATGTGTGAATATTATCATGTTCCAATTTATTTTTACGAAGATAAAGATACCTTGGGCCATGCAATGGGAAAAGAGTTCAGAGCATCTCTTGCGGTATTGGACGTAGGATTTGCAAAAGGAATTATGAGACATTTGGATGCTTAATAGATAACGGAAGTTGCATAGAGGAGGTAGTTTATATGTCAAAAATTAAAGTATATGAACTTGCGAAGGAACTTGGTAAAACAAGCAAAGAGTTGATGGAGTTCCTTGCAGAAAAGCAGATAGAAGTAAAAAGCCATATGAGTGCGCTGGAAGATGAAGATGCAGAGACACTTCGTAAAGCTTTTGGAAAGAAAAAGGAGGAGACTCCAAAGAAAAAGAATATTGTTCACGTGTTTCGTCCACAGAATTTAAGAGATGGTAAGCAGACAGGAAGACAGGGCCGTCCGCAGGGAGGCCGTCCGGCTCAGGGACAGACGGAGCGCCCACAGGGAAGCCGCCTGGCTCAGGGACAGACAGAGCGTCCGCAGGGGAATCATCCGGCTCAGGGACAGACAGAGCGTCCACAGGGGAATCGTCCGGCTCAGGGACAGACAGAGCGTCCGCAGGGAAATCGCCCAGCCCAGGGACAGACAGAACGTCCGCAGGGGAATCGTCCGGCTCAGGGACAGACAGAGCGTCCGCAGGGAAATCGCCCAGCCCAGGGACAGACAGAACGTCCGCAGGGGAATCGTCCGGCTCAGGGACAGACAGAGCGTCCGCAGGGAAATCGCCCGGCTCAGGGACAGACAGAGCGTCCGCAGGGAAGTCGTCCGGCATTTGGGCAGGGAGACCGTCAAAGACAGGGGCGTCCAGTAAGAGCAACTGGTGACAGAAGAGAGGATAGACGCGAAGACAGAAGAGAAGACAGAAGGGATTCTGGTGACAGAAATAGGAATTCAAGGTCAGGAAGACCTTCCGGCGACAGAAGAGAGGACAGGAGAGAACAAGGCGGAAGATTCGGAGAGAGCAAAGAACGGCAGCAAAGACGAAACCAGTCTATTCCAGCGCCAGCCCTGGAGGGACAGAAACCCCAGAGAAATAAAAATAAGGGCAAAGATGATTATAAGAAAAAAGATTACAGAAACGATGATGATGAAAGAATGCCAAAAGGCAGAAAGCAAAAACAGGATCAAAAGCCGCAGATGCAAAAACCACAGCATAAAGAGCAAAAACAGGAAGAAACAATTAAATCTATTGTAATTCCAGAAGTGCTGACCATTCAGGAACTGGCAGATAAAATGAAAATCGTTCCGTCAGCAATCGTTAAAAAGCTGTTTATGCAAGGAAAGATTGTTACAGTTAATCAGGAAGTAGACTATGACACAGCAGAGGAAATCGCATTGGAATTTGATATTCTCTGTGAAAAAGAAGAGGTTGTGGATGTAATTGAAGAATTGCTGAAAGAAGATGAAGAGGACGAAAAGAAGATGAAAAAACGTCCGCCGGTAGTCTGTGTTATGGGGCATGTAGACCATGGAAAAACTTCTCTTTTGGATGCGATTCGTCATACTAATGTAATTGACAGAGAGGCAGGCGGAATCACACAGCATATTGGTGCTTATGTTGCAGAAGTAAATGGAGAGAAAATTACATTCCTTGATACACCGGGACATGAGGCATTTACTGCAATGCGTATGCGTGGAGCTAATTCAACGGATATAGCAATTCTTGTCGTTGCTGCAGATGATGGTGTTATGCCACAGACTGTAGAGGCAATTAATCACGCAAAAGCAGCAGGAATTGAGATTGTAGTTGCAGTTAACAAGATCGATAAGCCCAGTGCCAATATTGATAGAGTTAAGCAGGAACTTGCAGAATATGAGCTGATTCCAGAAGATTGGGGCGGAAGTACAATTTTTGTTCCGGTTTCCGCAAAGACAGGAGAAGGTTTAGAAGATTTGATGGAAATGCTTATACTGACAGCAGAAATGCTGGAGCTTAAAGCCAATCCAAATCGACGCGCAAGAGGTCTTGTTATTGAGGCGCAGCTGGATAAAGGAAAAGGATCTGTGGCAACTGTGCTTGTGCAGAAGGGTACATTGCGGGTAGGAGATCCTATCGCTGCTGGAAGCGCTTATGGAAAAGTAAGAGCGATGATGGATGACAAAGGCAGACGTGTAAAGGAAGCTGGTCCATCTATGCCAGTAGAGATCCTTGGATTGAATGATGTTCCTAATGCTGGTGAGGTTTTTGTTGGATGTAAGAATGAGAAGGAAGCAAGAAGTTTTGCAGAAACATTTATTTCACAGAGTAAAGTCAAGCTTCTGGAGGAAACAAAATCCAAGCTTTCTCTGGATGATCTGTTTACACAGATTCAGGAAGGAAACCTGAAAGAGCTTGGTATTGTGGTCAAGGCAGATGTTCAGGGATCTGTAGAAGCAATCAAGCAGAGCCTTCTGAAACTGTCCAATGAAGAAGTCGTTGTTAAGATTATTCATGGTGGAGTTGGTGCCATTAATGAATCCGACGTCAGCCTTGCGTCAGCGTCTAATGCTATTATTATTGGATTTAATGTCCGCCCGGATGCAACAGCTAAAGAAACAGCGGAAAGAGAAGGGGTAGATATCCGTCTGTATCGTGTCATCTACAATGCGATTGAAGATGTAGAAGCAGCGATGAAAGGTATGCTTGATCCGGTATTTGAGGAAAAGGTACTTGGTCATGCGGAAGTAAGGCAGACATTCAAAGCTTCTGGCGTGGGAACAATTGCTGGTGCATATGTTCTTGACGGTACATTTGAAAGAGATTGTCAGGCAAGAATCATGAGAGACGGTATTGTTATCTATGATGGCAAACTTGCTTCTCTTAAGAGATTTAAAGATGATGTAAAAGAAGTAAGAGCAGGATATGAATGTGGCTTTGTATTTGAAAACTATAATGACATCAAAGAAGGCGATCAGGTAGAATCCTTTAAGATGGTAGAAATTCCAAGATAGGATTTTGCCTAGCCCTCCGAAAGGAGATGAAATATTTATGAGAAAAAACAGTATTAAAAACACAAGAATTAATACAGAAGTCCAAAAAGAGCTTTCCAATATTTTAAGATCAGGAATTAAGGATCCAAGGATTGCACCATGGACTTCCGTAGTTGCGGTGGAAGTTGCACCGGATCTGAAGACATGTAAGGCTTATATCAGTGTTCTGGGAGATAAAAAGGCTCAAGAGGATACAGTTGCAGGGCTTAAGAGCGCGGAAGGATACATCCGCCGGGAACTTGCCCATAGGCTGAATATGAGAAATACTCCGGAAGTACGCTTTATTCTGGATCAGTCCATTGAGTACGGCGTAAATATGTCAAAAAAGATTGACGATGTAACTAAAGGTCTGGATTCAAAAGGAGATGCGGATGAATCAGAATAAATGGAAGGAAATCCTCAAGGGCAAGACTTCTGTTGCAATTGGCGGTCATGAGCGTCCGGATGGAGATTGTATCGGTTCATGTATGGGAATGTATCTTTACCTGAAACAAACGTATGAGAATATGGAGGTCGATGTCTATCTTCAAGAAATCCCGGAAGTATTCAAAGTTATCACAGAAACTGAGCATATAAAGCACAGCATTCCGACAGATAAACAGTATGATCTGTTTATCTGTCTGGATTGTGGTGATGAGGAAAGATTGGGATTTTCCGCTCCATTGTTCCAAAGTGCAGGAACAACTTTGTGTATCGACCATCATATCAGTAATACTGGATTTGCAGATGAAAACTATATCGTTCCAGATGCAAGTTCCACGTCAGAGCTTGTGTATCGCTTAATGGACAAAGAAAAAATTGAAAAATCAATTGCAGAAGCACTTTATGTAGGTATTGTTCATGATACAGGTGTATTTCAGTATTCCTGCACAAGTCCGGATACCTTACGGGCAGCTGCAGATCTTTTGTCCAGAAATATTAATGCTCCGGCTTTGATTGAACATACTTTTTATGAGAAGACTTATGCACAGAACCAGATTTTGGGGAGAGCATTGTTGGAAAGTATTGTGTTTATGGATGGAGCATGTATTTTTACTTCCGTAACGAAAGCAATTATGCAGTTTTATGGCGTCACTGTAAAAGAACTGGAAGGTATTGTCAGTCAGCTTCGCGTAACGAAAGGGGTAGAGGTTGCCATTTTCTTGTATGAACTGGAACCCAATATATATAAAGTAAGTCTGCGATCGAAAGAAAAAGTGGATGTAAGTATGATTGCCAAGTACTTCGGCGGTGGCGGACATGTGCGCGCGGCGGGGTGTACTATGCCAGGAACGGTACATGATGTTATCAACAACCTGTCAAAGCAGATCGCATTACAGCTTGGACAGAAAGATGAAAAGAAGGATGAGATATAGCAGATGATACACGGAATACTAAATGTGTACAAGGAAAAAGGATATACATCCCATGATGTGGTTGCAAAACTCAGAGGGATTACAAGGCAAAGAAAAATCGGTCATACAGGGACGCTTGATCCGGATGCGGAAGGCGTCCTTCCCGTATGTTTGGGAAATGCAACAAAAATATGCAGCCTTCTGACAGATAAAAGTAAAACTTACAGGGCAGTACTGTTGCTAGGAACGTCCACTGACACACAGGATATTTCGGGGGTATGTCTGGAAAATCATCCAGTAGATCATTTGACAGAAGAGCAGGTAGAAAAAGCAGTGCTGTCCTTTAAAGGGGAATATGAACAGATACCGCCTATGTACTCTGCTTTGAAAATAAACGGAAAGAAACTGTATGAACTTGCAAGGGAAGGAAAGACAGTAGAACGTGCGCCCAGAAAAGTCGTGATTTATGATATAAAGATTTTAAAAATGGACCTCCCTCGTGTGTGGATCGATGTTACCTGTTCTAAAGGAACATACATTCGCACTCTTTGCAGTGATATTGGAGAAATGCTTAGAACTGGCGGGTGTATGGAACAGCTTACAAGGACAGCAGTAGAAGATTTATCTTTGGAGAACAGTATGACTTTGGAGAAAATCCAGAAATTTGCAGAAGAAGGATGTCTTGATAAAATCCTTCTTCCGATAGATTTTTTCTTTGAAAAGTATCGTAAAATTACGGTGGAAAAACAGGAAGAAATCTTTTTGTACAATGGCAATAGCTTTTTCATTCCTTGTTTAAAAGAAAAACCGAAGGATAAAGAGCTGGTAAGGATGTATGACAGGAAAGGAAACTTTATTGCACTCTACCGGTACAATGAAAGAACAGAACGTTTTGAGACAGAGAAAATGTTTTTTGTTCCGCAGTAGTTGCTGATAGAATCTATAAAACGGACAATTTTAAAGGACAGATGATAGAAAGGGTAGATATGCAGTATATAAAAGGAATCGAATCCTACAGCTGTAACGAAAGAAGCGCTGTGACAATAGGAAAATTTGACGGGCTTCACCGAGGGCATCAGAAATTACTGAAAAAAGTAAGGGAGTATGCAAAGGCAGAAGGAATAAAAAGTATTGTGTGTTCTTTCGATATGCTTCCCCTTCGTGAGAGGATGCACATACCGGGAAAAGTTCTGATGACAAAAGAAGAAAGAGCGGATCATTTGGAAGGAGAAGTTGACTATCTGGTAGACTGTCCTTTTACCGAGAAATTCAGTGAAATGGAAGCGGAAGATTTTATTAAGGATATATTAGTAGATACCTTTCATGCGGCTTATGTTGTGATTGGAACCGATTTTCATTTCGGATATGGTAAGAGGGGGGATGCCTGTATGCTGGCAAAATATCAGGAAGAATATGGGTATCATTTGGAAGTTATTGAAAAGGAGCGTTATAAAGAACGTGTTATCAGCAGCAGCTACATTCGTGAGGCATTAAAAGAAGGGGATATGTCTTTGGCAGAGAAGCTTCTTGGATACCCTTACAGCGTAAATGGAATTGTGGAACATGGCAAACAGTTAGGAAGAACCTTAGGGTTTCCTACGATTAATGTTTCCCCTCCCAGGGAAAAGCTTCTTCCTCCTAATGGAGTTTATTTAGGTCAAGTTTGTGTCGATGAAGTTTGGTATAATTCGATACAAAATGTGGGGGTAAATCCTACCGTAGCGGACGGAGGCAGTTTATCGGTAAAGGGACACCTGTTAGGCTATTGTGGAGATGCATATGGAAAGAAAGTAAAGATCAGGATAAGAAAATTCTGCCGTCTGGAACAAAAATTTGAAGCAATGGAAGATATGAAGAAACAGGTGAAAGAAGACATCGCATCTGCAGAGGAATTCTTTTCCCGAGGGATCCGATTTTAAAATGGAAAATCTATTTCATAAAGACAAATGAAAGAAAAGGTTTACAATACGGAATTTCTATGATATATTTGAAAAGTATGAACAGCCGGTGTTCGGTAAATGGATCACTCCGACCATTGCTTAATGCGGGCCATGTAAAAAGATAAAAGGAGGAAAACAAGATGGTAACAAAAGAGCAGAAAGCACAGATTATTGCTGAATATGGAAGAGGAGAAGGAGATACAGGATCTCCGGAAGTACAGATTGCAATCCTGACAGCAAGAATTAATGATCTGACAGATCACTTTAAAGCAAATCCGAAGGATCATCATTCCAGAAGAGGTCTTCTGAAAATGGTTGGTCAAAGAAGAGGTCTTTTGACTTATCTTAGAAAGAAAGATATTGAAAGATATCGTTCTCTGATTGAAAGACTTGGACTTAGAAAATAGTATGGAAAAAACGCTCGTAAGAGCGTTTTTTTTGTGAGTATGTATGGCTTAGAGTATAAATTAGAAATGCTTTTAGATTCAAAATTAACAGTAGCGTATTTTTGTTACATATGCTATAATATTTAAGACTGTGAGCAGGATTAAAATCCCGAGACCACTGAAAAGCGTATTTAGGTTAAATACTTTTTTCAGTAGTTTCGGTATTACCTGCTGTAGCATAAAAGTAAGATGAAGGAGAATAACATGTACAAAAAATATGAAATGGAATTAGCCGGAAGGACTTTGCGTGTAGATGTTGACAGAGTGGCAAAGCAGGCGAACGGTGCGGTTCTCATGCATTATGGTGATACTACTGTGTTGTGTACAGCAACAGCGTCAGAAAAACCGCGGGAGGGAATTGACTTTTTCCCTTTAAGTGTAGAATATAATGAAAGAATGTATGCAGTTGGAAAGATTCCAGGAGGTTTTAACAAACGTGAAGGGAAAGCATCTGAAAATGCGATTCTTACCTGTCGTGTTATTGACCGCCCAATGCGTCCTCTGTTCCCAAAAGATTACAGAAATGATGTCACACTGGAAAATCTTGTTTTATCTGTAGATCAGGATTGTCCGCCTGAGCTTACAGCGATGTTGGGAGCTGCAATTGCAACATGCATTTCTGATATTCCTTTTGACGGACCGATCTCTACTACTCAGGTAGGACTGGTAGATGGTGAGTTTGTGTTTAATCCGACAGCAGCGCAGAAGGAGGTTTCTGAACTGGCCCTTACAGTTGCTTCTACAAAGGAAAAAGTAATTATGATTGAAGCTGGGGCAAACGAGGTTCCAGAGGATCGTATGATTGAGGCGATTTATGCAGCTCATGATATGAACCAGAAAGTAATTGCTTTTATTGAGAAGATTGTGGAAGAGTGTGGAAAGCCGAAGCACTCTTATGAAAGCTTTGCCGTTCCGGAAGAACTGTTTGCGGCAATGCGTGAAGTAGTTACACCTCAGGAGATGGAAGAGGCAGTTTTCACAGATGACAAACAGACCAGAGAGGAAAACATTCGTCAGATTACAGATAAAATGGAAGAAGCATTTGCTGACAATGAAGAGTGGCTTGCAAAACTTCCGGAGGCTGTATATCAGTATCAGAAGAAGACAGTAAGAAAGATGATTTTGAAGGATCATAAGCGTCCGGATGGAAGAGCTATCGATCAAATCCGTCCACTTGCAGCTGAGATTGATCTGATTCCGAGAGTACATGGTTCAGCAATGTTTACAAGAGGACAGACACAGATCTGTACCATTACAACTCTTGCACCTCTTGCAGAAGCACAGAGACTGGATGGATTGGATGAGGCAGAAACATCTAAAAGATACATGCATCATTATAATTTCCCATCATATTCTGTTGGTGAGACAAGACCATCCAGAGGACCAGGACGCCGTGAGATCGGACATGGAGCACTTGCGGAACGCGCTCTTGTTCCGGTACTACCAGATGAAACAGAATTTCCATATGCAATCCGTACTGTGTCTGAGACATTTGAGTCAAACGGGTCTACTTCACAGGCCAGTATCTGTGCATCTTCTATGTCATTAATGGCTGCAGGTGTACCGATTCGTTCTGCAGTTGCCGGAATTTCAGCCGGTCTTGTGACAGGGGATACAGATGATGATTATCTTGTCCTGACAGATATACAGGGGCTGGAAGATTTCTTCGGCGATATGGACTTTAAGGTGGCTGGTACTCATAAGGGAATCACCGCAATCCAGATGGATATTAAAATTCACGGGTTGACAAGACCAATCATTGAAGAAGCGATAGCAGCGACAAAGAAAGCGCGGACCTATATTCTTGACGAGGTTATGAAAAAAGCAATTGAAGAGCCGAGAGCAGAAGTTGGACCATATGCTCCGAAGATTATTCAGATGCAGATTGATCCACAGAAAATTGGCGATGTGGTAGGTCAAAGAGGAAAGACCATCAATGCAATTATTGAGGAGACAGGGGTCAAGATCGATATTACTGATGATGGTGCTGTTTCTATCTGCGGAACAGAGGCAAAGGGAATGGAAAGAGCAAAGCGCCTGATTGAGATTATTGTTACAGATTTTGAAGCAGGACAGGTGTTGGAAGGTAAAGTAGTCAGCATCAAAGAATTTGGCGCATTTCTGGAGTTTGCTCCTGGAAAAGAGGGAATGGTGCATATTTCTAAGATTTCCAAAGAGAGAGTAAAACAGGTGGAAGATGTGCTGACACTTGGAGATGTGGTAAAAGTGGTATGCCTTGGAAAGGATAAGATGGGACGTTTTTCATTTAGTATGAAAGATGTTGCTGAATAAATAAAGACAGTAAAGAGCCGTATGTATTTTGCATGCGGCTCTTTTTTTGTGGAATAAAATTTGCAGGTCCACATATATATGGGTTAAAGAGGTGGACAAAGATGGAAAAAAACAGAGTTTTAAGAATTCTTCCCGGAAAGGTTAGAACAATGGTTGAGAGGGAAGTTGGTACATTTGAAGGGCTTCAGGAAATCAAGCTCAGGACAGGTAAGCCGTTGTTGATACGCTGCATGGGAGAAGAATACATTCCTGGCGGAAGACAGCCTTATATGGTGACGGCAGAGGATATCAGAGAGACTGTCGATTATTGTAGTAATTACTCTCTCTACGCATATGAAGAAGAAATGAAGCAGGGATTTATTACGATAGAAGGGGGACATCGGGTAGGAATGGCGGGACAGGCAATTCTGGAAAAGGGACAGGTGAAAAATCTGAAATATATTTCCTCGGTTAATATCCGTGTTTCTCATGAAGTGCAAGGATGCGCTGATCAGGTATTTCCTTTTATTTTGTGCAGGCGTCAGCTTAAGCATACGTTGATTATATCGCCTCCGGGTTGTGGAAAGACTACGCTTCTTAGAGACATGATTCGGCAGATATCAGATGGCAATCCATACATGAAGGGTATGACAGTAGGAGTTGTAGATGAGAGATCGGAAATTGCCGGATGCTATATGGGAGTAGCGCAGAATCATTTGGGGATTCGCACAGATGTACTGGATGGATGTCCAAAAGCGGAGGGAATGATTATGCTGATCCGATCTATGGCACCACAGGTGGTTGCCGTAGACGAAATTGGTACTCAGGAAGATGTACATGCTATCGAATATGCCATGCATTGTGGATGCAGAATGCTGGCTACTATGCATGGTGCATCTATTGAAGAACTTAGGAGGAAACCAGTATCCGGGAAAATGATTGAAGAAAAAAGGTTTGAGAGATACATCATACTGGAAGGCAAAGCCAAAATCCGGGGGATTTATGATGAGGACGGAAACCTTATGGAGAAGAAGATATGATGATGCAGGCGGCAGGAGGAATTTTGGTTATTGGTTCCGCATTTCTTATGGGATGGAGAGCCTCGGAAGAACTGGAAAAAGAATACCAAGAATTGGGAGAACTTCAAAGAATTATTAGTATGCTTCAGGGAGAAATTCGTTATGCCAGAGCATTTTTAGCAGAAGCATTTGAAAGTATTTCGCGTACAGCCAGCGAACCTTATAAAGGCTGGATGGTTAAGATGTATCGGAAGATGAATGCAAGAGAGTGTGGAAGCTTTGTATGTATCTGGGAGGAGACGGCTAAAGAGTGTCTGGCCGATTTGTCCATTGGACATACAGAGAAAAGAAAACTTTACGATTTGGGAAAATATTTGGGTAATGCAGATACCCAGATGCAGTTGACTCATTTGAAAATGTATGAAGAACAACTGGAGGTATTAAGGACGGAAAAGCGACAGAGCCTGCAGACAAAGAAAAAAATGTATCGGGTTCTGGGAGCCGCCGGAGGGATTTTTCTGGCAATTCTGCTGATATAAGGAGGCATTCATGGAAGTAAATCTAATATTTAAAATAGCGGCCGTAGGGATACTGGTATCGGTGCTAAGTCAAGTACTTAAACACAGTGGCAGAGAGGAACAGGCATTTCTTACCAGTCTTGCCGGGCTGCTTTTGGTGCTTTTTTGGATTGTCCCTTATATTTATGATTTGTTTGCATCGATACAGGATCTTTTTTCCCTGTAGATTTTAAGAAATAGAACTGTAAGGAAAGAAGGTTAAAATATGAGTATGCTGCAAATAGGTCTCCTTGGTGTTTCCGGTGTATTACTTGCAATCCAGTTTAAGGGAGGAAAAAACGAATACGGAATTTATATATGTACAGGAATCAGCCTCGTTATATTTTTCTATATATTACGCCATCTTACAGCAGTGTTGAATATTCTGGAAGAAATTGCAGGATATATAGATCTTGCACCGACATACACAGGGATGTTGATTAAAATGCTGGGTATCACGTATGTAGCCGAATTTTCTTCAGCGCTATGTCGGGATGCAGGGTATCAGACAATCGCACAACAGATTGAGATTTTCGGGAAGATTGTTGTATTGGTTCTGGGATTGCCGGTCATACTGGCTTTACTGGAAATGATACGGGATTTTTTGACATGAAAAGACAGGCCGCACGCATAGTTTATATAGTTGTATTTCTTTTTGTCATTCTTTGCCTGTGGGGAAGGAAAGAAATACAAGCCAAAGCAGCTGATTCTATGGAAAATGAAAAGTCTGAAAGTGTAAATGAGGATGATATCAAAGCATATATGGAAGGATTGGAATTCGATGATATAGACAAAGAACTGGAAGAACTGTTCCCTGATGAGAAGATGGATTTCGGAGAGACGGTAGGGCAGATTTTATCGGGAGACCTTTCTGGTTCAGCAGATCTTTTAAAGAGACTTTGCGCAGATCAGCTGACCTATGCATTTCGGGTAAACAAAGATAGCTTGATTCACATGCTTTTGATTGCGCTTATTGCTGCCATATTTACAAAATTTGCGGATGTGTTTTATTCCAGACAAATATCAGATATTAGTTTTTATATTTTGTATATGCTTATGATTGCTCTTTGTCTGAATGCCTTCCAAAGTGCAGCAAAATGGACGGAAGATGGAATTCGTCTTCTGATAGATTTTATGAAAGCTCTGTGTCCCGTATATTTCGTGGCGGTTTCTGTGTCAAAGGGGAGTATTACAGCAGCCGCTTTTTATAATTTGATTTTGTTCTTGATTTGTTTAATTGAATTGCTAATCGTCAGTTTTCTTTTGCCGGTAGTTCACATTTATATGATGATGAAAGTTTTGGATTATCTTTCGGAAGAAGAATACTTGTCTCGTTTTACTGAGTTAATTGAAACCGTAGTATCCTGGACTTTAAAGACGCTGCTTGCCTGTGTGATTGGTCTGAATACAATACAGGGGCTGATTATGCCTGCTGTAGACAGCGTCAAAAGAAGTGCAGTGGCAAAAGGAGTGGAAGCAATTCCTGGTATTGGAGATGCTGTCAGTGGAACAGGAGAAGTTATTCTGGGAACAGCTGTTGTGGTGAAAAACGGCGTGGGAGTGGCTGGAGCAATTATATGCTTTGCATTGTGCATTGCTCCGTTAGTCCAGATTGGTGCGATGGTACTTTTTTACAAACTTTCGGCAGCATTGGTGCAGCCTGTGGCAGATAAGAGGCTTACCGGATGTATTGGGGGAATGGCAGAAGGATGTCAGCTTTTGATGCGTATGATATTTACATCAGGTCTTCTCTTTTTGCTAACCATCGCTATCGTTGCGGCAACTACAAGCAGTGTTTAATGAAAGGATGTTTAGGCATGTTTGAGTATCTATATGAATGGATGAAAAGTATTGCCTATTTCATGATTCTGGTTACAATTTTGATGCATGTAATACCGGACCAGGGATATCAAAAATATATTCGTTTCTTTACGGGGGCTCTTCTTGTGATTCTACTATTGAGTCCTATCTGGAAATTGATAGGAATGGGGGAAAATCTACAGAAAATTTATCAGGGAAGTGTTTATGAAGAAACAGTGGAACGGATTCAGGAGGCGGGATCTTATTTGAAAGAAATGGGGCAGGGACATCAGGAAAGAGAGAAAATGGAAGAAGAAAAAGAAATTAAGGTGGAGGAGATTCGGATTGGAAGATAAGGCAAAAGTAAAAAATTGGAAATACTTTGAGACAATGATAAAACAGAAAAAGCTTCCGAAAAAGGATAGTCTGATTATTCTTCTTCTTTGTGGAGTTCTTCTTTTAGTTATAGCGATTCCTGTATCCCAAGGAGGGGAAGACGAGGAAGAAAGGACGGTAGAAAAAAGTATGGATCTGGTATCCGCGGGGATGGAGGAAGAAGATTATGCTAATTATCTGGAGGGACGTCTTGAGGATACTCTCTCACGGGTATCAGGAGTGGGAAAAGTGAAGGTTATGGTAACTTTGGAATCTACTTCTGAAAAGGTAATTGAAAAGGATCAACAGACAGAAAGTGAGAATGTAACAGAAGAAGACAGTCAGGGAGGTATTCGGTCCACAGTGAGAAATTCTTCTGACATAACGACGGTGTATAACGAAGGGGATCAAAATACAGGGCAGACTCCTTATATAACAAAAGAATTAAGTCCAAAAGTGGAAGGGGTTGTAGTAATTGCGGAAGGAGGGAATGAGGGAGTTGTAGTGCAAAATATAACTGAAGCGGTCCAAGCATTATTTGGCGTAGACACGCATAAAATTAAGGTAATGAAGCTGAATGAAAAATAAGGAGGAGAAAAGTGAAAAAAATATTCAGAAAAAATCAGATTATTATTGCCGCACTTGCAGTGATGATTGCGGCCGCCGGATATCTAAACTATTCCGGACGACTTTTTGGTGAGAAGGATGATACGGCACAAACCAGTGGCGAACTGGCCAATCAGGAACTTTTGGATATTTCAGAAGAGGATGTAACGGCGAATACAGAAGATATCGAAAGTCAGGATAAAGAAGCGCAAGAGGATGGAGCAGTGGATGGAACACCGGGCGAAGCGGTTCTTACAAGTGGAGAGGCCAATGCAGTTGTAGCAGAGGCAAAAGTGACAAGAGAACAAGTAAGAGCGAAAAATAAAGAAGATCTTTTGGCAATCATTGATAACGAAAGTTTAACTGATGAACAAAAAACAGAAGCAGTTAATCAAATGGTAGAAATGACAGATCTTGCAGAGAAAGAGGCATCTGCGGAGACACTGCTTGCTTCAAAAGGATTTTCAGAAGCTGTAGTAAGCCTTACATCAGACAGTGCGGATGTTGTGGTTAATGCGGCAGAACTTACGGATGCCAACCGGGCCCAAATTGAAGATATCATTACAAGAAAAACGGGTGTAGCGGCACAGAATATTGTTATTACACCGGTTCATGCTAAGGAACAATAAATTTTACGTAGATTTAACGGTGTGGACCTGAAAATTTGAAAAAGTCAGTGTAGAATAACAATAAAAGAAAAGTTTTCTAAAGATGAAAGAGAAGGGGATGATCAGATGACTTCAAAAGAGAATGCTGTTTTGAAAAGGGCAGCGTGGAAGCTGTTTTCGACTGCTGTTATTGCACTTAGCCTGGCTGGTATATACAGTCTTCAGTCAGACGGGGCAGCTGGACAAAAATCGGTTATTATCTCGCAATTCTATGGAGCCGGAGGAAAAGAAGGAGTATTTTCTAATGATTTTATAGAACTGTATAATCCAGGGGAAGAAGATGTTTCACTGGAAGGATACATATTGAGTTACAGTTCGGGAAGAATTGAGGGAATGGCAGGATCTACCATAAACAGTGACGGAATACGGGAAGAAAAGTTCATTGATTTGGTGGGGACGATTCCTGCTGGTGGATATTATCTGATATGTGGTGATGAAAATACATGTTCACAAAATGGTTATCAAATTTGTAAATACAATCGGCAATGGAAAGGCCTTGTGATAGATAATCAGGCTACTGTCACTATAAAGCTCTATAAAGGCAAGAAACCAGTAGATATGATTTCAACAGAAGGAAGCAGTTGCAAAGATCTTGTTTCAGAAAATACTATTATTACAAGGAGCGGAAAAAGGGGAACAAATGGAGCGTATCTTGGAAGAACACGTACATTTTACTGGAGTAATAAAGTAACAGAAGAATACGAAAAGCAATATGAGCCCTGCTGTTCTTATGGGGCGGCAGATGGAAGGGATTTTTGAAAAATGTTGAAAAACACCGGAGCATGAAATTCTGAAATTTTAGGAAAGACAGAATTTTATGCTCCGGTGTTTTTTGAAATGATTGAACCAAGTACATAAAAAGGGTATAATCAGAGCAGAAAATGCGAAGGAGCATGATTATGAGAAAAAGAGTTTTTATTATTGTATTGGACAGTGTGGGGGCTGGAGAGGCTCCAGACGCTGCAGAATATGGTGATGAAGGAAGCAATACTCTTAGAACCGTATCCGGCCATCCGGCATTCCATATGCCTAATGCAGAAGCATTAGGGTTGTCATCTATTAGAGGAATCGGAATGAGGAAAACACCTGGAGTTATCCCGGAGGGAGCTTATGGGAAAATGCAGGAGGCATCCTGTGGAAAGGATACTACAACAGGGCACTGGGAGATTGCAGGTATTATTTCCAGAAGGCCCATGCCTGTTTATCCAGATGGCTTTCCGGAGGATGTGATTCAAACTTTTGAGAAAAGAATCGGACGGAAAGTCATTTGCAACCAACCATATTCCGGAACAGAGGTGATCAAAGATTATGGACAGGAGCATATGAAAAGCGGGGCTCTTATTGTCTATACTTCGGCAGACAGCGTCTTTCAGATTGCAGCACATGAGGATATTGTTCCAAGGGAAAAACTGTATGAATATTGTCGGACAGCAAGGGAAATATTAACTGGTGAGCATAATGTGGGAAGGGTAATTGCAAGGCCGTTTACAGGATCCTGGCCTAATTTTGTTCGAACAGCAGGAAGACATGATTTTTCTGTACATCCACCGGGAGATACTATGCTTACATATATTCAGAAAGCAGGTATGGATGTTCTGGCAATAGGCAAGATTGTAGATATTTTCGCGGGGGAAGGCATAACAGAAGCACAGAGAACGATCAGTAATCTGGATGGGATTCAGAAATTGCTTGTTCTTATGGAAAAAGATTTTGAAGGACTTTGTTTCGTAAATCTGGTGGATTTTGATATGATATATGGCCATAGAAATGACATAGAGGGATATGCCAGAGCTTTGTCAGAATTTGATACCTTTTTGCCGCAAATAAGAGCACGAATGCGAAAAGAGGATCTGCTGATTATTACTGCCGATCATGGTTGTGATCCGGGTACGCCTTCTACTGATCATTCCAGAGAATATGTACCTGTACTGATAAGTGGGGACTGTGTCAGAAAAAATATCGATCTGGGAATCAGAAATACATTTGCAGATGTGGCTGCAACTGTGTTACACTATCTTGGTGTGCCAGGTAAATTGGAGGGAACCTCCTTGTGGCCGGAAATTGAGAAGAAAAACGGAGATTGAAATAATGTCAGAGTTAACAAAGGATATGAAAGAACAGATAAAAAGACGTCGGACATTTGCCATTATATCCCACCCGGATGCTGGTAAAACGACATTGACGGAAAAATTTCTTCTGTATGGAGGAGCAATTAATCAGGCTGGAAGTGTAAAAGGAAAGGCAACGGCGAAACATGCTGTATCAGACTGGATGGAAATAGAAAAAGAGAGAGGAATCTCTGTTACTTCATCTGTTCTGCAGTTTGAATATGATGGTTACTGTATCAATATTCTGGATACTCCCGGACACCAGGATTTCTCAGAAGATACCTACCGTACGTTAATGGCTGCAGATTCAGCAGTAATGGTTATTGATGCTTCAAAAGGAGTAGAAGCGCAGACAAGAAAGCTTTTTAAAGTATGTACCATGCGCCATATTCCTATTTTTACCTTTATTAATAAAATGGACAGGGAAGCGATGGATACATTTGAACTTTTGGATGATATTGAAAATGAGCTTGGTATCGCCACCTGTCCAGTAAACTGGCCTATTGGATCTGGAAAGAGTTTCAAAGGAGTCTATGACCGCGCAAAAAGAGAAGTGGAACTTTTTTCTGATACTAAAAAGGGGACAACTCAAGGAGAAGTAAAAAAAGTAAAGATTGACGATCCAGAGATTACTTGGCTGATCGATGATTCCCAGAGAATTCAGCTGGAAGAAGAGATAGAGCTTCAGGACGGGGCAGGTGCAGCTTTTGACCAGGAACTTGTAAGAAAAGGGGAACTTTCACCGGTATTTTTCGGATCGGCGTTGACAAACTTTGGTGTAGAAACGTTTTTGCAGCACTTTTTGGAAATGACGTCTTCTCCTCTCTCAAGAATGTCAGATCAAGGAGAGATTGATCCTATGGAAGAGAGTGATTTTTCAGCGTTTGTATTTAAAATCCAGGCCAATATGAATAAGGCTCATCGCGATCGTATTGCTTTTATGCGCATATGTTCAGGTAAGTTTGAAGCGGGTATGGAAGTGCATCATATACAGGGGGGGCGTAAAGTCCGGCTTTCCCAGCCTCAGCAGATGATGGCCAGCGAGAGAAAAATAATTGAGAATGCTTATGCCGGAGACATTATCGGTGTATTTGATCCTGGGATTTTCTCGATTGGAGATACATTAACAGCATCAGATAAAAAGGCGGCATATGAAGGGATTCCGACATTTGCACCGGAGCATTTCGCCAGAGTGCGCCAGGTGGATACGATGAAAAGAAAGCAGTTTATTAAAGGGATTTCTCAGATTGCACAGGAAGGTGCCATCCAGATTTTTCAAGAGTATAATACCGGAATGGAAGAGATTATTGTTGGGGTAGTCGGAGTTCTCCAATTTGACGTGTTAAAATACAGATTAGAGAATGAATATAAGGTAGAAATACGTCTGGATCCGCTTCCATATGAATATATTCGTTGGATTGAAAATGAGAATCTGGATTTGGATCATCTGACAGGAACATCAGATATGAAGAAGATTAAAGACTTGAAAGATCGTCCGCTTCTTCTTTTTGTTAATGAGTGGAGTATTCGTATGACTCAGGACCGAAATGAAGGGTTGATACTTTCTGAATTTGGACGCTCTTAATGGAGGAAGAATCCGTTTTTTTGATGTTTGAAAGAATATTGGCATTTGAATATAAATTTGTTATAATGTATATTACTAGTTGTAATGTGAGCCAAAACAAAGCATGATAAATGGAGGGCAATAGAATGGGAAAAGAAGAAAGAAGTACCTATACAATAAAAGAAGATGAAAATCTCGGTGAAGTTAAGATCGCGGATGAAGTTGTTGCGATCATTGCCGGCCTGGCAGCAATGGAAGTAGATGGAGTTGCATCCATGTCAGGAAATGCGACAAGAGAATTGATCAGCCGTCTTGGAATGAAATCCTTATCCAAAGGTGTCAAAGTAGATGTACTGGAAGGAATCGTGACAGTATCACTTAAACTGAACCTGAAATATGGTTATAATGTGCTGGATGTTTCTGCCAAAGTACAGGAGAAAGTAAAGACTGCAATTGAGAATATGACAGGGCTTACTGTGGCTGATGTTAATATTCGTGTTGCAGGAGTAGATATTCCGGAGGAAGTATAAGTGAAAAGATCAGAGGCAAGAGAACATATTTTTAAAATGGTGTTCGGGCTGGAGTTTAATGAAAGAGAAGAGATGCCGGAACAGGTGAAAATGTATTTTGAACAACTTGACCAGGCAGCGGATAAGGATAAAGAGTATATCCAGAAAAAAGCCTGGGCTATCGCAGAGCATAAGGACGAGATCGATGATCTTATTAACGAGCATGCAAGTGGCTGGAAAACGACTCGCATGAATAAAGTAGATCTTACATTGCTTAGACTGGCAGTTTATGAGATGAAATGGGATGATGATGTACCTGTATCTGTCGCAATCAATGAAGCAGTAGAGCTTGCAAAACGGTTTGGAGGAGATGAAAGTCCCTCCTTTATAAACGGTGTTCTTGCAAAGTTGGCCGTATAGCTGGAGGGTGTGTATATTATGGCAGCAAATGTGTACACAGTCAGGCAGGTAAATGCATATATCCGGAATATGTTTACCCAGGATTTTATGCTGAACCGGATTTACGTAAAGGGTGAAGTATCAAACTGTAAATATCATACGTCAGGCCATATATATTTTTCTCTGAAAGATGAGTCCGGAACGATTGCCTGTGTCATGTTCGCAGGGCAGCGGAGCGGGCTCTCTTTTCGTATGTCCGAAGGCCAGCAGGTTATTGTGCTGGGGAGTGTTAATGTTTATGAAAGAAGTGGTACCTATCAGCTTTATGCTAAAGAAATTAGGCTGGATGGTGAAGGAATCCTCTACGAAAAATTTCAGGCTTTAAAAAAAGAACTGGAAGAAATGGGCATGTTTGCACCGGAATATAAAAAGCCAATCCCTCATTTTGCTATGCGCATTGGTATTGTTACAGCTTCTACCGGAGCTGCAATCCGAGATATTATGAACATATCTGCAAGGAGAAATCCTTATATACAACTTCTTCTTTATCCCGCTCAAGTGCAGGGAGAAGGAGCAGCAGAAAGCATTGTAAGAGGGATTGCCATGTTGGAAAAAGCAGATGTGGATGTGATGATTGTTGGAAGGGGCGGCGGATCTATTGAAGATTTATGGGCTTTTAATGAAGAGAGTGTAGCAAGGGCAATTTTTCACTGCACTGTTCCGGTGATTTCGGCAGTAGGACATGAGACAGATACAACGATTGCTGATTATGTGGCAGACCTTCGTGCGCCGACTCCGTCAGCTGCAGCAGAACTTGCAGTGTGGGATTATCGTTTGTTTGCAAATCAGATGGATGAGTACGCCCTAAAGCTTAAGAAAAATATGAGGCAGAAACTGGAATTGGCACATTTAAAAAAAGATCAGTATTCATCCAGATTAAAATATATGCATCCGGGAGTTGCTCTGATTCAAAAAAAACAAAGACTTGTGGATGCAGAGGATATGCTTCATCGTCTGATGGATAGGCAGGTAGAGACGAATCGTCATCGACTGGCACTTTTGGCAGAGCGAATCAGAGGTCTTTCACCAGTTGAAAAGCTGGGGAAGGGATTTGCATATGTAGAGCAGATAAAGAACGGGAAAAAGGCAGCCGTGAAAAGCGTATCGCAGGTACAGCCCGGACAGGAGCTGGACATTTATGTGACAGATGGAAAGATACGCGTAAAGGCAGAAAAGATAAGGGAGGCGGCTTATGGAAGAGAATAATAAGCTGATACAGCAGCCAGAAGATAGAAAAACCTTGGAAGAAGAATTTCAAGAGCTGGAACAGGTATTGCAAGCAATGGAACAGGAAGTAACACTGGAAGAGTCTTTCCAGCTTTATCATAAGGGAATTGATCTTTTAAAAGCATGCAGTGATAAGATCGATCGTGTGGAAAAGCAGATTCAGATATTGGATGAAGAAGGAGAGAGTCATGGATTCTGAACAGATGAAGTTTGAAAAAGCAAGGGAAGTAAAGGTAAAAGAGATAGAGAAAATTTTGTCCAGTTATCTCCCTGAAAAAGAAGGATTTCAAAAAATTATCATGGAAGCAATGGAATACAGCCTGATGGCTGGGGGCAAGAGAATCCGCCCCATGTTAATGCAGGAGACTTATCATCTTATGGGCGGTACTGGAAATTTAGTAAATCCTTTTATGGCAGCTATTGAAATGATTCATACCTATTCTCTTGTACATGATGACTTGCCTGCCATGGATAATGATGATTATCGGCGGGGCAGAAAGACAACGCATGTTGTTTATGGTGAGGATATGGGGATCCTTACAGGGGATGCCCTTTTGAATTATGCATTTGAGACGGCAGCGAAAGCTTTTGAAGAATTTCCGAGGGACAGTCTTCTGATTGGGAAAGCCATGAAGATTCTTGCACAGAAAGCGGGAATCTATGGAATGCTGGGCGGACAGGTAGTGGACGTAAAAGAAACGGGACACATGCTTTCAAAAGACACGCTGGATTTTATTTATGCTTTAAAAACCGGAGCACTTATTGAATCATCTATGATGATTGGAGCAATTCTGGCAGGAGCTTCTGAAGAACAAATCAAACAGGTGGAGAAGGTTGCTGCAAAAACAGGACTTGCCTTCCAGATACAGGATGATATTCTGGATGTGACAAGTACCAGTGAAACTCTTGGAAAGCCGGTACATAGCGATGAAAAGAATGAAAAGACAACCTATGTGACTCTGGTAGGTATAGAGGAAGCCAGGAAAATTGTGGAGAGGGAGTCACAAGAAGCCATTAAAATACTGACTGTACTTCCGGGGAACAATGATTATTTGATCTGGCTTCTTGAGGAACTTATTCATCGGGAAAAATAAGGAGCATTATGATGCTGTTAGATCGGATTGAAAAAGAAAATGATATCAAAGAACTAAATAAAGAAGAATTGGATCAACTTGCAGAAGAAATCAGGGAATTCCTGATTCAAAAGATCAGCCTTACAGGTGGACATTTGGCTTCTAACCTGGGAGTGGTAGAACTTACGATTGCTATGCATCGGATTTTTACTTTGCCAAGAGATAAAATGATCTGGGATGTGGGGCATCAGTCCTATACTCATAAAATCCTGACCGGAAGGAGGGCAGGATTTGATGCACTGCGAAAGTATGGAGGAATGAGTGGATTTCCTAAAAGGAAGGAAAGCCCGTGTGATGCTTTTGATACGGGGCATAGTTCTACGTCTATATCAGCAGGGCTTGGCTATGTGGAAGCAAGAGATCTTAAAGGTGAGGATTACAGTGTCGTTTCTGTAATTGGCGACGGAGCCATGACAGGTGGAATGGCTTATGAGGCTCTTAATAACGCAGCTCATTTGAAAACAAATTTTATTATTGTTCTCAATGATAATTATATGTCTATTTCAGAAAATGTGGGAGGAATGTCCAATTATCTTGCCAGACTTCGTACTGCAGATCTCTATACAGGTCTGAAAAAGGGAGTAACGAATGCTCTTCATAAAATACCTACAGTGGGAGATCAGATGATTGAGCAGATCCGAAAGACGAAGAGCAGTATTAAGCAGCTTGTTGTTCCCGGAATGCTGTTTGAGGATATGGGGATTACCTATCTTGGCCCAATTCCGGGACATGATATTAGTATGCTATGTCGGGCTTTTAAGGAGGCAAAGAAGGTAGAAGGCCCTGTTCTTCTTCATGTTTTGACACAGAAAGGAAAAGGGTATGCACCGGCTGAACAGGATCCTTCGCGTTTTCATGGCACAGGACCCTTTGATATCCGCACAGGCCAACCTTTGCAGAAATCTTCTAAAGATACATATACCGATATATTTTCGAAGGTGATCTGCGATATCGGAAAGCATGATCCAAATGTAGCAGTTATTACGGCGGCAATGGCGGATGGAACAGGGCTGGCAGAGTTTGGCAGACATTTTCCAAAACGTTTTTTTGATGTGGGTATTGCAGAGGGACACGGAGTTACATTTGCCGCCGGCCTTGCAGCAGGAGGAATGCACCCGGTATTTGCAGTTTATTCATCATTTTTGCAAAGAGGTTACGATCAGTTGATCCATGATGTGGGGCTTCAGAATCTTCCAGTAGTTTTTGCTGTGGATCGGGCAGGTCTGGTAGGAAGCGATGGAGAGACACATCAGGGAATTTTTGATTTGTCCTATCTGGGGGGAATTCCCAATATGACTGTGATGTCTCCAAAAAATCGCTGGGAACTTGCTGATATGTTAAGGTTTGCTGTTCAGTTTAAAGGTCCTATAGCAATTCGTTATCCGCGGGGGACAGCTTATGATGGTTATGAACAGTATCGTGCGCCTATCTGTTATGGAAAAAGTGAGACAATCTATGAAGAAGAGGGAATTGCTTTAATCAGTGTGGGACATATGTTTAAAGAAGCAGAAGAAACCCGCAGACTCCTTAAGGAGACAGGATACAACTGTAGTTTGATTAACGCAAGATTTGTTAAGCCTCTTGACGGAGAAATGATCGATGAGATTGCAAAGACGCACAGTCTGATTGTAACTATTGAAGAAAATATTCTGTGTGGAGGCTTTGGTCAACGTGTATTGGAGTATGTTATGAAAAATCATGTTCCAGTGCATGTGCTTAATCTGGCATTGCCAGATGATTATATTGAGCATGGAAGTGTAGATGTTCTTCGCCAAGAGGTACTCTTAGATCCAGAGTCAATGAAAAAAAGAATTGTGACAGAATATGTTCAGCTTCAGCAGGAAGAGGAGATAAAATGAAAGAACGCTTGGATGTATTACTTGTAAAAAGAAACCTTGCCGAATCAAGGGAGAAAGCAAAGGCTATTATCATGGCAGGAAATGTATTTGTAGACGGACAAAGAGAGGATAAAGCCGGTGCTTCGTTTTCTGATGAGGTACAGATTGAAATAAAGGGGAATACACTTCCCTATGTGAGCAGAGGTGGTCTCAAACTGGAGAAGGCGATGGCGAATTTCGATGTTTCCGTGAAAGACAAGGTCTGTACAGATGTAGGATCTTCAACAGGTGGATTTACCGACTGTATGCTTCAAAATGGGGCGAAAAAGGTGTATGCTATTGATGTGGGAAGAGGACAACTGGCATGGAAACTTCGTCAGGATGAGCGGGTCATCTGTATGGAAAAAACAAATATCCGCTACGTAACTTTAGACGATCTAGGAGAAAGGATTGATTTTTCATCTATCGATGTATCTTTTATTTCTCTGACAAAAGTACTTGAGCCAATTCGCAACTATCTTCAGGAAAGAGGACAGATTGTAGCTCTGATTAAACCACAATTTGAAGCCGGAAGGGAAAAGGTCGGGAAAAAAGGTGTTGTTCGTGAAGCATCTACTCATATGGAAGTGATAGAAAAGGTAATCGATTATGCCAGAACCATAGGGTTTGATGTACTTAATCTGGAATTTTCTCCTATTAAAGGGCCAGAAGGAAATATAGAATATCTGGTTCATTTAGAAAAATGTCTGGAGGGAGAAGGTAAAATTGCTGACGGAATTTCTATAGATCAGACGGTTTCTGCAGCATTTGGAGAACTGGCAAAATGATCCTTTGGAAAACACAAAGAAATCATAAGAGGTAGAAAATGGAACGGTTTTATATAGTGACCAATGACGGAAAAGACAAAGACAGAAAAATAACCAGGCATATTTGTGATATACTAGAAAAGGCCGGAAAAACATGCTTTTTATCTCAGAAAGATGAAAAGAAAAATATTATACCGGACACAGTCCCTAAGGAGTTGGATTGTGCCATTGTCATTGGGGGAGATGGCAGCCTTATAGAAGTGGCAAGACTGGTAAAAAGTGAAATTCCCATATTAGGGATCAATATGGGGACTTTAGGGTATCTGACAGAAGTAGAAATTTCTGATCTGGATGAGGCTATTCAGAAAATTTTGGACGGAAATTATCAGGTTGAAAGCAGGATGATGCTGGATGGCAGTTTTGAAAAGAGAAACAGTGATATTGCCCTTAATGATATTGTAGTTTCCAGAAAAGGAGATCTTAGAGTCATTCATTTCAATCTGTATGTAAATGGTGCGTTTTTAAATTCCTACGAGGCAGATGGAATTATCGTGTCGACACCGACGGGGTCAACAGCATACAATCTTTCTGCAGGCGGACCCATTGTAGAACCGACGGCATCCATGATTGTTCTGACGCCTATTTGTTCTCATGCACTAAATACCAGCAGTATAGTCCTTCCGGCAGAAGATGAGATTGTGATTGAGATAGGTGAAGGAAGGAACGGGAGAGAAGAAGAGGTTTTTGTTACCTTTGATGGAGCAGATATGGTAGAATTGAGGACGGGAGATAAGGTGACTATTACAAAATCCCGACATGAGACAAAGCTCATGAAATTGAGTGAAGTCAGCTTTTTGGAAATATTACGCAGGAAAATGAAAGGAAATTAGCATAATGAAAATCAACCGACATGCGAAAATTGTGGAATTGATCAATAAATACCGTATTGAAACGCAGGAAGAATTGGCAGAATACCTGAATAAAGAGGGATTTAAAGTGACACAGGCCACAGTTTCAAGAGATATTCGTGACTTAAAACTTACGAAAGTTCCTACTGATGACGGGAAGCAAAGATATGCTGTCCACCAGAAAGATGAATCCGAGATGAGCGAGAAGTATATTCGTGTTTTGAAAGATGGTTTTGTTTCCATGGATATGGCGCAGAATATTCTTGTAATCAAGACAGTATCCGGAATGGCTAGTGCTGTATGCGCTGCATTAGATGCGATGAGATGGAGCGAAATCGTAGGAAGTATTGCGGGAGACGATACCATTATGTGTGCAATTCGCAGTGTGGAAGATACTGCAAGTGTTATGGATAAAATCAGTAAGATTGTTTTGTAAGAGCATTTAGGAGGACATATGTTACAGAACTTACATGTGAAAAACCTGGCTCTGATTGATGAGATAGAAGTGGATTTCAAAGAAGGGCTGAATATACTGACAGGAGAGACCGGAGCAGGAAAATCAATTATTCTTGGTTCGGTCAGTCTTGCGCTTGGAGCCCGGTATTCAACAGATATTTTAAGAAAAGGTGCGCAATATGGCTTTGTAGAACTAACTTTTACAGTAGAAAATGAAAGTCAGGAGCAACGTTTAGGAAAGTTGGACATTTTTCCTGAAGAGGGAACGGTGGTTCTTAGCAGGCGACTGATGGAAGGACGCAGCACGAGTAAAATTAACGGAGAGACGGTATCTATTGCGCTTCTTAAAGAGGTGGCAGGTATATTGATTGACATACATGGACAGCACGAACATCAGTCCCTTCTCAATAAAAAGAAACAATTGGAGTTCTTGGATAATTTTGCGGCAAATCATATTCAAAAAACGGCAAAGCAGGTAAAAGCTGCTTATGAAGAATATAAAAAGTGGAAAAAAGAGCTGGATGAAGCAGATAAAGATGAAGCGGAACGCGCAAAAGAAGCCTCTTTTCTGGAATTTGAGATAAAAGAGATTAGTGGGGCAGGGCTCAGAAAAGGCGAAGACGAAGAATTGGAAGAAGCTTATCGGCGCATGGTGAACAGTCAGAAGATTGTTTCCGGGATAAATGAAGCTCATACCCATACAAGCGAAGGAAATAGCAGTGCCAGTGAATCAATCAGCAGAGCAATTCGTTGCTTATCTGATGCGGCAGAAATAGACGAAAAGGCCAGTGGCTTATATGAACAGTTAGTAGAAATTGACAGTCTTTTAAACGATTTTAACAGAGAACTTTCAGCATACAGTGAAGGTCTGGATTTCTCAGAAGAGGAGTTTGCGCAGACGGAAGACCGCCTTAATGAAATTAACCGTCTGAAAACAAAATATGGAAACAGCATAGAGGATATTCAGAGTTACTGTAAAGAAAAGAAAGAAAGGCTTCATGTGTTAAATGATTATGACTGTTATTTGGAAAATTTAAGAACCAGATTTCATCAGGCTGAAGAGGAACTGAAAAAACAGACGGAGAAGTTGACTTCTTTCAGGAAAGAAGAGAGTGTTATTTTTGCACAAAAAATTCGAGAAGGGTTGAAAGACCTTAATTTTGTCAACGTGCAGTTTGAGATTCATTTTTCACCGCTTCCTGAGTATACGTCTGCCGGAAGAGATGATGTGGAGTTTATGATATCTATGAATCCGGGAGAACCAGTAAAACCACTTTCTGAAGTAGCATCAGGAGGAGAACTCTCCAGAATTATGCTGGCGATCAAAACAGTTATGGCAGATAAAGATGAAATTCCTACATTGATTTTTGATGAAATCGATGTGGGAATCAGCGGACGGACAGCACAGAAAGTTTCAGAGAAGATGGCAGTGATCGGAAGAGGCCATCAGGTGATCTGTATTACACATCTTGCACAGATTGCGGCTATGGCAGATGCACATTATGTTATTGAAAAAACGGTAGAAGATCAAAAAACAAGGACAGGCATTCGTTTGTTAAATTATGAGGAATCTGTGGATGAATTAGCGAGGATTCTGGGAGGAGCAAAAATTACAGAGGCTGTCCGTGAAAATGCAAGGGAAATGAAGGAACTTGCAAAGGGATCATGTTGATAAACTAATAAGGGGGAACATTATGGCTTCAAAGACGGGAAACAGGCGAAAGAAAAGCCCGGCGAAAAAAAAGAAGAATGTACAGCAGAGCTTTGTAGCTGATGAGATTACTATTTGGCTTACGCTTGCAGTGAGTATACTTCTGCTTTTAAGTAATTTTGGTTTGGGAGGATTTGCAGGGGAGGCAGTCTCTTCCTTTTTGTACGATTTATTTGGTTATGGTTCATATCTTGTGCCATTTCTCTTATTTGGAGGTGTTGCCTTTACACTTTCCAACAGAGGGAATAGAAGTGCTTATATAAAAACAGGTGCGGCTGTTATGCTTTTTATCCTGATTTGTACTTTTCTTGAGCTTCTGGTATTGGAGGGAGGATTGCTCGGCAGTTTTCTTACCGGAATTCTTACTCCTGCTATTGGCATCGCCGGTACATATGTTGTTGTGGCTATTTTAATGATTATCTGTATGGTAATTATTACTGGAAAATCTGCTTTAAAAGGAGTAAAAGAGCAGGGAGAAAGGGCCTACGGAAGAGCAAGAGAGGATGCCGCAAGACGTCGTGAGCTCAATGAGACACGGCGTTTACAGCGAATCAAAGAGGAAGAAAAAGAGATTGAGAAGGCAAGAAAAGCAGGTCTTATTGTTGAAAAAGCAGACAAAAAAGAAAACAGGAGAAAAGACAGGCTGGTGTCAGGAGTATCTTTTGATACAACTTTAAAGGAATCGAAAAAGTCTCCTGATATGCGAGAAATTATGCCGGAGGAGGAGATGCTTCCAGAAGAAGAAATCAGGGAGGAAGAGCCTCAGTTTGTAATTAATCGTGCATCTGTTCCGGATATTCCGGATGAGGAGCTTATGCTGAATTCAGAAGAGATTCCAGAACCGGAGATTGCAGAAGCAGGATCTTTGGGAGAAGAAATTCCTGTTCCGTCCCCAACAGACGAAAATAAAGGAAAGAAAAACAAAATGGGAGCAGCGGCAGTAGCAGATGAGGCGGCAATGGTCAGCCAGGCAGTAGCTGCAGCGGAGGCGAAGCCTAAAAAGGCTTATAAAATCCCCCCATTTTCCCTTCTTACCCGGGGGAAAAAAGGAGGGGGAGATTCGGATGCTCATTTGCGGGAGACAGCTCGTAAACTTCAGGAAACTCTGCATAGTTTTGGAGTGAATGTCACAATTACCAATGTAAGCTGCGGTCCATCTGTAACCCGGTATGAGATGCAACCGGAGCAGGGGGTTAAAGTGAGCAAAATCGTCGGGCTTACAGATGATATTAAGCTCAATCTGGCGGCGGCCGATATTCGAATTGAAGCTCCCATTCCCGGAAAAGCTGCTGTTGGAATAGAAGTGCCTAACAAGGAAAATGCAGTGGTTAATCTAAGAGATCTTTTGGAATCTGAAGAATTTAAGAACAGTGGTTCGAAGTTGGCATTCGCAGCAGGAAGAGATATTGCAGGCAAGGTAGTTATAACAGATATTGCAAAAATGCCCCATCTTCTGGTGGCAGGAGCTACAGGCTCCGGTAAGTCGGTATGTATTAATACACTCATTATGAGCATTTTATACAAAGCTACACCAGATGAAGTGAAATTGATTATGGTGGATCCTAAGGTGGTGGAGCTAAGTGTATATAATGGAATTCCGCATTTGATGATTCCGGTTGTGACAGATCCAAAGAAAGCAGCAGGAGCTCTTAACTGGGCTGTGGCGGAAATGACAAAGCGCTATCAGTTATTTGCACAATATAATGTGCGAGATTTGAAAGGATTCAATGAAAAAGTGGAAGCAGCTGAAAAGGCCAGACATTCGGAAGATGAGGATATTCCAAAGAAAATGCCTCAGATCGTTATTATTGTGGACGAGCTTGCAGATCTTATGATGGTGGCTCCAGGAGAAGTGGAAGAGGCAATCTGCCGTCTGGCACAGCTTGCAAGAGCAGCAGGAATTCATCTTGTTCTTGCAACACAAAGACCTTCGGTTAATGTTATTACCGGATTGATTAAGGCAAATATGCCATCCAGAATTGCTTTTTCAGTTTCATCAGGGGTAGATTCCCGTACAATTATTGACATGAATGGTGCCGAGAAGCTTCTGGGAAAAGGGGATATGTTATTTTATCCGTCTGGATATCAGAAGCCAGCCAGGGTGCAGGGAGCCTTTGTCTCTGACAAAGAGGTTCAAAATGTGGTAGAATATTTGAAAAAACAAAATGGAGAAGCAGCTTACAATGAAGAGGTTGTGACACATGTGAATTCTAATGCAGCCGGAGTATCAGCAGGAGGAGCGCTATCTGGAGCAGCCGAGGGAGAAGACAGAGATGTTCATTTTGTAGAGGCAGGAAAACTGATTATTGAAAAGGAAAAAGCATCCATTGGTATGCTTCAGCGAGCATTTAAAATTGGATTTAACCGGGCTGCCCGTATTATGGATCAGCTCTGTGAAGCTGGTGTGGTCGGAGCGGAAGAAGGTACGAAACCGAGAAAGGTATTAATGTCAATGGAAGAATTTGAGCAATTCATTGATGAATACATATAAAGAACGATAGAAAGGACGTGAAGGGAAATGAAAACAGATATTCAGATTGCGCAGGAAGCGAAGATGGCTCCAATTAAAGAGGTGGCTGCATCAATAGGAATTCAGGAGGATGACCTGGAATTTTATGGAAAGTATAAGGCAAAATTGTCAGATGAGCTGTGGGATAAAATAAAAGATAGAAAAGATGGAAAACTGGTTCTTGTAACAGCAATTAATCCTACACCGGCAGGAGAAGGAAAAACAACAACTACAGTGGGCCTTGGGCAAGCAATGGCAAAGCTTGGAAAGAAAGCGCTAATCGCGCTTCGAGAGCCATCTCTTGGACCATGTTTTGGAATAAAGGGCGGCGCCGCAGGCGGCGGTTATGCACAGGTTGTGCCAATGGAGGATCTGAATCTGCATTTTACAGGAGATTTTCATGCAATCACATCTGCGAATAATCTTTTGGCAGCTCTTCTGGACAATCATATTCAGCAGGGAAATGAACTTGGTATTGATCCAAGACAGGTTGTTTGGAAACGTTGTCTGGACATGAATGACAGATCTCTTAGAAATATTGTGGTTGGACTGGGAAGAAAAGTGGACGGAATGGTAAGAGAAGATCACTTTGTTATTACTGTTGCATCTGAAATTATGGCAATTTTGTGCCTTGCCGATGATATTTTTGATCTGAAGAAAAGGCTTGGACAGATTATAGTAGCTTATAATTTCAAAGGAGATCCTGTTACCGCAGATGACCTTCACGCTACAGGAGCTATGACAGCTCTTTTAAAAGATGCTATTAAGCCAAACCTGATTCAGACATTGGAACATACACCGGCTTTGGTGCACGGAGGTCCTTTCGCAAATATTGCTCATGGATGTAATAGTGTACGAGCTACAAAGATGGCTTTGAAACTAAGCGATATCACAATTACAGAGGCGGGATTTGGAGCAGATCTGGGAGCTGAAAAGTTTATGGATATCAAATGCCGGAAAGCAGGTCTTTCTCCAGATGCAGTAGTTTTAGTTGCAACTGTAAGGGCTTTGAAGTATAATGGAGGAGTTGCAAAGGATAAGCTTGCAGAGGAAAATCTGGAAGCTCTTGCAAAAGGAATTGTAAATCTTGAGAAACATATTGAAAATATTCAAAAATACGATGTTCCTGTCATCGTGACGCTCAATTCCTTTGTGACAGATACTGAGACAGAAAATGAATTTATCCGCCATTTCTGTGAAGAACGCGGATGTGAATTCGCCCTCTCCGAAGTTTGGGAGAAAGGTGGAGATGGTGGTATTGAACTGGCAGAGAAAGTATTGCATACTTTAGAAAATAAAGAGAGTCATTTTCATCCGTTATATGGAGACGACCTGTCTTTGAAAGAGAAAATTGAGACAATTGCCAAAGAAATCTATGGCGCTAGAGGCGTTCTTTACGAGCCAGCCGCTGAAAAGCAGCTTGCAAAGATCGAAAATATGGGATTTGGAACTCTTCCAATTTGTATGGCTAAAAATCAGTATTCATTGTCAGACGATGCAGCAAAGCTGGGCAGACCGACAGACTTCGATATACATATCCGTGAAGTATATGTAAGTGCGGGGGCAGGATTTGTTGTTGCTCTTACAGGAGCAATTATGACAATGCCGGGACTTCCAAAAGTACCTGCTGCAAATGGAATCGATGTATCAGATGAGGGGAATATCACAGGACTGTTCTAAGGAGAGAAGAATATGCCCCGAATGGCAGACAGAATAAAAATACAAATACCAACAAACAGTTATCAGAAACAATATGATGTACATCTTGGCAGACAAGGGGAGAATGTCTGCCTTGTTGGTGTACTTTGGAATAAATTAACAGGGGGTATCAGACGATGAAATGCAGATACTGCGGATACAAAATTCCGGTGGGGGAGTTGTATTGCCCGAATTGTGGGGAAGAAGTACAAATTGTGCCGGACTATAATCCGTTGGATGATGTACTTGCCGCTCAAGTAAAGGGATCTATAGATGGCGGCGAACGTCCTTTGGACGATTATGATTATGAAGAATATCATACTACTGATTTAAAAAGGAGAAGACCTGGCTCTGGATCAAGAGAAAAGAATGCAGTAAAAGGATCTACGTATCATACAACAACCGGAAAGAGAAACAGAAAGGCTGCAGTCACTCCAGAACAGGAGCGGAGGAGACGCCAGGCCGAGAAAAGAAGAGCTAAAAAAAGAAAGCTCAGAAGAAAGATTATTTTTCTCCTTCTGATTTTAATCATTGCAATAGGAACAGGGATTTTCTTTTTGTACCAAAATTCTTATGCTGGTCAGATACGAAAAGGGGAAAAGGCTGCAGCAGAAAAAAATTATGATGCAGCAGAAAAGTATTACAAAAAAGCGATTAATAAATCGCCGGAACGTTCTGAAGCTTACAGCGGGCTTGCAGATGTATATCTGGCACAGGATGAGCAAGATACAGCAGAGGAGATGTTCCTGGACGCAATCGAAACCTATTCTTCAGCGTCCGTTATTTATGAAGCATGTATCCAATTTTATATTGATACGGATCAACCGCAAGAGGTATCTGTAATTTTGGAGGATGCAAAGGACAGCGTGAGGGAAGAATTAAGTGAGTATATTTCGAATGTCCCGACCTTCAGTCTTGATGATTCAGAAGTGTTTGAAGATGTTCAGCAATTAACGCTTGAGTCGGATGGAGAAGCAATTTATTACACAACGGATGGAACAGAACCAACAACATCCAGTACGAAATACAGTGAGCCAATCCAGATATCAGAAGGGACAACAACAATATCGGCAATTTCAGTAAATAAAAAAGGAATTCCGAGTCTTGCAGAGACAAAAGAGTATACAGTTGAATTACCAATTGAAGATGCACCCGCAGTTTCGCCCTCAACAGGGCAGTATGATCAGCCCACACAAATTGTAATTCAGGTTCCTGATGGATACACGGCATATTATACAATGGATAAAAGCAATCCTACAGAAAATTCTACGTTGTATACAGGTCCAATTGATATGCCCCAGGGAAGTACGATTTTCAAAGCTGTACTTGTCAATGGAAAAGGAAGATTGACAGCAGTAACAACGAGAAATTATGAGTTGACTTATTAATTTTTAAAAAATACTATTGCATGTCCGCAGATAGCGTATTATAATATTGATAAATAATTAACATACATAATAATTTTTTATCAATCTTAAAGGAGATGCGAAACATGAGCAGATTTTGTTTACCAAGAGACATTTATCACGGAAAAGGAAGCCTGGAAGAGTTGAAAAACCTGAAGGGGAAAAAGGCGATCCTTGTTGTAGGCGGAGGTTCTATGAAACGTCAGGGATTTCTGGACAAAGCAGTAAATTACCTGAAGGAAGCAGGAATGGATGTGAAGGTGTTTGAAGGAGTTGAACCCGATCCATCTGTAGAAACCGTAATGAAAGGCGCCGAAGCAATGAGAGAGTTTCAACCTGACTGGATCGTTGCAATGGGTGGAGGATCTCCTATTGATGCAGCAAAAGCAATGTGGGCATTTTATGAATATCCAGATACTTCGTTTGAAGATTTGTGTATTCCTTTCAATTTTCCAGAACTTCGTCAGAAAGCAAAATTTGCAGCAATTCCTTCCACTTCAGGAACAGCTACAGAAGTAACCGCTTTTTCTGTTATTACAAATTATCAGACAGGTGTGAAGTATCCACTTGCAGATTTTAATATTACACCAGATGTTGCTATTGTAGATCCGGATCTTGTGGCAGGACTTCCTGTAAAACAGGTTGCATATACGGGAATGGATGCTTTGACTCATGCAATTGAAGCATATGTATCTACATTGAATGGACCTTTTACAGATCCGTTAGCTCTACAGGCAATTGAAATGGTATTGGATTATTTGCCGGCATCTTATAACTGTAACATGGAAGCAAGAGAACAGATGCATTATGCACAGTGTCTGGCAGGTATGGCATTTTCCAATGCATTGCTTGGTATTGTTCATTCAATGGCACATAAAACAGGAGCAGCATTTTCAACAGGTCATATTCCTCACGGATGTGCCAATGCAATTTATTTACCATATGTAATTAAGTACAATGCAAAAGATCCGGTTGCTGCAAAACGGTATGCAGAAATTGCACGGCGTATGGGATTGGATGGAGCTTCTGAAAAAGCACTTATCAATAGCCTCTGTGCAAAAATCGACGAGTTTAATGTAAAACTGAATATTCCAAAAACATTAAAGGATTTTGGAATTGATGAAAATGAATTTAAGGAAAAAGTGGCAAAAATCGCAGAACTGGCAGTAGGTGATGCATGTACAGGATCAAATCCGCGTCCTATTGATCCGGCTGCAATGGAGAAATTGTTCATATGTACATATTACGGAACAGAGGTTGATTTTTAGGATAAATCAAAAAATGAGGCAGGCGCTGTATTAGTACCTGCCTTATATTTTGACATATGATATAGCCATGTCTATAAAAGCTATCTAAAATTTATCAGAAAGTATTATCTTCTGTAAATTTAGGGAAAATATTGATATTTGTTTATAATTGCATTATTATAAAATAAGTATGAGAACTAGTATGCATAAAAATTAGGAGGAAGCAAGATGTACAAGATAGTAAAAGCCAAAAAACTGGCTGATAAGATTTATCTTATGGACGTGGAAGCACCTCGTGTTGCAAGACACTGTGAGCCCGGTCAGTTTGTAATTGTAAAAATAGACGAGAAAGGGGAAAGAATTCCTCTTACTATTTGTGATTATGACAGAGAAGCAGGTACAATTACAATTGTATTTCAGGCAGTTGGAGCTTCAACAGAGAAGATGACTAATTTAAAAGAAGGAGATGCATTCCGGGATTTTACGGGACCGCTTGGATGCCCGTCTGAGTTTGTTCAGGAAGATCTGGATTCTCTCAAAAACAAAAAGATGCTTTTTGTTGCAGGCGGTGTAGGAGCAGCACCGGTATATCCACAGGTGAAATGGTTGAAAGAACATGGAATTGATGCGGATGTTATTGTGGGATCGAAGACAAAAGATATGCTGATTCTTGAAGATGAGATGAAATCAGTTGCCGGAAATTACTATCCCTGTACAGATGATGGATCCTATGGACATTCTGGTATGGTAACCACTATGGTGGAGAAACTGGTGAATGAAGGGAAAAAATACGATGTTTGTGTGGCTATCGGGCCTATGATTATGATGAAATTTGTCTGTCTTCTTACAAAGAAACTGGAAATACCTACAATTGTAAGTATGAATCCAATTATGGTAGACGGAACTGGAATGTGCGGAGCATGCCGGCTTCATGTGGGAGATGAAATTAAATTTGCCTGTGTTGATGGACCAGAGTTTGATGGACATCTGGTTAATTTTGATGAGGCGATGAAGAGACAGCAGATGTATAAGACACAGGAAGGAAGAGCATTACTTAAATTACAGGAAGGCGATACCCACCATGGTGGATGTGGCCACTGCGGAGGTGAGGACTAATGGCTGATATGTTAAAAAGAGTTCCTGTCAGAGAACAGGATGCGAAGGTAAGAGCAACAAATTTTGAAGAAGTATGTTATGGATATAATAAAGAGGAAGCAATGGAAGAAGCGGCACGTTGTCTGAATTGTAAGAATGCAAAATGTATTCAGGGATGTCCGGTTTCCATCAATATTCCGGGATTTATTTCAAAAGTGAAAGAAGGGGATATTGAGGGAGCATATGAAGTGATTGGAGAATCTTCTGCGCTTCCGGCCATTTGCGGACGCGTATGCCCACAGGAATCACAGTGTGAATGCAAATGTATCCGGGGAATTAAAGGAGAGCCGGTTTCCATCGGTAAATTGGAAAGATTTGTTGCAGATTATGCTTTGGAAAATGATATTAAACCTAAAAAAGCGGAAAAAATGAATGGTCACAAGGTGGCAGTTATCGGATCCGGTCCGTCCGGTCTTACTTGTGCAGGGGATCTGGCAAAATTGGGATATGAGGTAACAGTATTTGAAGCACTTCATGAACTTGGAGGAGTTTTAGTATACGGTATTCCAGAATTCCGTCTTCCAAAGGAAAAAGTTGTAAAAAAAGAAATAGAAAAAGTAAAAGAGCTTGGTGTTAAATTTGAGACCAATGTTGTAATCGGGAAATCAACTACGATTGATCAGTTAATGGAAGAAGAAAATTTTGAGGCTGTATTTATTGGCTCAGGAGCAGGGCTTCCAATGTTTATGGGAATTCCGGGAGAAACCGCAAACGGAGTATTCTCTGCAAATGAATACTTAACAAGAAGTAATTTGATGAAAGCGTTTGATGATTCCTATGATACGCCGATTGCTGCAGGTAAGAAAGTAGCTGTTATCGGAGGCGGAAATGTAGCGATGGATGCAGCAAGAACAGCCCTTCGTCTTGGTGCAGAAGTACATATTGTTTATCGTAGAAGTGAAGCAGAGCTGCCAGCCAGAGTAGAAGAAGTTCATCATGCAAAAGAAGAAGGAGTTATTTTTGATCTTTTAACGAATCCAAAAGAGATCCTTGTGGATGAAAATGGATGGGTTAAAGGAATGAAGGTAATTAAGATGGAATTAGGAGAGCCGGATGCATCAGGCAGACGCCGTCCGGTAGAAATTCCAGGATCAGAATATGAAATAGAAGTAGATACAGTAATTATGTCACTTGGTACATCTCCAAATCCGCTGATTGCCTCTACAACGAAAGGTTTGGAAACAAATCGAAGAAAATGCATTGTTGCAGAAGAAGAAAACGGACAGACTTCAAAGGCGTGTGTATTTGCCGGTGGAGATGCTGTGACAGGAGCAGCAACAGTTATCCTTGCTATGGGAGCAGGAAAAGCAGGCGCGAAGGGAATACATGAGCTGCTGTCACAGAAATAGACAAGATGGAATCATGCAGGAAGGTCTCTTGAAAGATCTTCCTGTTTTTTCTCTCTTTATGTCTATGAAATTGTCCGACTTTATATCAGACTTTCGGAGTGTAAATATAGATGCCGAATAGTTAAAGGAGAAAACAGATGAAAATAACAGTTATATCTGTTGGAAAAATAAAAGAAAAATATTTGAAAGATGCTATTGCAGAATATTCCAAGCGGCTGAGTAAATACTGTCGTTTGGAAATAATAGAAGTAGCTGACGAAAAAACACCAGATCAGGCCAGTGAGAATGTTGAAGAAGGAATACGTGCCAGAGAAGGTGAGAGGATTTTAAAAAACATAAAAGATGACATGTATGTCATAACTTTAGAAATTCAAGGTAAGATGGTGACTTCAGAAGAACTGGCCGAAAAAATAGAGACTCTTGGCATCCAAGGGAAAAGTAATCTTGCTTTTGTCATTGGCGGTTCAATCGGTCTGGGAAAAGCTGTCATGAATCGTTCGGATTTTGCTCTGAGTTTTTCAAGAATGACTTTTCCACATCAGCTTATGAGAGTTGTTTTACTGGAACAGATATACAGAGGATTTCGGATTATAAATGGAGAACCATATCATAAGTAAGAAAATTTGTCTTTTTCAAAGATTTAGAATTAGGAGATAAAATGCGTACAGAGGAAGAAATGTTTGGTGTCATTATAGAGACGGCAAAGTCTGATGATCGTATATTAGCAGCCTATCTGAAGGGTTCAAGGGCCAATCCAAATGTTCCGAAGGATATTTATCAGGATTATGATATTATGTATGTTGTAAAAGAGACGGAAAGTTTTCAAAAAGATTTGTCATGGATGAATCTCTTCGGAAAAATTATTTTGAAACAGGAGCAAAAAGATGATTTTGGATATGGGGAACGCTTTGGATTAAGAAGTCATTATGACAAAATGTATTCTTGGCTTTTGTTGTTTGAGGATGGAAATCGTATTGATATTGGTGTTGAGACCGTAGAAGCGATGAGAGAGGGGAATAGCAGGAATAAACTTTTCCTGCCACTTTTAGATAAAGTTGGATGTCTTCCCAAGATGCCGCCTCCGACGGATGAAGATTTTTATATTCAGAAACCAACAGAGACAAAATTTATGGGATGCTGCAATGAGTTTTTCTGGTCTCTTACCGATGTTGTCAAAGGAATTTTGCGGGATGAACTTCCATTTGCAATGTTTACATATTATACACAGGCCCATCAGATGTTGGAAACTATGTTGAGATGGTATATCGGCAGCAATAACGATTACTCTATTTCAAGTGGAAAGCAGAATAAATATTTTAAAAAGTATCTTCCGGAGGAAGTGTATTTGTTATATTTGCAGACATTTCCTGACAGTCATTATGAACATTTCTGGCAGACAATTCGAATTTCCTGCCATCTCTTTCATGAAATTGGAGTCTCTATGGCGGAAAGGCTTGGCGTGGTATATCCAAAGAAATATGAGAACGGATTGAAGAAGTATATAGAAATTGCAAGAGGAGAAGATGGAGAGGTGAAGCCATGAAGTTACGAAACATATTGATTGTTGTTAGAGATGTGGAAAAGGCAAGGAAGTTTTATCATGATTTATTTGGTCTGGATATGGTGCTTGATCAGGACGGAAATATGATTTTAACAGAAGGACTCGTACTTCAGGATGAAAAAATATGGAAAAAATTTCTTGGAAAAGAGATTATACAGGAGAGTAATGCCTGTGAATTGTATTTTGAGGAGCGAGATATTGAAGCATTTGTTCAAAAACTTGAAAAGCTGTATCCATCTGTCAAATATGTCAACAAGCTCATGACCCAAAGCTGGGGACAGAAAGTGGTTCGTTTTTATGATTTAGATGGAAATTTGATTGAAGTGGGAACACCTGCTGTCTGATTTATAAGGAGAAGAAATATGAATGATTGGTTTGATATGACACTCCATCGATTACAGTCAGAGGTAATGGAAAAGAAAAAATTGGAAACCATGCTTTTGGATCTCTGGAGGCAGAAGGAAGAACTGGAGAAAAAGACGGCAGAACTCAAAAAAGTGATGCAGGAAGAGCAAGAAGATGTAGAACATTTAAATGCAAGTAGCCTTACGGCTTTCTTTTATAGGACAATTGGTAAATTCGAACAAAAATTGACAAAAGAGGAAGAGGAAGCCCGAGCAGCGGCAATTAAATATGATACGTCTGAAGCTTCACTGGAAGCGGTAAAGCAGGATATCAAATGTTATCAGAGCAGACTTCTGGAAATAGAAAACTGTGATGCAGAATATGGGGCAGCGTTAGCCAGAAAGACAGAATTAATTAAAGAATCCGGGATTCTGCAGGCTCATAAAATTCTACAGCTGGAGGAACGCTTAGAATTTCTTCAACACCAGGAGAAAGAGGTGAAAGAAGCGTTAAGCGTGGGAGAACAGGCATTGCAAATAGGCAGGGATGTATTGAAAGATATGAGTCAGGCAAAGACCTGGAGTATTATAGATATGGCAGGCGGTGATTTGATATCTGATGTTATTAAATATAGTCATCTGGATGTAGTGCAGTCGAATGTGAAGGCTCTTCAATTGAAACTTCGTCGATTCCGAACAGAGTTGGCAGATGTGACGAAAGGCATATCAGGGAACATTGATGTAGAGATTGGAGATTTTCTTCATCTTGCTGATTATTTTTTTGATGGATTTTTTGTAGACTGGATGGTTTATGATAAGATCAAGAATGGGAAAGAAAGGGCGGAACAGACATGCAGCCAATTGCAAGGTGTACTGAAACAACTGGAAAAAATGAAGAATGATCTTGAAAAGAAACAGGAGCAGGTGAAAACGGAACTGGAACAGACAACCATAGATATTGATCTGCCATAATTAGTTTCAACGTACGGGAGACAATCCTTTTTATAAACTCTCTCATTTCAGGAAATCCTATAGATAAAAAGAAATGAGGATTTGACAGGCAAGGTTAAAGATTCAGTATGGCGGTCTTTAATTCCTTGATAAATCGTTCTGCAATTGGAGTGAATAGCTGTTGTTTTTTCCAGATAATGTACATCTTGGTTTCTAAAGCAGGGAAAAGCGGTCGGAATGTCAGGCCGCTTTTTTCGCTTGTATCAATCAGATGATCAAAGGTCAGAAGATAGCCGAGTCCTTCGCGTGCGAAAACAGACCCATTATAGGCAAGGCGAAAAGAGCCTTCCAGACACAATTCATCCATACGATTTTGACACCATCTGGGAAGATCCGCCCGCCAGCTCTGTTCGGAACAAAAGAGAGGCAGTCCCTTCAGATCATCAAAGGTAATGTGTTTTTTACATGCAAGAGGGCTGTCAGATGGCATGACGACGCCCCAACGATCTCCGCCGGGCATTTTCAAAACATTGTATTTTTCACAATCCGGTTCCTCAACAATTACTGCAAAATCAAGGATTCCCTTATCTAGTTTTTCTGTTACCTGTTCTGTATCGCCACTGGTAATATGATAATGAAAATCAGGATATTGCTGCTTGAAGTGACTGATCACACGTGCCAGATAACGAATCTGATAAGATTCAGCGCATCCGAAATAAATATTTCCACCAATTGTATCGTCCATCGCAGAAAATTCTTCCAGAATTTTATCTGTCATAGACAGCAGATCTTCCGCTCGGCGTCGGAGGAGCATGCCTTCCTCTGTAAGTTCAATAGAGAAACTGTGTCTGATGAAAAGTTTTTTCCCCAGTTCTTTTTCTAGTGCCTGCATCTGCTTTGAAAGAGTGGGCTGTGTGACATGAAGGATTTCTGCTGCCCTGGTCATATTTTCCTCTTTGGCAATCTCCATAAAATAGCGAAGTGTACGAAGCTCCATTTGAATTTCCTTTCATAAATGATATTTATGATACTATTATACTACGTGAAATGAAAAAAAAGAATAACATGAAATAAATTATAACTATTAGCAGAAAAAGAAAATCTGGATTTATAATAAAACAAATCTAAAAAAATAACTTCTTTTTTATATCGGTAATTATGAAAGGATGGTTACAACATGGAAGAATTGAAATTGGTACAGGAATGGGATAAAGTTTTCCCCAAAAGTGATAAGGTAGAACATAGTAAAGTAATGTTCCATAATCGGTATGGCATTACGCTTGTAGCAGATTTATATATTCCAAAAGAAGCGAAAGGAAAACTTGCAGCAATTGCAGTATGTGGTCCTTTTGGCGCGGTAAAAGAACAGGCATCGGGATTATATGCTCAGACGATGGCGGAAAAAGGGTTTTTAGCTATGGCTTTTGATCCTTCTTTTACAGGAGAGAGTGGAGGCGAGCCACGTTATATGGCTTCGCCAGATATTAACACAGAAGATTTTCAAGCAGCAGTAGATTTTTTGTCTTTACATGAAAAGGTAGATCCTGAAAGAATCGGTATTATTGGTATTTGTGGATGGGGCGGAATGGCACTGAATGCGGCGGCTCTTGATACAAGGATCAAAGCAACAGTTACTTCTACAATGTATGATATGGCTCGTGTGAATGCGAAGGGATATTTTGATTCAGAGGATTCAGAAGAAGCACGTTATGAAAAGAAAAAGACGTTAAATGCGCAGCGCCTGGCAGATTATGAGAATGGAACTTATTCTTTAGGTGGTGGGGTTATGGATCCCCTTCCAGAGGATGCACCATTTTTTGTAAAAGATTATTATGATTACTATAAAACAAAGCGGGGATACCATGAAAGATCTCTTAACTCTAATAATGGGTGGAATATAGTTGGGTGTATGTCTTTTATGAATCAGCCGATTCTCATGTATAGTAATGAAATACGGAGTGCTGTGTTGATGATACATGGGGAGAAAGCTCATTCCTGTTACTTTAGTCGGGATGCATATGCAGATATGATACAGAATAATTCATATGATGATAATAAGGAGCTACTTATTATTCCACAGGCTGTTCATACGGATCTCTATGATGGCGGTGGAAAGGATATGATTCCGTTTGATAAGCTTGACACCTTTTTTAAAGAATATTTAAAATAGCTTTTAAGTACGTAAAGCACTTGGCGGCCTACTTTGTCAGGTGCTTTTTTATATTTCACTTTTATCTTTTATTTTATGATAGATAGAAAAAATCTATAATACATAGAAGCATATAGATAGAATCAATTTGTATAAAAAAATAGGTGTTGATATAATAAACATGCTTAAACAGCGTATAAAGGAGGAATATTATGAAGAGAAAATGGATCAGCATATTGCTTACAGCTTCTATGTGTATGGCACTTGTTGCAGGATGTGGAAGTGAGACAGAAGATAAAGGGGAATCATCAGAGGAAGGCGGAAATGAAAAGATTACCTTTATGGCTCCTGATTGGGCAGTTCCGACAGATGAGCAGTTAGCTGCATTTACTGAGGAAACAGGAATTGAAGTGGAAATTTCAGAGGTAGGCTGGGATGATATTCGTGAAAAGCTCGCGCCAGGAGCGGCCGCCAATAAATGTGTTGCTGATGTCGTGGAGGTAGACTGGTCATGGGTTGGAGAGTTTTATGCTGCTGACTGGCTGGAACCATTAGAAGTATCAGAAGAAGACAAAGAGGATATGCCTACAATTGAAACATTTACCATTGATGATAAGGTTCTTGCTATGCCGTATGCAAATGATTACCGTTTGGCATATTACAATACAGAACAGTTTAAGGCCGCAGGAATTACAGAAGAGCCTCAAACATGGGATGATGTGTTGGAAGCCTGCCGTCAGTTAAAGTCAACAGGTACCGTTGATTATCCGTTTGCAATTGCCCTGAATGCAGAAGAAAAGACTTCTACCTGTCTGATGTGGCTTGCTTATACTATGAATGGAGTGGTATGGAACGAGGATGGTACTTTTAACGAAGAGTCCGTTATGGAAGCTTTAAAATATATGGAGACTCTGATTAATGAAGAACTGGTAGCACCTGAAGATAAAACATCATCAGGAATGGATGCTTATATGAGAATCTGTGGAGGAACTGCAAGCTTTTTGACCGGACCGACATCTTTTGTATCAAGAAGTCAGAATGAAGAACTTTGCAGTGTTGTAGGACAGATCAGCCCGATTCTTGTTCCTGGTAAAGATGGAAAAGCAACACAGACAATGCCATTGCCGGAAGCTATCGGTGTAAACAGTCTGTCAGAAAATAAAGAGGCAGCCAAGACATTTGTTGAGTGGTATACATCTGCAGATATGCAGAAACAGTTAAATGAGACAAATAGTGCAATTCCAACCCGAAATTCAGTTCTGGAAGAGCTGATCAATGATGGAAGTATTCAGAACTCAGGAGCAATGCTGGAACAGGCAAAATTAGTTTCCTCACCATTCCCGAACGGTGTACCTGCCTACTACGCCGAAATGAGCAGTGCAATGTATAATGCAATCAATAAGATGGCGCTTGGAGAACTGACTGCGGAGGAAGCATATGCAGAAATGTCTGGTGCACTGGAAGAACTTTTAAATGAATAATTAGGAAGAAAAAATGAAAAAGAAATTATTTCCTTATTTGCTACTTACACCCATGATTTTAATCATGGGTGTGTTAGTGTTTTACCCTATCATTACAACATTTTCATACAGTCTTAAAAAGTGGAAACTGACAGCTCCTGGAGATATTCATTTTATTGGATTTAAAAATTATAAGGATATCATTCAATCCGATTCGTTTTGGTACAGTATGCAAAACACAATTTTTATTTTAGTGTTTGTTGTTGTCTTTACAACAGTTTTTGGATGGTTGGTTGCCGCATTTTTAAACATTAAGGTGAAGTGTTCAGGAGTGCTTTTAGCGCTTTCTGTTCTTCCATGGGCGCTTCCACCTTTTGTGAATGGAATTTTGTGGAGGTTTGTCTTTTTTTCCGGGTATGGATTTTTAAATAAGCTTTTAATTAGCATAGGACTGATAGATACTCCAATCGAATTTTTGAGTTCCAGGTGGACACTTTTAATTGTTTTATCTATAGTAGTTGTATGGAGAAGTGTGCCTTTTATGGCATTAGTTTGCTTATCAGGACGACAATCCATTCCGGAAGATCTTTATGAGGCAGCAAAAATAGATGGGGGCACAAAGAGAAAAATATTCTGGCATATTACTATGCCGCTTATGCTTCCGTTTATAGCAGTGGGAGTGACATCAACCTCTGTGACAGCAATTAATGTGTTTGATGAAATTGTAGCTCTTTCCGGATATAGTGACCTTGGAAAAAATATTTTGATGGAAAGTTATTTAACTACTTTCAATTTCCTGAATTTTGGTAAAGGAAGTGCAATGACATATATTGTTATGCTGTTCGCCTTAATTCTTGGTATATTCTATCTTAAAAGCCTGAATAGGGAGGTAGAGTACTAATGAGATATTTGAAGAAAAGTGGTTATATTCTTGCACTTATTTTATTTCTGGTCTTTACAGTAGGTCCATTCGTCTGGACATTTATTTTATCTGTGACTCCGGATTATGCTATGTTTTCGCCGAACGGAAAGCTTCTGCCGGATCATATTATATGGGACAACTACAGGGAACTGTTTTCAGGCGGACAAAGAGGAAGCAGGTTTTTTACAGGTATGTTTAATTCTTTAAAAGCTACAGTCATTACATTGGTTATAGGAATTCCAGCAGCTCTGATGAGTGCTTATGCACTGGCAAGAATGCAGTTTAGAGGGAGAAAAGTAATAAAAAATATTCTTTTAATCACAATGGTGATTCCAGTAATGGCTACGATTATTCCTTTATACCGTATGTTTGCATCGGCAGAAATTCTGGATCGTATTTTTTGGCTTTCCTTAGTTTATGTCAGTTCATATCTGCCACTTGCTGTATGGTTGATTTCCAATTATTTTGCGACTATTCCAAAAGAATTGGAGGAAGCAGCTCTGATAGACGGATGCGGGAAAAGTGCTATTTTTTTTCGGATTATTCTTCCTTTGTCCGCTCCGATTATATTATCCGTTTCTCTGATTATGTTTTTGAATACGTGGAGTCAGTTCCAGATTCCACTGATTTTGGCTTCGTCCATGGAAACGAAACCGCTTGCTATTGTAGTATCGGAATTTGTGACAAAAGATACCATACAGTATGGACTTGTGGCAGCATCGGGAATGATTGCGCTGATTCCACCGGCTTTGGCAGCTTTGATATTCCGTAAATATCTGATATCCGGAATGATGAAGGGATCTGTGAAAGGATAGCATATCAAGACTCTTTTTTTCTGTACATAGCAGAAAAATTCAAGTATAATGAAGCTCAAATGATAAAAAGGAGCAAAGGAAAGTTAAAAAGCTATGACAGAAAAAGAGAAAATGCTTAACAAGATGATATACGATGCAAATAATGATGAAGTTTTGCTTGCTGAAAGATTTAAGGCAAAAGATTTGTGTTTTGAATTTAATCAGACACGACCATCTGATGAAAAAAAACAACAGGAAATTATAAAGAATCTGATTGGAGAAATTGGCGAAAATTTCTGTATTGTTCCTCCGTTTTGGTGCGATTATGGTTATAATATAAAAATAGGGAAAAATTTTTTTGCCAATCATAATATGGTAATATTGGATGGAGGAAAAGTAACTTTTGGGGATTATGTTTTTGTTGCACCTAACTGTGGATTTCATACTGCCGGACATCCAATAGACAGCGAAAGGAGAAATAAGGGGCTGGAATACGCTTACCCGATTACGGTGGGAAATAATGTCTGGATTGGTGCTGGGGTACAGGTTATGCCTGGTGTAACAATCGGAAACAATGTGGTAATTGGCGGAGGAAGCGTGGTTGTAAAAGATATCCCGGATAACTCTGTAGCTGTAGGCAATCCATGTAAAGTGATTCGAGAAATTACTGAGAAAGATAAAGAAACAATACAATGGAAGCCAGGAAAAAAGTAAATTATAGAGTTTTAAACAGGGATGTCATAAAATATATAGCTGCATTTGCAATGTTTTTGAATCATTTTTCTTTGATTTGGATGGATCAGAACAGTCTGGCAGCAAAGATATTTGATAATATCGGGTATTTTACGGCAATTACTATGTGTTATTTTCTTGTAGAAGGATTCTATTGTACCAGATCAAGAAAGAGCTATGCACGTAGATTGTTTGTGTTTGGTGTTATTTCAGAGATTCCATATTACTTTGTGATAGTGAAAAGGATTCCAGGAAGTACAGCTAATCTAAATATGATGTTTTGTCTTCTTATTTGTTTTTTTATTCTTCTGGCTTTTGAAAAAGTTTCGAACGAAATTATTCTTGTATTGGCAATTGGAGGACTCTTTGGATTATCATTTGTCTGTGACTGGGCATTTCTGGCACCTGGATTTACAGTTTTGTTTTGGTGGGGCTATGGACTTGAAAAAGAAACAAAAATAGCTTTTATCGTTTCCGTTGTTTTGCTTGGCTTATTTCATGTGTCTCAGGGGCTGTTATATGCAGTGGGCAGTATGGCAGGAGGGGCACTTTCAGCTTTTGCCATTACTTGTTTATATAATGGGAAGAGAATCCAAAAGGGACAAAAATTTTCACAGTGGTTTTTTTATTGGTTTTATCCGTTGCATCTGTTGGCTTTAGGACTCTTACGAATAGTAATAGGATGATTTTAAAAAGAAAAAGTTTATGTTAGCTTAGTGATTCATATGATCAGGGAAGAGAATTTCGCTCTTCCCTGATTTTTATATGAAATATTCAATTGTGTTTTTTTTGTGATAATACTTGATAAATATACTGGGAGAACTATAATATAGTTTACGAGGAAACAATTCACAAGGAAACTAAGATTGACTTCATGAAAGGAAGAAATTTATGAGAAAGAATACAGAGACTTGGATGGGAATTCGAAGAGTGCTCAGATTATATGAGAAGATGCTTCGAAAAGTATGTGCGGGACATCAGTTGACTGGTACAGAGGCAGATGTGATCGGATTTCTCCACAATAATCCTGGAAAGGATACAGCGGCAGATATTGTTGAATTCAGAGGACTTTCTAAAGGGGCTGTTTCCAAAGCAGTAGATTCGTTGATCCGCAAATCTATGTTAGAGAAAATTCCGGATAAGACAGATCGACGGAAACAGCATTTATGTCTGCGACCGGAAGCACAGTCTGTGCGAAAAGATATTGAGTCTGTACAGGAAGAATTTTGGAATACTGTACTGGAAGGATTTACAGATAATGAGCTGGAAGAATATGAGCAGTTTAAAAGAAAACTGCTGAAAAATATTGAGAAAGTTACAGAAAGGATGAGAGACAATGAATCATAGAGAAAATGTACAGGCGGCATCAGGTAAGGAATTCCTTGGAAAAGATCCTATAGGAAATCTTTTGTTTCGCCTGGCGGTACCTACTGTCATCGCGCAACTTATTAATATGTTATATAATATTGTAGACCGAATTTATATCGGACATATTCCGGAGATTGGAGCAACAGCACTTACCGGGGTAGGGGTATGTATGCCGCTTATTATGATTGTATCAGCTTTTGCTGCACTGGTTGGATACGGAGGAGCACCGAGAGCATCCATTTTCATGGGGAAGAAAGACAATGACTCGGCAGAGAAAACTTTGGGGAACTGTTTTGTTGTTCAAATTATTATTTCCCTTATTTTGACTGTGATATTATCTATATGGAACCGGGATTTGCTTATGGCTTTCGGAGCCAGTGAAAATACAATTGAGTATGCTGTAAACTATATGAATATCTATGCTCTGGGAACCATTTTTGTGGAACTGACGCTTGGTATGAATGCTTTTATTACAGCACAGGGATTTGCAAAGATTGGGATGTTGTCTGTTGTAATCGGAGCTGTGACAAACATTATTCTTGATCCGATTTTTATTTTTGGATTTCATATGGACGTCAGAGGTGCGGCACTAGCTACTATAATTTCCCAGGGGCTTTCTTGTATATGGGTCGTCTCATTTTTATGTGGCAAGAAAACATTTCTCAAAATCAGGAAAAAGAATTTAATCCTCATTCCACGTTTTATTTTACCTTGTCTTGCCTTGGGAGCATCTACTTTTGTTATGCAGGCAAGTGAAAGTGTTATTTCAGTGTGCTTTAATTCTTCCCTTCAGAAATATGGAGGGGATATTGCAGTAGGAGCAATGACGATTTTAACCAGTGTAATGCAGTTTGCAATGCTTCCACTTCAGGGACTGGGGCAGGGAGCACAACCGATTATCAGTTATAACTATGGAGCAGGAAATTCAGGAAGAGTAAAACTTGCATTTAAACTGCTGTTGAAAGTAAGCCTTTGTTATTCCGTTGTTTTGTGGCTGCTTGTGATGATTTTGCCAGGTGGATTTGCCGCTATGTTTACAACAGATGCAAATTTGATGCAGTTTACAAAAACAGCGCTACGTATTTACATGGGAGTGATGTTCCTTTTTGGAATTCAGATTTCTTGTCAGATGACATTCACTGCACTTGGAAGGGCAGTAGAGTCTATTGTAGTAGCCGTTATGAGAAAATTTGTACTTCTTTTGCCTCTCATTTATATTATGCCTCGCATTGTTTCCTCTGACCCTACTACAGGAGTTTATATGGCGGAGCCTATTGCAGATGCCATTGCAGTGACTTTTACAGCTATTCTATTTTCTATACAGTTTAAAAAAGCACTTGTAAAAATGGAGAAATAATAGAAAAATTGGAAAATAGAATATGGATAATAGGATATAAATTCAGGCAGCGGCATATTATGCCGCTGCTTTTTCTGTACATATAGCAAAATATCAGGTATAATAAACACAAATCTGTCTTATAATACAACACCCGCGGAAAGAGAAAAGGAGGCAGCGATGATAAAAGAAGAAGAGTCCTTTTTGCAGGATGTGACAGAAAAAATAAAAAAGAGAATAGAAAAAGTAGATGAAATACTTCTTGCCGGACAAAAAGAAATTGAAAATATGCATGACTATTACTGGGAAAACTATACAGAGATGGATCAGTACGGTTATGAAGATTATGATAATCAGCAGGCGCTTCTTGGTCAGGTAAATGCTAATCAGGAAGCTCTTAAGCAGAAACAAAGATTTATGAAAATGATGAATTCTCCATATTTTGGCAGAGTGGATTTTATATATTCGGATCAGGAGGACGCGGAATCTTTTTATATTGGGATTGGAAATTTTGCAGAAGAAGCGGGGAGTATTCCCCTCATCTATGATTGGAGAGCACCGGTAGCTGGTCTTTTTTATGATTATGATAAAGGATATGCTTCTTATGAAGCCCCTGCAGGAAGCTTAACAGGAGAGATTATTTCAAAATGGCAGTATAAAATCAGGGATGGAAGAATGATATATGCTTTTGAGAGTGATACAAAAATAGATGATGAAATTTTAAAGGAAGAACTGGGGAGCAGCAGTGACGTACAGTTGAAAAATATTGTGCGGACCATTCAGAAGGAACAAAATGCCATTATCCGGAATCAAAAAGATAAGATTCTGGTAATTCAGGGCGCGGCAGGAAGTGGAAAAACTTCTGTAGCACTTCACCGGGCAGCTTATCTTTTGTACCATGACAGAAAGAATCTGAAAGCATCGGACATACTGATTATGTCGCCAAACAGTGTATTTGCTGATTATATTTCTCATATTCTTCCAGAACTGGGGGAAGAAAATATCCGGGAAATGAGTTTTGATTTATTTGCCTATAGGGAACTGCAGGGAATTACGGACGATTGTGAAGATCGGTATCATCACCTGGAAAGAATGATGAAATATCCGGATGAAGAAAGTAACCGGCGATTTCACAAAAAGCAGTCCCAAGAATTCATTGGAGAAATGGAAGGATTTTTGGCTGTTTTAGAAGATAGTCTTATGGATTTCCGAGAGATTTCCTTTCGTGGTATGAAAAAGACAGAAGAAGATTTGATAGGTCTTTTTTATTTTAAGTTTCAGGATATTCCGCTTCTTACCAGAATGGATGCTGTTAGGGAGTATGTGGTAGATGAGTATGAAACTTTGTACGGGAAAGATCTTTCAGAAGAAGAAATAGAAGTTGTGAAAGCACAGTTCGACCGATCTTATGTGACGAAAGATATCTATCGTATTTACAGTCGATTTCTGGAAGAAAATGGATATTCTCCGTTGCCGGATGTTCCTCTTGGACGAAGAATGGTGGAATACGAAGATGTATACGGAATGTTGTATCTGAAGTATCGACTGGAAGGGAAAGGGAAGCATCGAAGGATAAAGCATTTGATTATTGATGAAATGCAGGACTATTCTTATCTGCAGTACGCTATCCTTGCTATGTTGTTTGACTGTAAAATGACAATACTTGGAGATAAGGCACAGACATTAGATGAGACAGTACAAGATGTCTGTACGTTTTTGCCTGGAATATTTGGAAAAAAGATGCGGAAAATTGTAATGAATAAGAGTTACAGGAATACAGTACAAATTGCATCTTATGCAGCACAATTCTTAAAAGATCCTGATTTGGAACTTTTGGACAGGCAGGGAAGAGAAGTAGAAGAGAGGATATTTAAAACAGAAGATGAGCTGTTAGCAGCTGTTTTGGACACTGTAAAAAAGGGAGAAGAAAAATTTGAAACAGCAGCTGTTTTAACCCGAACCCAGGAAGAAGCGGAAGATATATACCAGATTTTAAAACAAAGGGGAATAGACACTTCTTATATAGATCGCAACAGTACATCTTTTCATAAAGGACTGACGGTGACTACTTTTTATCTTGCCAAAGGATTAGAATTTGATCAGGTATTTGCTGTAAGGGGAAGAAAAAATACGATTCTTGACAACCAGGCGGCCTATATTTCTGCTACCAGAGCATTGCATGAGCTTTATGTATTTACTTTATGTTAAATGAGTAAAGCAAAATAGTTCAATTAAAGAAAGGGGGAAGGAAAATGGAACCGGATAACATAGATCAGGAAAGGCTCCGAAAGCAATTTGATTTTATCAGAGAGATTGACAAGGAAAAATTTATTGGCCGTCAGACTTATCTCACAGATGGAGAAAGAAAAGAAAATGATGCAGAGCATGCGTGGCACATGGCAATTATGACTATCCTTCTGTCAGAATATGCGAATGATGAAATTGATATTTTAAAAACGGTAACAATGCTTTTGATCCATGATATTGTAGAAATCGATGCCGGGGATACGTATGCATATGATGAGGAGGCGAAAAAGACACAAAAAGAAAGGGAATCTCGGGCGGCAGACCGGATATTTGGACTTCTTCCCAAGGATCAGAATGAAAAGATGAGAAGTCTGTGGCAGGAATTTGAAGAGGGCAGAACAAAAGAAGCAAAATTTGCCCGCACGATGGACAACCTGCATCCCATGATGCTTAATGCTGCAACAGATGGGAAGGCCTGGACAGAACATCAGGTGTATTTGTCACAGATCTTGAAACGAAATGAAAAGACAGCTGAAGGCTCTCGTTCTCTTTGGGAGTATGCGCTTCTAAATTTTATTGAACCAAATGTAAAAAATAAGAAAATACAGGTTAAAGAGTAAAACCAGGAATAAAGGAGGATAAAAAAATGGATGGAAAGGCAATGTACAAATTAAGTTATGGACTCTTTGTAGTAACAGCACGGGAAGGTGAGAAGGATAATGGCTGTATCACAAATACAGCAGTCCAGGTGACAACAACGCCCAATCGTATTACACTTGCAGTAAACAAAGGAAATTATACTCATGATATGATTGTAAGAACGGGGCTTTTCAATGTTTCTGTCTTGTCTGAGAAAGCATCTTTTGAGACGTTTAAACATTTTGGATTCCAGAGCGGAAGAGATGTAGACAAATTTGCAGACTATGGAAAAGCTGCAAGAGCTGCTAATGGGATTTACTATGTTACAGATGGAACAAATGCGTGGCTTTCTGCAAAAGTGGTAGACAAAGTGGATCTGGGAACACATACGTTGTTTATTGCAGATGTGACAGACGGAGAAGTTTTGGCAGAAGCAGAATCAGCAACCTACTCCTACTATCAATCTAATATAAAACCAGCACCGGAAAAGGTAGAGAAAAAAGGCTGGAGATGTAAAATATGTGGTTACATTTATGAAGGTGAAGTATTGCCGGAAGATTTTATTTGTCCGATCTGTAAACATGGCGCTGTTGATTTTGAAAAAATTTAGCGTAAGATAGAAAACAGAATAGTCAGGTGATGAAGAAACATGACAATGTATGAATTGATCTTGAAAAAAAAGCATGGGAAAACGTTGACTTCTGATGAAATTCACTGGATGATTCAGGAATATACAGCAGGGAATATTCCAGATTATCAGATGTCAGCAATGTTGATGGCTGTCTGCTTTCAAAAAATGGATGCAGAAGAAACAGCAGCATTGACATTGGCGATGGCAAATAGTGGGGAAAGGATGGACCTTTCCTCTATAGAGGGAATTAAAGTAGATAAACATAGCACAGGGGGAGTTGGAGATAAGACATCTCTTGTGCTGGCGCCTCTTGTAGCATCACTTGGAATCCCGGTTGCAAAAATGTCGGGAAGAGGGCTTGGACATACCGGTGGAACAATTGATAAACTGGAAAGTATTTCTGGATTTCGAACTTCGTTATCTGAAGAAGAATTTTTGAACCATGTGTCAGAGATTAATATTGCAATTGCCGGACAAACAAAAAATCTTGCACCGGCAGACAAAAAACTCTATGCACTTAGAGATGTTACAGGAACTGTAGATAATCTTTCGCTTATTGCCAGCAGTATCATGAGTAAGAAGTTAGCAGCCGGGGCAGATGCCATTGTACTGGATGTCAAAGTTGGTGATGGTACCTTTATGAAGACGCCAGAGGAAGCAATTGCTCTTGCACAGATGATGATCCAAATTGGGAAGAAAGCAGGAAAGGATATGACAGCAGTTATTTCAAATATGGATCAGCCTCTGGGAAATGCAGTAGGAAATGCCTTGGAGATAGAGGAAGTCATTGCTACTCTTAAAGGTCAGGGGCCTAAGGACTTAGTAGATCTTGTTTTTACCCTTGGAGCTTGTATGCTTTTAGAGGCAAAAGTGGCAGAACATATGGAAGATGCAAAAGAACAATTGAAAGATGCATTGTATTCCGGAAAGGCATATCGAAAATTTTTAGAATTTGTAGAAGCACAAGGTGGAGATACAGCCCAGATTGAGAATCCAGGTTTGCTTCCCCATGCCACTGTCTGTATGAAAGCATTTGCCGGGGAAGATGGGTTTATTGCTGGAATTCATGCAGAGGAAGTCGGCAGGATTTGTTTGTTTTTGGGCGGCGGAAGAGCTGTGAAAGAGGATCGTATAGATCCGGCTGTAGGAATCATACTGCATAAGAAAGTTGGCGATTTTGTAAAAGAGGGAGATGTGATTGCCACAGTCTATGCAAATGATGAGAAGAAGTGTCACATAGCAAAAAAACAGCTGGAAGCAGCTTACAAATATAGTAAAGAACCATTTGATATTAAAGGAATTATATACGAAGTGCTCCACTAGATGGATATTTCGCATATTTTCGGAATGCCTCACATAAATTAGATAGAAAGCTGTGTGGGGCATTTGCCATGAAAAAAAATAAAAATGAGGAAGGCAAAGGGATCGGACGCATGGCTTTGGCGGCCGGTGTACCGAAAGAATTGGTGCTTGGTGTGCCTGTTCTTCAGATAACAGGAAGAGAAGAAATAAGAGTGGAAAATTACCGAGGTATACAGGAATATACGGAGGAACTCATTCGAATTCAGACGAGAACAGGGCAAATACGACTGGAAGGAAAGAGACTCAAGGTAGAATACTACACGAACGATGAGATGAAGGTTACAGGATGGATTCAGAGTATCGAGTATCTATAGGAGGCAGGGAAATTGCTTTTATCCATTATTCGTTTTCTTCGGGGGTATATAAAAATAAGGGTATATGGGTATTCTCCAGAGAGATTTTTGAATGCCTGCAGCCATAAGGATATTTGCCTGTGGGGGCTGAAGCCCGAATGGGGAGCCTATGAAATGTATACGGATGCCAGAAACTTAAAGAAAATGAAGGCGGTCCTAAAAAAAACCGGAACAAAGATAGAAATTGTGGGTCGGTATGGACTTCCTTTTTTTTTACACAGATATCGAAAAAGAAGAGTTTTTTTTGCAGGGATTTTCCTTTGTATAGCTTTAATTTATATATTGTCTCTTTTTGTATGGGAAATTGATATCGAAGGAAATCTGAGGAGAACGGATGAGGCAATTCTTTCTTTCCTGGCTTCAGAGGATATTCGGCACGGAATGCCGGTAAGTGAAGTGAATTGCAGTAAAATTGTCACCAGAATTAGGGAGGAATATGAAGACGTCATATGGGTGTCCGCTTCTATTCAGGGAGCGAAACTAGTTATTCAGATAAAAGAAAATGAAGATCTTTTGAAGGAAGAGGCATCTTTGGATGGAAAGGAAGAAGGGAGGAAAGAGAAAAAAGGAACCGATCTTGTGGCAGACAGGGATTGCACTATTGTATCCATTATAACAAGAAGTGGCGTGCCGGCAGTCAAAGCCGGAACTAAAGTGAAAAAGGGGGATATTCTTGTATCCGGCAGAGTAGAAATAAAAAACGATGCCGGAGAAGTGACGGGATATCAGTACAGGGAAGCAGATGCAGATATTCAAGGGGAATATATACAGCAGTATGTCAATATGCTGGAAAGGGAATATCTTGTTAAAGATTATATAAAAGAGAGAAAACAACAGGTGAAGAAGAGCCAGTGGTATATTAATGTAGGCTCCTGGACAGTTTCTCTTGGAAGTATTGAAAATAAGTATAAGAACTGTGAATATACTACTTGGGAAAAGGATCTTAGGATAGGCGAACAATTTATACTGCCTATTTCATTGGGAGTCAGAGAGGTGGTTCCGTATAACACACACAAAGAAAGTCTGACAGATAAGGAGATTCAGCAAAAGTTGAGTCAGGCATTTGCACTTTGGTGTAGGGAACTGAAAAAAAAGGGGGTAGAAATTATTGGGAATGATGTTAAAATATACACAGAGCAAAAAAAAGCATCCGCAAAAGGAAATGTGACTCTCCAAGGTGAGATTACGGAAAAGAAGGATACAGACATCCTACCGGATCCAGAGGCAGAGGCTTTGAAAACAGAAAGGGAAAATCAGAATGGGAATGATTGAAATGACAATAGACATCCCGGCAGAATACCAAATTCCTGTATTTGGACAGTTTGACAAATATGCAAAGAAAATTGAGCGAGCCCTTCATGTGACATTGATACCGCGGGGGGATACCGTGAAAATTCTGGGGACAGAGTCACAGGCACAAAGAGCAAAAAGTGTTTTGGAGCAGTTGACCAGACTTGCAGAAAGAGGAAATGAAATTTTGGAACAAAATGTAGACTACACCTTATCTCTTGCTATGGAGGATCAGGAAGAGCAGGTGTTGGAAATTGACCGGGATATGATCTGCCAGACGATACAGGGAAAGCCAGTAAAACCAAAAACACTGGGGCAGAAAAAGTACGTAGATGCTATTCGGAATAAAATGATTGTGTTTGGTCTTGGACCGGCAGGTACAGGAAAGACTTATCTTGCTATGGCTATGGCTATTACAGCCTTTAAAAATAATGAGGTGGGAAGAATTATTTTAACCCGTCCAGCAATTGAAGCAGGCGAGAAACTTGGATTTTTGCCAGGTGATCTGCAAAGTAAGATCGATCCCTATCTTCGCCCACTTTATGATGCACTATATCAGATTATGGGCGCAGACAGTTTTTTAAAAAATTCAGAAAAAGGGTTGATTGAGGTAGCACCTCTTGCATATATGAGAGGGCGTACACTTGATAATGCGTTTATTATTTTAGATGAAGCACAGAATACAACCCCGGCACAGATGAAAATGTTTCTGACAAGAATAGGCTTTGGTTCTAAGGTTGTTATTACCGGAGATGCAACCCAAAAAGATCTTCCGTCCGGGCAGATTTCCGGTTTGGATGTAGCTACAACGGTTGTGAGAAATCTGGAGGATATCAGTATCTGTAATCTTACGAGCAGGGATGTAGTGCGCCATCCTTTGGTGCAGAAGATTGTAAAAGCTTATGAGGAGTATGAATCCAGAGAAAACCGCAGAAAAAAAGGCAAAGATCGGAGGAAAAAATAATGTCTCTGTTTTATGAGGAGGAAGGGGAGAAAAAGCTCCCGCTTCCTTGTGAAGAATTGGCTACGGATGTGGTAACTGCAGCTCTTGACTATATTGGCTGCCCCTATGAGACACAGATTAACTTGCTGCTTACCACAGATGAGCAAATTAAGGAAATGAATCGGGATTTTCGGGGAATTGACCGCCCAACGGATGTATTGTCATTTCCTATGGTGGAATACGAAATTCCTGGAGAATTTGATTTCCTTGAGGAGAGAGAAGACTGTTTTGATCCTGAGAGCGGAGAGCTTGTGCTGGGGGATATTGTTATATCCAAAGACAAGGTAATGGAACAGTCGAAAGCATACGGACACTCACCAAAGAGAGAATTTGCTTTCTTAATCGCCCATTCTGTGTTACACTTAACAGGATACGATCATATAGACGAGGAAGAGCGTCTTTTAATGGAAGAAAAACAGAGAGCAATATTGGAAAGAATGAATATTCTCCGTTAATGATGAAATCAGAAATGACTTACCGAAGAGATAGAAGAAACATGGAGCAACACTATGGCGGATAAGAAAAAAGGAACCAATTTTTTGATGCAGGGGACAATCCTTGCAGCAGCGGCTATGATTACCAAAATTGTAGGACTTGCCTATCGTATTCCTCTTACCAATATTATGGGAGCAGAGGGAAATGGATATTATGGCGTTGTCTTTCAGGTGTATAGTCTGGCGTTAATGCTGACATCTTACAGCCTTCCTATGGCTGTGTCCAAACTCGTGTCAGCACGGGTTGCAGTGGGACAATATAAAAATGCATACAGAGTTTTTAAAGGGGCAATGACTTTTGGCGTTCTTTCTGGTGGTATTGTTTCGGCAATCGTCTTTTTTAATGCCAAATTTATCTCTGAAGAGATTATGAAGATGGGATTGAGTGTCTATGCACTGAGAGTTCTGGCACCTTGTATATTAATTGTAGCAATTTTAGGTGTGCTTCGGGGATTTTTTCAAGGTTATGGTACAATGATCCCTACGGCTGTATCTCAGGTGGCAGAGCAGCTGATTAATGCTATTGTCAGTGTGGTTGGGGCGTATCTGCTGATGAAAACCGGGCAGAGTATGGCCAGTGGTGAGAATAAAGAGTCCTATGGAGCCGCTTTTGCAGCTGCAGGAGGAACTCTTGGTACAGTAATAGGAGCGCTTACTGCACTTTTATTCTTATTATTTGTATTTACAGCTTATAAAACCCGATTGAAGCGTCAGATACGAAGAGATCGGACAAGGAGAGTAGAAAGTCAGAAAACAATTTACAAAGTGCTTTTGCTTACCATTGCGCCTGTCATTTTAAGCGCTACTGTTTATAACATCAGTAATCTGATTGATCAGACAATGTTTTCCAATATTATGGCTGCTCAGGGAATGGCGGAGAAGGAGTATTCCAGTCTTCTTGGTCTGCTTAACGGGCAGTATGATACAATGACAAATATTCCGCTTAGTGTATCAAGTGCTCTGGCAGCCTCTTTTATGCCAAGTCTTGTTGCTACTCTGCAGACTGGAAACCGGAAACAGATCCACAATAAAATCAATATGGTATCCAGATTTAATATGATGATTGCAATCCCTTGTGCAGCTGCTTTTATTACATTGTCCACTCCGATTTTGGATCTCCTTTATTTCAATCAGGACAATGCGATTCCTGCTCTTATGCTTAGAATTGGTGGGATATCTGTTGTATTTTTCTGCCTTTCGACCGTAACGAATGCAGCTTTGCAGGGATTGGATCGTATGGTGGCACCGGTGAAAAATGGAGCTATTTCACTTGTAATACATGTGGTTTCTTTATTTATTATGCTCGTAGTATTTAAGTGGGGAATTTATTCCATTCCCATCAGTAAGATTATTTTTGCCGGATCTACCTGTATTTTAAATGCCCATGATCTTCGTGGAGCTTGTGGCTATATGCAGGAGCAAAGGCAGACATTTGTAATTCCGGCAATTGCGGCGGTTATTATGAGTGGAGTGTCTTTGATTGTACATCTTATGTGCGAACTTTTTATTGGAGAGATGGCTGCAGCTATTATTGCAATTATTGTAGCCGTGATTGTTTATGGAATTGCTTTAGTAGGGCTTGGTGGCATTACGGAAGAAGAGATTTTGTCTGCACCAAAAGGAGCCACTCTTGTGGCTTTATGCAGAAAACTGCATCTTTTAAAGGGACAATATCGTTAACAAAAATGTCTCTGTTCTTTAAATATGTATAAATTAGAAGAAAAAGACCGATACTTTACTAAAAAAGGAGTTGTCCTTATGAAAAGAAAGTTAAGTATCGGTTTTTTTACAGCATCTTTGGCAGCATTTATTATTCTGGCAGCGGCTTATCATTTTACTTATGAAAGAGCAGTAGATCGGGCCAGAGAAGAAATGCAGCAGACGGCATCACAAAAAAACATTGGTGAAAATGAAGAGACGGTTACTACAGAAGGGGATGCTACGAAAGAGGATTGTTACTATCTTATGGAAGTAAATGGCTATGTGGTTGTGTTCTTAAGTGATAAAAAGACGGCTTATGATTATACAAATATTGAAGTTTCCTCTCTTCCTCCAGAATTACAAAATGAAATAAAAAATGGAAAATATATTGAGAGCACCAAGCTTCTTTATAGTTTTCTGGAGAATTATTCCAGTTGATTTGTAAAGAGTCTGAATGTGAAAACACCTTGCCCATTTGGGCAGGATAGTGTAAGATGGATAGCGAATCATGATGGTATTTCTATGCAGAGAAAAATGATATGGATAGATATTGTTTTTCTGTATATGAATGTGTAAGAAAAGTAGAGGAAAATACGATGGATGAAAATAAGATAAAAAGAATTAATGAATTGTACCGCCGTTCTAAGGCTGAAGGTCTGACAGAGGAAGAAAAAAAAGAACAGCAGCTCCTTCGCCGGGAATATATAGAATCAGTCAAAGCAAATCTTAGAGGGCAACTGAATCATATTTCCATACAGGAGAAAGATGGTTCTATTACGGATCTGGGTGAGAAATTTGGTGGAAAAGCAGGAAATTAGGAAACGGATTCTCGCTTTGCGAGAATCTATAAGTGAAACGGAATGGAAACAAAAGACCAGGGATATTGCTGAAAAAGTGACGGAACACCCTGCATTTTTAAGGGCGGAAGAAATTTATTGCTATATGGATTTCCGTCGGGAAGTAGGGACTCGCGGGATAATTGAAAAAGCCTGGGAGCTGAATAAAAAAGTTGCCATACCCCGAATAGAGGGCAAAAGAATGGAATTTTATTATATTTCTTCTTTTACTGAAACTCATCCGGGAAGATTTGGAATCGTGGAACCCAATAATATAAAACCGGCATCCGGAAGAGATGGGCTGATGTTGATGCCAGGTGCTGTATTCGATCATAAACTTCACAGAATCGGATACGGAGGTGGTTTCTATGACCGTTATCTTAAAACGCATACCGCCCTTTTTTTAATGGCTCTGGCTTTCGAATTTCAGGTACTTGCTCATATTCCACATGAAGAATACGATATCTGCCCGCATATCCTTGTGACAGAGGAGCAGATAAAGATAAGGGGGAGAAGGATATGATGACAGAACTGCCCAATGACCCGGTTTTAATGCTGGGGGTAGTGAATACAAAGCTTAGAGATTATTACAGTAACCTGGATATCTTGTGTGAAGAGATGCAGGTGGAAAAAGAAAAAATCGTGGAAAAACTGAAAGGAATAGATTATGAATATGATGAATCCAGAAATCAGTTTATATAAAGAAGCGCCGGTATTGGAGCCGGAACGTCAATATTACTTCATTGAAAAAGCAAAAATTTTAATAAAGCAGCTTTCGGAAAAAGCTGGGCGTCCACTTACATTTTGCGTGACAACATTTGGCTGTCAGATGAATGCAAGGGATTCAGAAAAATTATGTGGTATTCTAAAAAAAATCGGATACATAGAGCAGGAAGAGGAAGAAAGTGCAGATTTTGTGATTTATAATACCTGCACTGTGCGGGAAAATGCCAATCAAAGAGTATATGGCCGACTGGGACAGCTTGGAAAGGCCAAAAAGAAAAATCCATATATGATTATCGGACTTTGCGGCTGTATGATGCAGGAACCGGAAGTGGTTGAAAAAATCAAAAAAAGCTATCATTTTACAGATATTATTTTTGGGACACATAATATTTATAAATTTGCGGAGTTGATTGTATCCAGGCTGGAATCAGATCGTATGATTATTGATATCTGGAAGGATACCGATAAAATTGTAGAAGATCTTCCTGTAGAAAGAAAATATCCTTTTAAGTCAGGAGTAAATATTATGTTTGGCTGCAATAATTTCTGCAGTTACTGTATTGTTCCTTACGTAAGAGGGCGAGAGCGGAGCAGGGAACCGAAAGCCATCCTCAGAGAAATTGAAAAGTTAGCTCAGGATGGAGTTGTAGAGATTATGCTACTTGGACAAAATGTTAATTCCTATGGAAAGACGTTGGAGGAACCCATGTCTTTTGCCCAGCTTCTCAAGGAAGTGGAAAAAATAGAAGGTATTAAACGAATTCGTTTCATGACCTCACATCCAAAGGATCTTTCCGATGAGCTGATTCAGGTTATGGCGGAATCCCATAAAATCTGCCGACATCTTCATCTGCCGGTGCAGTCGGGAAGCAGCCGGATTTTAAAGAAAATGAACCGTCGCTATACAAAAGAACAATATCTTGCGCTTGTAGATAAAATACGTCAGGCAATCCCTGATATTTCTCTGACTACAGATATTATAGTAGGTTTTCCAGGAGAAACGGAGGAAGATTTTCTTGAGACTATGGATGTAGTAAAAAAGGTGCGTTATGATAGTGCTTTTACATTTATTTATTCCAAAAGAACAGGAACACCGGCAGCTGTTATGGAAGATCAAATTCCTCAGGATGTAATTAAAGATCGTTTTGATAGACTTCTAAAAGAAGTGCAGCATATTTCTTCAGAGGTATGTGCTGTTCACCAGGGAACTACACAGACTGTTTTGGTAGAGTCGGTAAATGATCATGAACCAGGAATGGTAACAGGGCGATTGAGCAATAATCTTCTGGTACATTTCCCCGGGAACGAGAAACTGATCGGTTCACTGGTAAATGTTCATTTGGATGTGTGTAAGGGATTTTACTATATCGGTACGTTGGAATAGGGTATAATTCAGGGAGGAAACGCTCACACTATATGGGAAAACATATAGTGAGGGCGTTTTTACATGAAGAGACTTGGTGAATATTTGTTTTTGTGGGTAGTAGGCGGAACACTATATTATTCCTTTGAATTTATTTTTCGTGGATTTTCCCATTGGAGTATGTTTGTTTTGGGGGGAATATGCCTTGTGTTCTGTTCCTGGCAGGGGCAAATTCTGGAATGGAAGGATCCGTTTTTTCGGCAGGTTCTGCGTTGTATGATCTTTGTAACTTCCTGCGAGTTTATTACGGGAATTATTGTGAATAAATGGATGAAGTGGCATGTATGGGACTATACAGGACTCCCATTTCAGCTATGGGGGCAGATATGCCTGCCCTTTATGATTATTTTTTCTGGTCTGTGCGCCATTGGCATTTTGCTTGGCGCCTATATTTTGTGGGGAGTGTTTGGAGAGAAAAAACCACATTTTTTCTTGTTTTAACTTTGGCAAAAAATATGCTATACTAAATGAGCACAAAAGATTAAGCATAAAAAGGAGTACTTAAATGGCTGAATTAACCCCGATGATGCAGCAATATATGGAGACAAAAAAAGAATATAAGGACTGTATTTTATTTTATAGACTTGGTGATTTTTATGAAATGTTTTTTGAAGATGCGCTGACTGCATCCAGAGAGCTGGAGATCACACTGACTGGAAAAAATTGTGGACTGGAAGAGCGGGCACCCATGTGTGGTGTCCCTTATCATGCAGTGGACAGTTATTTAAACCGCCTTGTCAGCAAGGGATATAAGGTGGCAATCTGTGAGCAGATGGAGGATCCGGCGACTACGAAAGGTATTGTGAGGCGGGAGGTTGTCCGGATTGTGACACCGGGAACAAATCTGGATACACAAGCATTGGACGAGACAAAAAACAATTACATTATGTGTGTTGCCTATATAGGAGACCGATACGGAGTGTCTGTTGCCGATGTTACCACAGGGGACTATTTTGTTACAGAACTGGATGAAAGCAGCAAATTATTTGACGAAATTAATCGGTTTATGCCATCAGAGCTTGTATGCAATGAGGCGTTCTATATGAGTGGGATGGATCTGGACGACCTGAAAGAGAGACTTGGAATTACCATTTATGCTTTGGATGCATGGTATTTTGATGATGCTATCTGTAAAAGGACGCTTCTGGAGCATTTTAAGACTGGTTCATTGGAAGGTCTTGGTTTGGGAGATTATGACTGTGGCGTTATTGGTGCAGGAGCGCTTCTTGTATATTTGAAAGAGACGCAGAAAACAGATCTATGTCAGCTTACCAGACTAACAGGCTATGCAGCAGGAAAATATATGCTTTTGGATAGTTCCAGCAGAAGAAATCTGGAGCTGTGTGAAACCTTACGGGAAAAACAAAAAAAGGGTTCTCTGCTTTGGGTTCTTGACAAGACAAAGACGGCGATGGGAGCCAGAACTTTAAGAGGGATGCTGGAGCAGCCTTTAATTGAGAAAAAAACTATCGTAGAGAGACTGGATGCAGTACAGGAATTAAAGGATAATGCTATATGCAGAGAGGAAATACGGGAATATCTTTCACCTATCTATGATCTGGAACGGCTTCTTAGCAAGGTAGCCTATAAATCAGCCAATCCAAGAGATATGATAGCTTTTTGGAGTTCTCTTTCAATGCTTCCGCATATCCGTTGCATTTTGGAAGATATGAAGAGCCCGCTTCTGAAAAAAATATATGAAAGCATGGATCCACTGGAAGATTTATACAGCCTTATTTCCAGTGCTATATGTGATGAGCCTCCGCTTGCAATGAAGGAAGGGGGGATTATTCGGGAAGGGTACAACGAAGAGGTCGACCGCCTAAGAAATGCAAAAACAGAAGGAAAAGACTGGCTTGCCAAATTAGAAGAGGAAGAACGGGAAAAAACCGGCATTAAAAATCTGAGGATTCGTTACAATAAAGTATTTGGATATTATCTTGAGGTGACTAATTCTTTTAAACATCTTGTGCCGGAATATTATACGAGAAAGCAGACGCTGGCTAATGCGGAACGCTATATTATCCCGCGCTTAAAAGAGCTGGAAGATACGATTCTTGGCGCTGAAGATAAGCTCTATGCTCTGGAATATGAATTGTATTGCGAAGTACGTGACACAGTTGGAAAAGAAATTGTAAGAATACAAAAAACTGCGAAAGCTGTGGCAGAATTGGACACATTAGCTTCCCTGGCGTTTGTGGCAGAAAGAAATCATTATGTACGTCCCCGGATTAACGAAAAAGGTGTCATCAATATAAAGGATGGGCGGCATCCTGTTGTAGAGCAGATGATACCTAATGATATGTTTATTGCCAATGATACATATCTAGATGATAAAAAAAATCGGATTTCCGTAATAACAGGGCCTAATATGGCGGGGAAATCAACCTATATGAGACAGACAGCACTAATCGTTCTAATGGCGCAAGTGGGATGCTTTGTACCGGCTTCCAAAGCAGATATTGGCATTGTGGACCGAATCTTTACCAGGGTAGGGGCATCGGATGACCTGGCATCGGGACAGAGTACTTTTATGGTAGAAATGACAGAAGTGGCAAATATTTTAAGAAATGCAACAAGAAATAGTTTGCTGATTCTGGATGAGATTGGAAGGGGAACCAGTACTTTTGACGGCCTTAGTATTGCCTGGGCGGTAATTGAGCATATCAGCAATACGCGGCTTCTGGGTGCCAAAACGCTTTTTGCCACACATTATCATGAACTGACGGAATTGGAAGGGAAAATTGATAATGTCAATAATTATTGTATTGCAGTAAAAGAAAAAGGCGATGACATTGTATTTTTAAGAAAAATTGTAAAAGGAGGGGCTGACCGCAGTTATGGAATTCAGGTTGCCAAACTTGCGGGAGTGCCGGAATCTGTAATTGAAAGGGCAAGAGAAATTGCAGAGGAGCTTTCCTATGCGGATATCACCACACGGGTAAAAGATATTGCTGTGGGAGGACATGAAGCGCGAAAGAAAGTTAAGAAATATGATGAAGTGGATCTGGCACAGATGTCTTTGTTCGATACAGTGAAGGATGATGATGTGCTTGAAGAAATAAAGAATCTGGATGTCAGTCATCTGACACCTATTGATGCGTTAAATACGCTGTATCAGCTTCAGAACAAATTAAAGAACAGGTGGTAGATATGAACAAAATACAGGTTTTAGATCAGGTGACAATCGATAAGATTGCTGCTGGAGAAGTAATAGAAAGACCTGCATCTATCGTAAAAGAGCTGACAGAAAATTCTATAGATGCAGGAGCGACTTCTGTGGCAGTAGAAATAAAGGAAGGTGGGATTTCGTTTATTCGGGTAACAGATAATGGATATGGAATTGCAAAGGAAGATATTCCGAATGCTTTTTTGCGCCATTCCACCAGCAAGATCCGTACAGCAGAGGATCTCGTCCACATAGCATCATTAGGATTTCGGGGAGAGGCACTATCCAGTATAGCAGCCGTATCACAGGTGGAGTTAATTACAAAAACAAGAGAAAATGCTTTTGGCTCGTCTTATAGAATTGAAGGTGGAAGAGAGACAGCTTTTGAGGATATCGGTGCACCGGATGGTACCACATTTTTAGTAAGACAGCTTTTCTATAATACACCTGCGCGAAGAAAATTTTTAAAAACAGCTATGACAGAAGCAAGTCATGTGGGCGATCTAATCATGCGGCTTGCACTTTCTCATCCGGAAATTTCTTTCCAGTTTTATAATAATGGACAATCTAAAATCCATACATCGGGTAATGGGAATTTAAAAGATGTCATTTATCATGTGTATGGAAGGGAGATTGCGGGACATCTTTTAGAAGTGCATTATGAAATGAACGGATTGAAAATAAATGGGTATATTGGAGAACCTTTAATTTCGAGAGGAAATCGTAATTTTGAGAATTATTTTATAAATGGACGTTATATTAAAAGTAATATAGTATCAAAAGCAATTGAAGATACTTATAAGGATTTTCAGATGCAACATAAATATCCTTTTACTGTATTGCATCTAACTATAGATTCCCAGGATATTGATGTTAATGTACATCCTACTAAGATGGAAATCCGTTTCCAAAATCAGCAGGAAATATATAAAGCTGTATGTGAGGCTGTGGGTCGTTCCCTCCATCAAGAAGAATTAATTCCCGAGGTAGAATTACCAGAGCCTTCAAATGTCCCCTTGAAAGAAACTGAAAAACAGAGCGCGCTCGGCTTTGGTAAATGTCGGGATGAAGAAAAACAGAGTACGCTCTATAAAAAACAGAGCGCGCTCCAAAATAATGAAATCGAGAATAGTGAAAAACAGAGTGCAATCCACGAAAAAAGCCAGCAAAGAGACCTGAATTATTTTATGGACAAAATGAGAGAGAGAGTTCTTTCTTACCATCAACAAAATTCTTCTGCCGAGGTAGTAAAACAAGGAGAGATATTTAAACCTGAAAAGCAGATAGATAAAATCAAGGAAGCAGTTAATTATCGTAAGAATACAGAGGAATCCTCTGAAAAGCAGATGCACCTTTTTGAAGATAAGCTTTTAAGCAGAGCTTCTGTATCTGAACACAAAATAATAGGACAGATATTTGATACATACTGGCTTGTACAATATAAAGACAATTTGTATATTATCGATCAACACGCAGCACATGAAAGAGTTCTTTATGAAAAAACGCTTAATGGAATGAAGACAAGGAGTTTTACTTCTCAGAATATTAGTCCACCTATTATACTAAATTTGTCTATGCAGGAAGCACAGCTTTTAAATGCTTATATGGACAGATTTGAAAAAATTGGTTTTGAAATAGAAGAATTTGGTCAGGATTCCTATGCCGTGCGGGCTGTTCCGGATAATTTGTTTAATATTGCAAAAAAGGAATTGCTTATGGAGATGATTGACAGCTTATCCGATGAGATTTATACTGGACTGGCACCGAATATCATTGACGAGAAGATTGCGTCTATGTCCTGTAAGGCGGCAGTAAAGGGAAAAATGCAACTATCGGCAAGGGAAGCGGAAACATTGATAGAGGAACTGTTGAAGTTGGAAAATCCTTATCACTGCCCTCATGGAAGACCCACGATCATTGCAATGAGTAAGCGGGAGCTGGAAAAGAAGTTTAAGAGGATCGTATAATGAAAAAGCCATTAATTATATTGACAGGTCCGACAGCAGTAGGAAAAACAAACTTGTCTATCTCTCTTGCAAAGGAAATAGGAGGAGAGATAGTTTCTGCTGATTCTATGCAGGTATATAAATATATGGATATTGGGACGGCTAAAATTCGTCCGGAAGAACAGCAAGGTGTTATCCATCATATGATAGACGTTCTGGATCCCTGGGAGGACTTCAATGTTGTACGTTTTCAGAAAATGGCGTTGGAATGCCTTGACAAAATCTGGAAAAGAGGAAGTGTTCCTATTGTGACAGGCGGGACCGGATTTTACATTCAGGCACTTCTATATAACATTAATTTTACCGAAAATAAAGAAGATTTTTCTTTAAGAAGAAAACTGGAAGCATATGCTCAAGATAACGGAGCAGAAGCGCTCCATGCCATGCTTGCAAAGGTAGATGAAAGATCAGCGGAGCAAATACATGCCAACAATGTCAAAAGGGTGGTCCGAGCTTTAGAATTTTATTACCAGACCGGTAAAAAGATATCGGAACATAATGAAGAAGAGAGAAGAAGAACGTCACCTTATGATTTTTGTTATTTTGTGCTGAATGATGAAAGACAGCATCTTTATTCCAGAATTGACAAAAGGGTTGATCAGATGATGGAAGAAGGACTGCTTGATGAAGTGCAAAAACTAAGAGAAATGGGATGTAACAGCACTATGGTATCTATGCAGGGACTGGGATATAAGGAGATTCTTTCATATTTAGAAGGAGAATTTACTCTGGATGAAGCGGTATATCGCATCAAAAGAGATACCCGGCATTTTGCAAAAAGACAGATTACCTGGTTTAAGAGGGAGAAGGATGTGATCTGGCTCAATAAGCCGGATTATGGTTACGATGAAGCGAAAATAAGGGCTGAGGTCATTTCGCATTATCTACAACGGTAATTATGTGAATATACAAAAGGGGAGAGATGGAAATGTTCAAAAAATTATTCGGAGGTTTCGGAGGCTCTAAATTCTTAAAACGGATGAATCCTTTGATGGAGTTGTATGCCCACAGTCATAACAGTAAAAAAACCTATCGGGAGTTGTTAGCGTTGGAACCTCTGATTCGAACAAAAGGGGAGAGAGCGATTTATAACTTAAATCGCGCCGGAATTTTGTATGACATGTATGAGTACAAGGAAGCGGCGGATATTATGCGTGAGATTCCGGCTTTGAATCCGGAATTTGATGCACAGTGTGCAGAAATGAAGACGAAAATTATGGCTGCTATGACAAGAGGAGAACACAGATAATGCAGGATATAAACATAGAACAAATGTATGAAAGCTTGGGGATTTCAAAATCTGTTCTGGATTTTGGAATGCAGGCGGAAAAGAAATTGAAGGAGCGTTTTGAAACGATTGATCATATTGCAGAATACAACCAGTTAAAAGTAATCCATGCTATGCAGAAAAATCGTGTCAGCGAAGGATGCTTCCATTATGCAAGTGGATATGGGTATGATGATCAGGGACGGGATACGCTGGAAAAAGTATATGCGGATGTGTTTCATACGGAGAGTGCACTTGTACGTCCGCAGATTGCATGTGGGACACATGCCCTTTCCCTTGCTCTGGGGGCGAATTTAAGACCTGGAGATGAACTGCTGTCTCCAGTAGGAAAACCTTATGATACATTGGAAGAAGTGATTGGTATACGTCCGTCAGCAGGATCGCTGGCAGAATATGGAATTACCTATCGTCAGGTAGATCTTAAGCAGGACGGAAGTTTTGATTATGAAAAAATAGAAAAAGCGATTCATGATAAAACGAAGGTTGTTACTATTCAGCGATCCAAGGGATATCAGACAAGACCCAGTTTTTCGGTTGCCCAAATTGGTGAGTTGATTCGTTTTGTGAAAAAGATCAAACCAGATGTTATCTGTATGGTAGATAACTGCTACGGTGAATTTGTAGAGACAATAGAGCCTAGCGATGTGGGAGCAGATATGGTTGTAGGATCTTTGATAAAAAATCCAGGGGGAGGACTTGCGCCTATTGGCGGTTATATTGCAGGCAGACAGGATTTGATTGAGAATTGCGGGTATCGGCTGACTTCTCCGGGACTTGGCCGGGAAGTAGGAGCATCTCTTGGAGTAATGCAGTCTTTTTATCAAGGGCTTTTTCTTGCGCCTACTGTAGTGGCAAGTGCATTGAAAGGGGCAATTCTTGCAGCCAACCTTTATGAAACACTGGGATTTCCGGTTGTACCTAATGGTACAGAAAGCAGGCATGATATCATTCAGGCTGTAGAACTTGGAACAGCGGAAGGGGTTATTGCTTTTTGTCAGGGGATTCAGGCGGCAGCACCTGTCGATTCTTATGTGACTCCTGAACCATGGGCCATGCCTGGCTATGACAGTGATGTGATAATGGCTGCCGGGGCTTTTGTGCAAGGATCTTCTATAGAACTTAGTGCTGATGGACCTATAAAACCGCCATATGCTGTATATTTTCAGGGAGGGCTGACCTGGCCTCATGCCAAACTTGGTATTTTAATGTCTCTGGAATATATGGTTCGGAAAGGATTGGTTCAAATATGAGGAAAATCATTGTCATCGGAGGAGGAGCTTCAGGACTTGCTGCCTCCATCGCAGCGGCTAAAAAAGGCGCTAAGGTGACACTTCTTGAACAGAAAGAATTAGTGGGAAAGAAAATTCTCTCTACCGGAAACGGGCGATGCAATTTGACAAATCTAGCCATGGGTCCTCAATATTACCGTGGCGGGGCCCCGGGAATAGTAGAGAAAATACTTCATTCTTTTGGGACAGATGATACAGTTAAGTTTTTTAGAGAGTTAGGAATTATAACAAAAAAACGAGGAACATACCTCTATCCCAAAAACGATCAGGCATCTTCGGTAAGGGAAGCGCTGGCATTGGGAGCAGCGCGTTTTCAAGTAGATATACATCTTCAGACAAAAGTGGAAGAAATTTCTTTTTTAAAAGGGCAATTTCATGTATGCGCAGTGGAAAATACGGAGAAAAGAAAGTTTGTTGGCGATAAAATAATTCTTGCAGCGGGAGGGAAGGCATATCCGGCTCTAGGATCAGACGGAAGTGGATATTTTTTAGTTAAATCACTGGGACATAGCATTAACAAGGTTTTTCCGGCATTGGTACAGCTTACATCTGATGATCCGGCATTCCGGAAATTGGCTGGTATAAGAAGTGATGCAAGAATTACTCTTATGTGGGATGAAACGGTTGTGTGCACGGATCAGGGAGAGATTCAGTTTACAGACTATGGGCTTTCTGGGATTCCTGTTTTTCAGGTGAGCCGGTTTGCGGCGGCAGGTCTGCAGAAAGGGAAACGGATCTCTGTTTTTTTAGATTTCCTTCCAGAGATGACAGAGAAAGAGATATGCACGTTATTCCGACAAAAGAAAAAGGACTGGTGTAATAATACGGCGGAAGAATTTTTGAGAGGAATTTTTCATCGTAAACTGGTAAATGTGATTTTGACCAGAGCGCATATTCGCTGGTCGCAGAAAGCAGAGAACTTTTGTGAAGAAGATTTTATAAAAATCGCTGAAATCTGTAAAAAATTTGAAGTAAGGATTACAGGGACTCGTTCTTTTGAGCAGGCTCAGGTTTGTGCAGGCGGAGTTCCTCTTGAAGAAATCAGTCCCCTGACTATGGAATCGCTAAAGCGCCCGGGGTTATATGTAACGGGGGAACTTCTTGATGTAGACGGTATGTGTGGAGGATATAACCTGCAGTGGGCCTGGTCAACAGGGTGTATAGCCGGAGAAGCTGCAGCACTGTAGAAAACACAGGAAAGGAAGTACATTTATGATCAGAGTTCACCAGTTGAAATTAAATATTGATCATACAGAAGCGGATCTTAGGAGGAAACTTTTAAAAACCCTCCATGTGAAAGAAGATGCGCTTCTTTCATATCAGATTGAGAAAAGGTCGCTGGATGCACGAAAAAAGCCACAACTTTGTTATGTATATACGGTGGCTGTTCAAATAAAAAATGAAAAGGATTTTTTGAAGAAAAACAGGAATTCCAACATTCAGGTCACTACTCTCAAGCAGTATCATATGCAAATTGAAGGAACAAGAAGGTTGGTGGACAGGCCGGTTATTGTAGGAAGTGGTCCGGCTGGTTTGTTTTGTGCTTACGCACTTGCCAAGGCCGGATATAGGCCTATTCTTATTGAAAGAGGAATGCCTGTTGAACAGCGAAAAAAAGATGTGGAAAAATTTTGGGAAACCCGGACCCTTGATCCAGAGTCGAATGTTCAATTTGGAGAAGGAGGTGCGGGTACGTTCTCTGATGGAAAGTTGAACACACTTGTAAAAGATAAAGACGGACGCGGAAGAAAAGTATTGGAAATTTTTGTGGAGAACGGTGCTCCGGCAGAAATTTTATATGTTAATAAACCGCATATTGGGACAGACCTATTGATGTCTATTGTAGCAAATATACGAAAAGAAATTCTTGAGGCAGGAGGGGACGTCTGTTTTCATACGAGAATGGATCGTATTCTGCAAGATGATAAAGGTTCTTTGAAAGAATTGCTTGTTACAGACACTGTTACAGGCGAAAGCCGTTTCATTCAAGCACAAGTCTGTGTACTTGCTGTTGGGCACAGTGCGCGTGATACATTTTTTATGCTGGAGGAAGAAAAGGTAAGCATGGAGGCGAAAGCCTTTGCTGTAGGAATTCGTATTGAACATCCTCAGACGATGATTGATCTATCCCAGTACGGAAGTACAGACCTTCCGCTTCCTGCAGCCGCTTACAAGCTGACCGCCTCATTGCCTGATGGAAGAGGGGTGTACACTTTCTGCATGTGTCCAGGTGGTTACGTAGTGAATGCTTCATCGGAAAAAGGATATCTTGCGGTAAATGGGATGAGTTATCATGACAGAGCAGGAGTAAATGCTAATAGTGCTGTTGTAGTCACTATTTCGCCAGAGGATTATGGGGGAGAAGGCGCTCTTGCTGGGATTGAATTTCAACGCAAACTGGAAAAAGCAGCTTTTGAAGCGGGAAGAGGTCTTGTCCCTGTTCAGTTGTTTGGAGATTTCTGCCAGGGGAAAATAACAGAAAAATTGGGAGAAATTATACCGCAAATTAAAGGAGGATACGTTTTTGGAGATGTCAGAGGGATTTTTCCAGAATTTATTTCCTCTGCTTTAGAAAAAGGTGTCAAAGCCTTTGGTGCCAAAATTCCAGGTTATGACAGAGGGGATGCTGTACTTGCCGGGGTGGAGAGCCGTACTTCCTCGCCAGTTCGCATTTTACGAGATGAAAATCTTGAGGGAAGCATGAGGGGGCTTTACCCTTGCGGCGAGGGCGCGGGCTATGCCGGAGGAATTACTTCGGCTGCAATGGATGGCCTAAAAACAGCGGAAGCAATCGCCAGAAAATATCAACCTTTCGACAAAGCATAGAAAGGATTAAGAAATTTTTAATGGGATAAGGCTATACACTTTTTTTGAAATATGATAGAATATATTGAGTTTTTTAAAGAAAAACAAAGATGTGAGGTGGAGTGCATATGAAAGGAGCAGGCAGAAAAAATTCCTGGGCCTTATTTCTGCTGATTCTGGCAGGAATTGTCTTAGGAGGCTTTATCGGTATGCTTGCAGGTGATACAGGGGGATTTAGATGGCTTAATTATGGACAGACTTTTGGTCTGAGTGAGCCAGTCGTGCTGAATCTTGGTATACTCGTCATTACATTTGGACTTACAATCAAAATTACGGTTGCCAGCATCATCGGCATGGTTCTTGCAATTATTATTTATCGCTTCTTGTAATAACCGATCTTAGGGTGAAGGTTATACTTATCTACAAAGGATGAATCAAACAAATACCATGAAAGAAATGTTGGTATCAGAACGCCCATACGAAAAGTGTGAAGAAAAGGGGGCAGGCAGTTTAAGCGATGCAGAGCTTCTGTCTGTACTGCTGCGTACTGGTACAAGGGGAGAAAATGTCTTGGAGCTTTCCAGGAAAATATTAGAAGAATCCGGTGCGGATGGTCTGTTAGGACTCCACCGGTTTACAAAGGAAAAGTTTATGAAGATCAGAGGCGTGGGAAAAGTAAAAACGATCCAACTCCTCTGTCTTTTAGAACTGTCTGCAAGGCTTGCAAAAGCCCAGGCCCGTAAGACATTGTGCTTCAGAAACCCTGCAACAATTGCGGAATATTATATGGAAGAAATGCGTCACCTTTCACAGGAGCATATGAAACTTTTAATGTTGGATACAAAGTCTAATCTGATTGCTGAAAGGGACATTTATAAGGGGACAGTAAATGCTTCTCTGGTGGAGCCGAGGGAAATTTTTATAGAGGCGGTAAAAAGGGAAGCTGTTTCCATTATTCTGCTTCATAATCATCCCAGCGGAGATCCGACTCCCAGCAGGGCAGATATTTCCATTACGCAGCGGGTGAAGCATGCAGGGGAATTAATTGGGATTGAACTGTTAGATCACATTATTATTGGGAATAATTCTTATATCAGTTTTTTAGAAAAGAATCTGATGTATACGAAAGGATAAGAACGAAAAATGGCACGAAATATATACGGACTTGATCTTGGATCTTATGAGATCAAAGTATATGACAAAAAGAAAGATGCAATCTGGAAGGAAAAAAACGTGATTGCCATTGCAAATAAAAAAGAGGTATTTGCTGTCGGAGATGAGGCATATGAAATGTATGAAAAGGCTCCGGCCAATATACAGGTAGTATTTCCTATGAAAGATGGCGTAATTTCCAGATTTAATGATATGCAGTATCTTCTTCAGGGCCTTTTGAAAAAGGATAGAGGATTTGCCCGGGGAGCGGAATATGTAATTGCAGTTCCAACAGATGTAACGGAGGTAGAAAAGAAAGCGTTTTTTGATCTCGTTATTCATTCTACAGCACGGGCAAAGGAAGTTAATATTGTTGAGAGAGGAATTGCTGATGCAGTAGGACTAAATCTGGATGTTCAGAATACGAAAGGACTGTTTATCGTAAACTTGGGTGGAGATACTACAGAGCTTTCTATCCTGGCCGGAGGAGGTATTGTACTAAATCGTCTTATAAAAGTGGGAGGAGCAACGTTTGACAATGCTGTCGCACAGTTGGTTCGCTATAATCATGATTTTTTGATTGGAAAGGTGACATCTGAAATTCTGCGTAAGAGATTTGGCGTATTCAGTGAAGATAATAATGCTTCTCTTACAGTAGCGGGAAGAGATTTAATTACGGGAGTACCGCAGCAAAGGGAAATTTCCATCAGTCTTGTAAGAGCTGCCATTAAAGATCCTTTGGAGGAATGCATTCATTGTATTCATTCTCTCCTGGACCGAACCCCCCCGGAGGTAAGGAAGGCAGTTTATCGAAACGGCATTTTCCTGACCGGAGGACTTGCAAATCTTCCGGGGCTGGAAGTATATATGGAAGAAATGACGGGAATACGTGTCCGGACAGCTATTGATCCGGATATCTGTGCAGTAACCGGACTGAAGCAGATTATTCGGTCCAAAGAATTAAGAAAACTGGCATATTCAATGCTGGATGAAAACTATAGGTGGATGAGATAGTATGAAGATTAAGAATCAAAATACCATTCCAAGTAAATATCTTCTTCTGATTCTTGTAATTGTGTGTGGAATTTTACTGGGAGCAGAGCGTTTCATGGACAGTGGAGGTCCTCTTACCTGGGTGGCGAACTATACCGTTATTCCCATGCAGAAGGGAATTAGCTATGTAGGAACCTGGATGAGTGATCTTACTGATAATTTTGCAACACTTAAGGATCTTAAGAAGGAAAACGAAGAACTGCAGGAGAGAATTGATACACTGACTATGGATAATACACGTCTCAGGCAGGAGCAATATGAATTAGAAAGGCTGCAGGAACTTTATAAATTAGATCAGAATTATGCTGATTATGAAAAAGTTGGAGCACATGTTATTGCCAACAATGGTACAAACTGGTTCAGCTCCTTTACAATAGACAAGGGCAGTAACGATGGAATACGTAAAGATATGAATGTCTTGGCCGGAAGCGGTCTTGTAGGAATTGTCACAGATGTTGGCCCTGATTATGCACAGGTACGTTCTATTATTGATGATGGAAGCAATGTCAGCGGTATGGTTCTTTCTACATCAGATCTTTGTATGGTTCGCGGAGATCTGCAGCTTATGGAGGACGGAAGAATTCGTTTTGAAAAACTGCCGAATAATGACAATGAGATTGAAGTAGGAGAGCAGGTTGTGACATCTCATATCAGCTCAACTTATCTCCAGGGACTTTTTATCGGATATATTTCCGAGATCAATGTGGATTCCAATAATCTTACCAGATCCGGATATATTACTCCAGCCGTAGATTTTTCCAAACTTCAGGAGGTGCTGGTCATTACCACGACAAAACAGGATCTTACCAACCAGGATGAAAGCAGTGAAGGTGAATAGCCTATGAAGAGAAAAATAATTACAATTTGCATTATTGTTATATGTTTTCTTCTCCAGTCTACTGTCTTTACAAAACTGACGTTTGCTACCATACGGCCGAATCTGATGATTATTCTGACATCAGCGCTCGGGTTTATGAGAGGGAAAAAGCCAGGAATGGCTGTGGGATTTTTCTCTGGCCTACTGATGGATGTATTCTGGGGTGGGACTCTTGGATTTTATGCTCTGGTCCTCACAGTAATTGGATATCTGAACGGAAGCTTTAAGCGTCTGTTCTATGATGAGGATATTAAGCTTCCGCTTGTCCTTATTGCCGGGAGCGAATTGTTTTACGGGCTGATCGTTTACGTTTGTTTCTATATGATGCAAGGAGATTTTCATTTCCTTTATTATCTGATTCATTTGATTATGCCCGAGCTGGTATATACTATTCTGGTAACGATTGTTTTATACCAGGTACTACTCTACATGAACCGTAAATTAGAAGCAGAAGAACAAAGGAGTGCAAGTAAGTTTGTATAGTATTTGGGACCGCATTAAATCAACAATTGCCGAACTGTTTCAGCGGCGTCTTCTTGTTATGATTATTGTATTTTGCATCATGTTTACAGTTTTGGCCGGACGTTGCTTCAAGCTGCAGATTATAGACGGACAGGCTTATCTGGATGATTACCGGCTTCAGATTCAAAAAACAAGGACCATACAAGGAACAAGGGGAAATATTTACGATCGAAACGGTAAGCTTCTGGCCTATAATGAATTGGCTTATTCCGTAACTATAGAAGATAACGGAGAATACGATACGATTGCAGAAAAAAATAAAGAACTTAATAAAGAGATTACTCAGATTATTGAGATCGTTGAAAGTAATGGCGATTCTGTAATCAGTGATTTTAGTATTGTACTGGATGCTAATAACGAGTATCAGTTTTCCATGACAAATGAAACACAGAGACTTCGGTTTGTGGCGGATGTATTCGGAGAACAGAAAATAGATGGCCTTGATGAAAAACAGAGGAATATGTCAGCATCAGATATTATTGATTACTTGTGTACTGACAAGACATACGGATACGGCATTGACCAGGATAAGATGGAAAAGTCAGAGGTCTTAAAGCTCGTAAATATTCGTTATGCTATTGGACTGAACAGCTTTCAGAAATATATTCCTACCACTGTGGCAGAAGATGTCAGTGATGAGACGGTTGCTGGAATTATGGAGCATATGGATGAACTTCAAGGCGTGGATATTGCAGAAGAATCTCTTCGAAAATATACAGACAGCAAATATTTTGCCAATATTATCGGATATACGGGGCAGATTTCACAGGAAGAATATAATGCCTTAAGTGATGAAGATAAAGAAAAATATGATCTGACAGATACTGTTGGAAAATCTGGATTGGAACAAGTTCTGGACAGTACTCTTCAAGGGGAAAAGGGAGAGGTTAAATTATATGTAAACAGTGTAGGCCGTGTGACAGAAACGGTTGGAGAGACGGAACCTAAAGCAGGAGACAATGTATATCTTAGTATAGACGCAGATTTACAGAAAGCAGCTTACGATATTTTAGAACAGGAAATTGCGGGAATTCTGCTGGCGAAAATGCAGGATATTCTGGATTACGATCGGAGCGGCACCGAAGATGCGGCGGATGTTATTGTGGCAAGCGGAGATGCTTACAACGCTTTTATTTCGAATGATATTGTAGATATGAGCCATTTTTCTGCGGAAGATGCCGGAGCTGCAGAAAAGTCTGTGTACAGCAAATTTTCTTCTTACAAAGAGCAGGTAATTCAACAGCTTACTTCTATTTTGCAGGATGGAAATGGGACAGTTTACAGTGATCTTTCTAAAGAATGGAAAGCATATCTTACGTATCTTGTGAGTGATGTGCTGACAGACGGTGCAGGTATAATTGTAGAAGATGCTATTGATACAGATGATGAGACATATACCGAGTGGTCTTCTGGGGGAGCCATAAACGTTTATACGTACTTAAATTATGCGATATCGCAGAACTGGGTGGATTCCTCAAAACTGCAGGATTACTTGGAGTCAGGAGAAAAATATTCGGATTCTTCTGAAATATATAACGCGATTGTATCTTATTTGACTGACAGAGTACAGTCAGATACCAGCTTTGACAAATTGATTTATCAATATATGATTAAAGCAGGCACTGTTACAGGTAGTGAACTTTGCCGGATTCTTTACGAGCAGGGAGTGCTGAAGTGGGATGAAACACAGTACAATAATCTGGCTTCTGGAGCTACCGGTGCCTATGATTTTCTACGTTCCAAAATCAAGTCTCTGGAAATTACACCAGGACAGCTGGGACTGGAGCCATGTTCAGGATCAGTAGTGATTACGGATCCCAATAATGGGGATGTCCTTGCGTGTGTATCCTATCCGGGATATGATAATAACAGACTGGCCAATACTATGGACAGTGCATATTTTAATAAGCTGAATACAGATTCTTCAAGGCCATTTTATAACCGAGCCACACAGGAAACAACAGCACCCGGTTCAACTTATAAACCGCTTTCAGCAGTGGCAGGGTTGACAGAGGGAGTTGTTACAGTTGATACAACGGTTTATTGTGACGGTGTGTATGATAATATCAGTCCTTCCGTTCGATGCTGGATTTATCCAAGCAGTCATGGAACAATGAATGTAGTTAGTGGTATTACAAATTCCTGTAATGAGTATTTCAATAATTTGGGATATCAATTAGGAATTCAGGAAGACGGCACATATTCCAGTGAAACCGGATTGGAGAAACTGGAAAAATATGCTGAAATGTTCGGACTTAATGAGACCTCTGGCCTTGAAGTTCCGGAATCAAATCCGCAGATTTCTACAGAAGATTCGGTTCGATCTGCAATGGGACAGGGTAATAATAACTTTACAACGAGCCAGCTTGCAAGATATATTACAGCAGTTGCAAACCAGGGAACTCTTTTTGATCTTACCCTTCTTGACCGGGTAGAGAAAGTAGATGGTACAGTAGAAAAAGAATATAAGGCGGAAAGTCAGAAAATTGAAGGAATTTCTCAGAGCACTTGGGATGCGGTAAATGCTGGTATGCAAGGCGTTGTACAAAACAGCAGCGTTTTCCCGGAAATTAATGCCAGCGGTATAAGTGTATCTGGAAAAACAGGTACCGCACAGCAGAGTAATACCCATGCAGACCATGGTTTATTTGTAGCCTTTGCACCAAGTGACAATCCGGAGATTGCTATGGCACTCCGTATTGCTAATGGATACAGCTCCACCTATGCTTCTGAAGTAGGAAGTGCGATTCTGCAGTATTATTATCAGATTACAGATACCTCTGAACTGATTACAGGACAAGCGGCTGAGATTGCGGCCACTACACATGGAGACTAAGGGTAAGGAGATGTTTAGCTGTGAAAGATCATGTCATGATTAAAAGTAACCGATACGGCTTAACAGTTTATTTAGACAAGGAAATGCCTTTTGATGAGCTGTTAATGGAAATAGAAGACAAATTCAGGGCTTCCGTTCATTTTTTTGAAGGAACAGGAATGGCTGTCCAATTTGAAAACCGTATTCTTACAAAAGAGGAAGAGCAAAAAATCGTGGATGTTATATCCGAAGCAGCAAAAATACAGATCCTGTGTATTCTGGATTACGATGAAAAAACCACCAAGATGTACAAAAGTGCTGTAGATCAGACTCTGGCAGAAATGCCGGAGCCTGACGGACAGTTTTACAGAGGAACACTGAAGAGAAAACAAGTGCTGGAATCAGAGACCAGTATTGTAGTGATCGGGGATGTAGAGGAAGGGGCAACTGTTGTTTCCAAGGGAAATATTGTAATAATTGGGACGCTGTATGGTTGTGCTCATGCCGGGGCATCAGGACGAAAAGACGCTTTCATTGCTGCGCTCCATATGGAGCCGGAAAGGCTTCGTATTGGTGACAGGAAAGTAAAACCAGTGATAGGAGGAAGTTATTCATGGGCGAGGTTATCGTAATTACATCAGGAAAAGGCGGGGTTGGTAAAACAACTACCACAGCAAATATTGGAGCAGGACTTTCACAGGCAGATAAAAAGGTCATTATTGTAGATACAGACCTGGGACTGCGAAATTTGGATGTAGTCATGGGACTGGAAAATTTTATTGTATATAATTTAGTGGATGTAATCGAAGGTAATTGCCGTCTTAAGCAGGCCTTGATTCGAGATAAAAGATATGAAAATCTTTATCTTCTCCCATCAGCGCAGACAAAGGATAAATCCGCTGTCTCCCCAGGGCAGATGAAGAAATTGACAGCAGAGCTAAAAGAGGAATACGATTATGTTCTTCTGGATTGTCCGGCAGGGATTGAACAAGGATTCCAAAATGCAATTGCAGGGGCTGACCGCGCGATTGTAGTCACAACTCCGGAAGTTTCTTCTATCCGTGACGCAGACCGTATTATTGGTCTTTTGGAAGCAGAAAAAATCGGACGTTGTGAACTTATTATTAATCGGATTCGGATGGATATGGTGAAAAAAGGAGATATGATGTCAGTAGATGATGTGACGGAGATTTTGTCAGTTCCTCTTTTGGGCGCTATACCAGATGATGAACAGGTTGTAATAGGAACAAATCAGGGAGAACCTGTAATTTCTATGGATTCCAAAGCCGGGCTGGCTTATCGGAATATATGCCGTCGTATTCTGGGCGAGGTTATTCCTTTTATGGATCTCAATGGAAATGGGGGGCTTTTATCCAAGCTGACCCAGATCTTCCATAAAAATTAAGGAGGCCTTAAACAGTATGGTGAGACGTTCTTCAGTGAGGATTGCAAAAGATAGACTGAAGGTACTGGTGGGGACAGATCGGATGCAATGTAAGCCGGATTTTTATGAAAAGATCAGCAGGGAGCTTTACCAGACACTTTCGAAATATATTGAAATTACACCGGAGGAATTTGAAGTCTCTTATACAAGGACACATGTACATATTAAATTTACAGGAGAAAAGCAGTGAAATTTCTTAAAATAACAAAACCTTATCATCTAAAAGATTATAAATTTACTTTGATTATACTTGTTCTTGCTATCTCCTTTTTAGGAGTGCTGGTTATAGGAAGTGCGAATGAGTCTTATCAGGGGAAGCAGATAATCGGTCTGGTAGCGGCGGTTATTTTGATGATCGTTGTCTCTTTGATTGATTATGTATGGATTGCAAATTTTTATTGGATTTTGTATATTCTTTCTGTGGTAATGCTGGCTATAGTACTCATTCCGGGTGTAGGAGAAGTGGTCAATGGAGCAAGGCGCTGGATTGACTTGGGATTTACAAATTTCCAGCCTTCTGAGCTTGCAAAGATTTTTTTAATCATTTTCTTTGCGAAGTTTATTATGGTTCATGAAGATGATCTAAGCAGTAAAAAGACAATTTTAAAAGCAGTTGTACTGATTCTGGTACCGCTGGCATTGATTTATGAGGAGCCGAACCTTTCTACGACAATCTGTACAGCTACACTGTTCTGTGTGTTAATGTATGTAGGAGGTTTGTCCTATCGCTTTATTGGAATAGTTCTTCTTGTTACCGTACCGACTGCCATTATTTTGTTAAGTCTTATTGTACAGCCGGATCAGAAAATTCTGGATGAGTATCAGCAGAAACGTATCCTTGCATGGTTGAATCCGGAAGAATATGCAAGCGATGAGGCATATCAGCAAAATAACTCTGTCATGGCAATCGGATCTGGTCAGTTGACAGGTAAAGGATTAAACAATAATACTACCACTTCTGTAAAAAACGGAAATTTTATTCTTGAGCCACAGACAGACTTTATTTTTGCAATTGTTGGTGAAGAATTAGGTTTTGTGGGTTGCTGTATTGTGATTGTTTTGTTATTATTAATCGTGATACAATGTATTGTAATAGGGATCCGAGCCCAGGATACAACTGGCAGAATTATCTGCTGCGGGGTCGGATCCCTGATCGGGATACAAACTTTTATTAATATCGCTGTTGCAACACAAATTTTCCCTAACACAGGAATTCCGCTTCCTTTTGTAAGTTATGGTCTTACTTCACTGTGGAGTATGTATCTGGGAATTGGAATAGTTCTTAATGTGGGGCTTCAGCCAAAAAAATATCAATAATCTGTTTTACTAATGTGAGGAGGAATCGTTGTATGAATATTGGTCTTATTGCTCACGATGCAAAAAAGACGCTGATGCAGAATTTTTGCATTGCATATCGTGGGATTTTGAGCAAGCACAATCTGTTTGCAACAGGAACAACCGGAAGATTGATTGAAGAAGTAACCAATTTATCAATTCACAAATATCTGGCAGGTCATCTCGGAGGCGAACAGCAGATGAGTGCACAGATTTCACAGAATGATATTGATGCGCTTATTTTTCTGCGTGATCCGATGGCTAAACCCCATGAACCTGAAGTAAATGGAGTAATCAAGCTTTGTGATATGCATAATATTCCTATGGCGACAAATCTTGCCACAGCAGAATTGATTATACTATCAATAGACAGAGGAGATTTGGATTGGCGTGAAATGTACAGGTAAGAAAGCTTCTTTGCTTCTTGGCGTTGCTGGAATCTCATTGATGATATCCGGTTGTGGCGCGGGAAGTGTTGTAACATCATTTGAAAAGGAAAATTACAATAAAAATGTGTACGAGGCCAAATTGTATGCGGAAGATTTATGTGTGACAGATTCAGATGTTGACCTGGATGGTTTCAAGGGAGATTCTTCACTCCATGCAGAGGCCTTGTTTGATTTGAATGACAATAAAGTTCAGTATGGATATAACCTTTTTGAAAAGGTATATCCGGCAAGTACAACCAAAATTCTGACAGCACTTGTGGCAATTAAAAATAGTGATATGGACGATGTTGTTACTGTCAGTAAGGATGCCGCGGCTTCAAGTTTTGACTGGGACGCCCAGGTGTGTGGACTTCAGGAAGGAGATCAGCTTACAATGGGCGATCTTCTTTATGGACTGCTTTTATGGTCAGGGAATGATAATGCAGTGGCTATAGCGGAATATGTAGGCGGCGATGTGGACACATTTATGGAAATGGTGAATGATCAGGCAGAAGAACTGATGGCTACTGGGACACATTTTGTTACGCCTAATGGACTCCATGACCCAAATCACTATACAACTGCATATGATATGTATTTGATTTTTAATGAGTGCATCAAACATCAGGAGTTTCTTGATATTATCAGTTCCACTTCCTATACTGCTAATGTAACTGGAGCTGACGGGACAGTAAGACAACTTACATGGGAACCAACCAATTACTATGCCCGTGGAGCAGTATCTTTACCAGAAGGTGCAAATGTAATTGGAGGGAAGACAGGATATACAGGAGATGCTGGAGATTGTCTTATTCTCCTTTGTGAAGATGATAATGGAGATCAATATATTTCTATAGTTATGGGAGCTGAGAGTAAGCCGGCCCTGTATGAAGATATGACAGCGCTGATTAATCAGATTCCTTCATTGTAAATACAGGGAATGTCAGCGGGAAATTTGCAATATGATGAAAAAAAGAGGGGTCCCTATTTTTTAGGGAATACCCCTCTTGATTTATGAACGGGAATCGGAGAAGTTTCCAATTCTTCCAAATAGGCTGATCAGGTAAAGACCGCACAGTCCGATCAGTGTGTAAATGATCCGAGACAGCCATGTGAGATTTCCAAAAAGAAATGCCACTAGATCAAAGCGGAAAATTCCCACCAACAGCCAGTTGATCGCCCCGATAATTACAAGGGTTAATGCGATATTATCAAACCATTTCATATGATTTCCTCCTTTTTATCAGATGATGATATTATGTGCCGGAAATCCCAAAATATTCATACCATAAATTTGCTGGAAAGGATCCTTTCTTTTATGCTGGAAAAAACACTTTATTATCCATATTCGGAATATTTAAAAAATATTTATGGCGAAAAAGTATATAAGCTTCCTGTCAACCTTCCGATTACTTGTCCTAATCGCCTGGGAAATCAGAAAGGGTGTATATTTTGTGCTGAAGTAGGGACAGGCTTTGAAGCATTATCTTCCGATGTGGAAGTAAAAGATCAATTGATGGAAGCAAGAAATTTGATTGAAAAAAAGTATCATGCTCATAAGTTTATTGCTTATTTTCAAAATTATACGAATACCTTTATGAAACTTTGTGATTTTAAATCATATATCGAAGAGGCTGCTAAAGTTCCGGATATTGTAGAAATAGCTGTTTCTACACGTCCGGATTGTATTCGAAAGGAATATCTTGACGCTCTGAAAGAAACAGCTGCCAATGGTGGTCAGAGAGTTACAGTAGAACTTGGACTTCAGACAGTAAATTATCATACACTTCAAAAAATACAGCGAGGCCATACACTTGCTGAATTTATAGATGCTGTTCTTGAAATTAAGAAATATGGATTTGATATATGTGTTCATGTGATCTTGAATCTTCCCGGAGATACTATAGAGGATGTAAAGGAAACCGCAAAAATCCTTTCTGCACTGGGCGTTTCCATCGTAAAGATACATTCTTTATATATTGCAAAAAACACATTATTGTGCGAAGCTTACGAAAATGATACAATAACTATATGTTCCAAAGAAGAATATCTGCAGCGTTTGCAGGTTTTTCTGGAACTATTGGATCCCGGTATCGCCGTAGAGCGGTTGTTTTCCAGAATTCCCAAAGAAGATGCAGTATTTTGTAACTGGGGGACAAGCTGGTGGAAACTTCGGGATGAATTTGAAGAAAAAATGCGGTCAAGCGACAGCTATCAGGGAAAGAAATTTCATTATCTGAGAGGGGCCGCGCTTGAGAAATTGGAGGCAGTATATTGACTGGAAATGAGATAAACAACATTCAGGTTTACCGCAAAAAGTGGAATATTAATATAGGGGTTATTATTTTTGGAGTTATTTTTATTTATTTAGTTGTTACGATTCTCATGTACGCAACGGCTAAACATGTTTCATCTTATGAAGTGAGAGAAGGTTCTATTTTAAAAGATACTTCTTACACTGGTATTGTTCTTAGAAAAGAAATTGTTATTGATGCAGAAGCAGACGGATATATCAATTACTTTGCACCTGAAGGCAGTAAAGTTGGAAGAAAGACTAATGTATACAGTATTTCTACAGAAAAGCTTGATTTTGCTACGCAAGAAGAAGCAGAAACTACCGATGATTCAAGTTTATCTTCGGAAGTTCGTGAGTCTATTATACAGAAGACGCAAAGTTTCAGTGAGAATTTCCAGAATAATAAGTATGAAGACACCTACACTTTCAGGGATTCGATTGAAAATATTCTTTCCAGCAGCACGGCGCAGAGCAGGCAGTCTCAGCTTGCAGCGATGATGGAAAGCGGGCAGGAGGGGCTGACAACCTATGTGGCATCGGATGACGGAATTGTGGTTTATTCTGTAGATGGATATGAAGATCTCACGATGGATCAGGTAACAGCAGATATGATATCCCGTGCAGATTATGAGAAAACAGAGCTTTTTAATAATACAAAGGTCAGCAAGGGAGATCCTGCTTATAAGCTTGTAACAGATGAAGAGTGGACACTGGTGATTCAGCTGGATGATGAGATGACAAAAGAACTGGCGGACACAACAAGTGTTAAAGTGAGATTTGTAAAAGATAATCAGACTACATGGGCGGATTTTAAAATTTATAACACAGAAGATGGGGATCTTGGCTTTTTGACTTTCGACCATTCTATGGTAAGGTATGTAGGAGAAAGATTTATGGATATTGAATTGATTCTGGAAGATGAAACAGGGCTTAAAATTCCCAAATCATCTGTGGCCGAGAAAGACTTCTATGTAGTTCCTGAAGATTATATTACTTTGGGCGGAAACAGCAGCCAGTCCGGAGTGCTTGTTCAAGGGGAGGGAACAGATGCTTCCTTCCGCGGAACTGACGTATATTATAGAAACAATGAGACTGGTATGGTTTATCTTAATATGGATGAGTTTCAGGATGGAGAAGTTCTTATAAAACCAGATTCAGCAGAGACTTATACTATTTCCGAAACAGCTTCGCTGCAGGGAGTTTATAATATCAATAAGGGATACGCTGAGTTTAAACCAATTGATATTCTGTGTGAGAGTGAGGAGTATTATATCATAGAATCTGGAAATGACTATGGCCTGACAAATTATGATCATATTGCATTAGATGGAAGTGAAGTTCAGGAAAATGAACTTGTAATGTAGAAATCTGTCATGAAAAGGAGTGTTTACCTATGTTGGAGGACAATTTCAGGGAAGTGAAGCAAAGGATTGAGGAAGCCTGCAGGCGTTCTGGAAGAGATCCAAAAGAGGTGACGTTGATTGCTGTCAGTAAAACAAAACCTGTGGAAATGTTACAGGAAGCCTATGATTTTGGTACAAGAATTTTCGGTGAAAATAAGGTACAGGAATTAACGGATAAATATGAGCAAATGCCAAAAGATATCCATTGGCATCTAATTGGACATTTACAGAGAAATAAAGTAAAATATATTATTGATAAGGTGGATCTGATACATTCTGTAGATTCCCTTCGCTTGGCAGAAACTATTGATAAGGAAGCACAAAAACATGGTCTTATTGCTAATATTCTGATTGAAGTAAATGTAGCGGGTGAAGAAAGTAAGTTTGGACTTGCACCGGAAGAGGTGGGAGAATTTGTAGACCAGCTTGCAGGATTTTCCCATATAAAAGTGTGCGGATTAATGACAATTGCTCCTTTTGTTGAAAATCCAGAAGAAAATCGGCCATATTTTCAGCGTTTACGTAAATTATCTGTTGACATCGCGGCAAAAAAAGTTAATAATGTTACTATGAGTATTCTCTCGATGGGCATGACGAATGATTTTGAAGTGGCAGTCGAAGAGGGCGCTACGATGGTTCGCGTCGGGACCGGTTTGTTTGGTGTGCGCAATTATGCTCAGATTTAGGATAACTTAAGATAGGAGAATTTAAAATGGGAGTATTAGATAAGTTTCTTGACATTATGAAATTGAGCGACGAGGATGACGATTACGATAACGATGATTTTTTCGATGATGAATATGACGATGACTACGATGACAGACCGGCAAAAAAAGGCGGTCTTCTTTCCAAATTCAAAGGGAAGGACTACGATGATAATTATGATGATGACTATGATGATTATGATGACAGAACACCAAGGTCTTCATCCAGAAATTCCCAAAGTTCTTCTCATGCTGTAAGCAGTGCAGGAAATAAAGTAACACCTATGCGTCAGCCGGCTTCCAGAAGGAGTGCACCAAATATGGAAGTATGTGTTATTAAGCCTTCTTCTGTAGAAGATGCTCGCGAAATTACAGAAACATTGCTGAGTGGGCGGACAGTTATTTTGAATTTGGAAGGGCTGGATCTTGAAATAGCACAAAGAATTATCGACTTTACATCCGGTGCAACGTTTGCCATCAGTGGAAATCTGCAAAAGATTTCTAATTACATATTCCTTGTAACACCTACAAATGTAGATATTTCCGGAGATCTTCAAGATCTTCTGAATACCTCTTTTGACGCGTCTTCAATGCGGACCAGATTTTAGGATGTTCTATGAATAAAGAAGAATTATTGCTTCAGAAACGGCTGATAGAACTTTCTAATACGGCATATCAAAGAGATATTGTTACTTTTACAGATTTTTTGAATCTAAATGAACTGAATATTTTACATTCTACACCGAAGCATGTGTTTCCGACAGCATACGAAACATATGGAGGCTATGAAGCAGCAGAGCGTCAGATGGTTGCATTTCTACCTGATGCTCTTTATTATGAATATCGCTATCCGATAGAGATTTTAAAGATTTCTCCTGTAAACCTGAAATTTGCAGAATCCTTGTCGCATCGAGACTATCTGGGAGCAATTCTCCATCTTGGAATTGAGCGGTGCTGCATTGGTGATCTTCTTGTGGAAGAGGACGGATGCCGTGTATTTGTGATAGATTCCATGGCAGAATATATTTGTAAAGACTTGACCAGAATACGACATACAACGGTGAAAGTATCGGTAGAGAATGTTGAAGATTTTCAGTATGAACCAAAGTTAGAAATTCGGAAAGGAACAGTTTCTAGTATACGTCTGGATTCTGTCCTTGCAGTGGCTTTTCCGTTATCACGCAGTAAGCTGACAGGTCTTATTGAGGGTGGAAAAGTTTTTGTTAATGGGAAATTAATCACAACAAATGCCTGCAGATTAAAAGAAAATGATATTATTTCTGTGCGTGGGATGGGAAGAGTGAAGTATTTAGCTACACTATCAGAAACAAAAAAAGGACGTCTGTATATTGAAGTAGGGAAGTATATCTAATCTGTTGGTAAGTAATAATAAGATTGGCAGAAAGTAATTATGGAAGAAAATCAAAAAAAACGGACAAAAAACTATATTGTAGCATTTATTCTTGCAGCAGCGGGGGTTGTGCTTGATCAGTGGAGCAAACATTTAGCTGTTGTTTATTTGAAAGATAAGAATTCATTGGATTTGATTCCCGGTGTTTTTCAGCTTACTTATCTTGAAAATAGAGGTGCAGCCTTTGGTATCCTTCAGGGGAAACAATGGTTTTTCTATATTAGTACCATTGCTGTAATGGCTGTAATTATTTGGCTTTATATAAAAATACCGGCTACAAAAAGATATATGCCTATCAGGATATGTTCTGTTCTAATTGTTTCCGGGGCAATCGGAAATTTTATCGATCGTATTCGGCTAAATTATGTGATTGATTTCTTTTATTTCAAATGGATTGATTTCCCGGTTTTTAATGTTGCAGATATTTTTGTAACGGTATCTACTATTTTGTTGCTTCTTCTCATTCTGTTTTATTATAAGGAGGAAGACATTGAAAAAATACTTCACAGTAGAAGATAAAGGTGAAATCAGAATTGATAAATATCTGGCAGAAGAAATGCCGGATTTATCTCGTTCTCATATACAGAAACTAATAAAAGAGAATATGATTTCTGTCAATGGAAAGCCTGTAAAAAGCGGTTACAGGCTTTGTTTTAATGATATGATAGAAGTTTCTATACCAGAGGTGAAAGAGCCGGAAATTGAGGCGGAAAATATTCCGCTTAATATTCTCTATGAGGATGAGGATATAATTATTATAAATAAGCCTAAGGGTATGGTTGTTCATCCTGCTCCAGGGCATTACAGCGGAACATTAGTGAATGCACTGATGTATCATTGTAAAGATCAGCTTTCTGGTATTAATGGTGTTATGAGGCCCGGAATTGTTCATCGAATTGATATGGATACAACGGGCTCTCTTCTTGTATGTAAAAATGATATGGCACATCAGAATCTTGCACTTCAATTGAAAGAACATTCTATACGTCGTGTATATGAGGCGATTGTTATTGGAAATTTAAAAAATGATAGTGGAACAATAGATATGCCTATTGGAAGGAGTCCCGTAGACAGAAAAAAAATGAGTACCCATGCAAAAAATGGCAGAAGAGCTGTAACACATTATAAGGTGCTTCAAGCTTTTGAAGGGTACACATATATTCAGTGTGAACTTGAGACAGGACGTACTCATCAGATAAGAGTTCATATGGCTCATATTGGACATCCTTTGCTTGGAGACACGGTATATGGCCCTTCAAGGCCTGCTATTCGCGGTTTACAGGGTCAAACACTGCATGCCAAAACATTGGGCATTATTCATCCTAGAACAGGGGAATATCTGGAAGTTAATGCACCTCTTCCAGAATATTTTCAGAGTTTATTAGACAGACTAACGAAAAAATAATTGATAATTTTCATGAAATTCTATACTTTTTCACAAAATTGTTATATAATATGAGTTATATAGATGGTAACAAAGAAAAGAGGAGCGTGAATGGTATGGAAAAGACAAGTACAATTATTACCATAGGAAGAGAATTTGGTAGTGCCGGACGTGAAATAGGTTATAAAGTTGCACACGATTTTGGTATTAAATTATATGATAAAGAAATGTTGGGCAGAGCAGCAAAAGAAAGTGGAATTTGTGAGGAATTATTTGAGGCTCACGATGAAAAACCAACCAACAGCTTCCTGTATTCTTTGGTTATGGATACATATTCTCTGGGATATTCAGGCGGAAATTACACGGATATGCCTATTAACCATAAAGTATTTCTGGCACAGTTTGATGCCATTAAAAAAATAGCCGATGAAGGACCCTGTATTTTGGTTGGCCGCTGTGCAGACTATGCTTTGGAAGAATATGATAATGTTCTCAGTGTATTTATTCATGCAAAAATGGAAGCTCGTATTCGCCGGATTGCAAGAATTTATGATCTGACAGATGCAAAGGCTAAGGACTTGATTCAAAAGACAGATAAGAGACGTTCCAGTTATTATAATTACTATACAAACAAACGTTGGTCTGATGCAGAAAGTTATGATGTGTGTCTTGATAGTTCCGTTTTAGGAATCGAGGGTACGGCAGAGGCTATTAAGCAGCTAGTGGCCCTTAAAGAAAAGGGTGGAGAACGCAAGTTATAAAGATCAAAGTAAATAAATGTGAGCAGAACAGAGCCGCCGGTATATTCAGGATCATTTGTATTTTGTGATCGGAATACCGGCGGTATATTTATTAAATATATTTTTTAAGAAGTGTGATGATTATCTGACATGTAAAATTCGTTCAGGCCAGCCTTTAATATTGCCATTTAAGATTGCGGTAAACATACGTTGTTTTGCGCCAGGATGTTCCATATTTAATTGATGGACAAGCTCTTTCGCATATTGTCGTTTTGTATATCCATCAATGGGACATCTGCTTTTTACCACAGGAAGATTATATTTATTTTTAAATCCAATAACATCAGCCTCATCAACAAACATAATTGGGCGGATTACAGTCAGATCCATGCGGTCCAAATAGGTCTTTGGAGAAAAAGAATAAAACCTTCCTTCAAAAATCAAAGATAAGAGCATTGTTTCAATAATATCATCCTTATGGTGGGCATAAGCGACCTTATTACAACTCATTTCTTTTACAGCCTGGTTAAGAGCTCCTTTTCTCATTTTTGCACAAAGCGAACAGGGATTTGTTTCCTTCCTTTCCTCGAATAAAATATGTGCAATATCAGTTTTGACAATTTTGTAGGGGATATCCAGTTCCCTGCATAGTTGTACAACAGGTGTAAAATCACACTTTTCATAACCAAGATCCACGGTAACAGCGCTTAAATCAAATTTTTGAGGATAAAATCGTTTTAATCCATGCAGAGCATATAGAAGAGTAAGGCTGTCTTTTCCGCCTGAAATTCCTACAGCAATATGATCTCCCTCCTGAATCATTTGGTATTCGTCTACCGCTTTTCTAGTATAGCTTAACAATTGTTGTAATTTCATATGTTTGTATGTATCCTTTCTTTTCTTTCCATTAGTTTTCTCTAAGTTTTACAGCAGATGCAGCCTGTCGGCGTCTGTTTTCATCAATTGCAGCATAATGCTTTTTGGTTGTATTTACATCTTTGTGCCCTAGTACATCAGCAACGAGATAAATATCTCCAGTTTCTTTATAAAGGGATGTTCCGTAAGTACTGCGAAGTTTGTGAGGAGTAATCTTTTTATTTGGAGTCACCTGTTGCGCGTATTTTTTTACCATATTTTCAACTGCCTGAACTCCCATGCGACGTCGCTGAGTAGAAAGGAAGAGAGCGTTTTCATGACCTGGCAGTGGATTGGCAGCCTTTCGGCTTCCTTCAATGTATTTGACGAGAGCCGCTTCAACTTCGTCTCCAAAATAAATAACCATCTGATTACCGCCTTTTCTTGTGACAGTGATCCCATCATTTTTGAAGTCTATATCCGTAAGATCCAAACCAACACATTCAGAAACACGGATTCCTGTTCCTAAAAGAAGAGTAAGAATCGCAAGGTCTCTTTCTTTTGTTTTTTCATAATATCTCCTTGCCTGTCCGGAAAGAGAATTTCCACAGGATTCTACATGATCAAGAAGAAGAGCTACTTCATCTGCATCTAATCGAACAATTGCTTTTTCATGCTGCTTTGGCATATCTACCAACAGTGTAGGATTATTTGAAATATACTGATGCTTATGATAGTAAGAATAGAAACTACGAAGAGCAGACATTTTCCTGGCAAGTCCCTTTTCGCCGTTTGTCATTACTTCATCATCCTCACGTCTATACACTTTCAGGTACTCCATATATTCTTCGATGTCCACAGGCTTCAAATTGTCCAAATCAGACACATTAAACTGGTCAATGGAATATTTGCCGTAGATCGGATTGTTTTCCATTAGAAAGTGAAAAAACACCCTTATATCATAAGCATAATTCATACGGGTCCGAATTGATGATGTAGGTTCAATTGCGCGAAAAAAATCTTTGCTAAATGGAGGAAGCGTTTTTAAAATTTCCCTGAGCCTAATGGTATAATCAATTTCAGTCTGTTCATGATAAGTTTTGTTTTTAGCAATTGGCATTGTCTTTTTCAACCCCTTATTTTAATCTCATTTATTTAGTATACTAAACTCAGATATTTTTGTCTATATCTTTTGGAAAAATCGGTATTTTACGTATAGATATATTTCGCTATTCTTCTATAGCAGATTTAAGTTTTCCATTATCGTAATTATAAAACAAGGCAGACTTCAAATATCTGCCTTGTTTTATATAATAAATATGGGAGTATAATTATATATATAAAGCTATTCTCTGATTATAGAAATGTTTTATAACCATTAAGGAGAAAGCTTATATATCAAAAAATAACTGCAGATCATTTATAATAGGCAACTGTTAAGTGCTGGCCTGCATAGATGGTTTCATTTGAAAGCTGGTTCATAGCTTTCAGCTGATCTACATATTCTGAAATGGATATGTCTGTACCTTTAGTATAAGTTTTAGCAATATCCCATAAAGTATCTCCGGTTGTAATTTCAATACTTCCATAATAAATTTCGGTTTGTGCTATATAGGTATCATCCTGGGCACGGACAAGTTTCGTACCAATCATGATACTAAAACAAAGCGCTATAAAAGCAGCTATTGTTACTAAAATAATTTTTTCACGCAATACTTCTCTTCGACGTTTACTTGCTGTATGCAATCTGTGTGCTCCCATTTCTAATCCCCTCCATAATAGCCAGAGCTACCATTCATTCTGACAAGAAAAATATATTTTAATGTTACAGGAACGAATACTTCGAACATCTGTTCCTTGTGCTTGAATTATAATATGCGAACAAATGTTTGTCAATAGGTTTTGCAAAAAAACCGAACATACTTTCTAAACATTTGTTTGCCTTTTCAGAGGGGGTATGTTAGAATACAATATATAATAATATCTTGACTATCTTTAAGGGGGAACTATTATGGCACAGGGAAAGATCAGTCCCAAGCAAAAGGAAATATTAGAATATATTAAAGATCAGATTATTCAGAGAGGGTTTCCGCCTGCAGTGCGTGATATTTGTGAAGCAGTGCATTTGAAATCCACTTCTTCTGTTCACTCTCACCTTGAAACATTAGAGAAGAACGGTTATATACGCCGGGATCCTACGAAACCCCGTGCAATTGAAATTTTAGACGATACTTTTAATCTTACACGGAGGGAAATAACAAATGTTCCTTTAGTTGGACGTGTTGCTGCCGGGGAACCGATTCTTGCACAGGAGAATATAGAGAATTATTTTCCGGTTCCCGTGGAAATGCTTCCAAACAACAACACATTCCTTTTGACAGTAAAGGGTGAAAGCATGATTAATGCTGGTATTCTGGATGGTGATTATGTGCTTGTGGAGGAACAACATACTGCTCACAATGGAGACATGGTAGTTGCCTTGATTGAGGATGGGGCTACAGTCAAAACCTTTTACCGTGAAGAGGGAATTATCCGGCTTCAGCCTGAAAATGATTTTATGGATCCTATTATGGTAAAAGATGTACAGATTTTAGGAAAAGTTATTGGTGTATTTCGATTTTTCTGACTTTAAGATGAGAATTCCCTGTCCCGGATAATCCGTCCGTCTTCCATATAAAGGATTCGATCACATTGTTTTGCAAGCTCTTCATCATGGGTTACCATGAGAATGGTGATATTGTAAATTCGATTAAGCTTTTTCAAAAGATTCATGACAATATTTCGGTTTTTCTTATCCAGACTGCCTGTTGGCTCATCGGCTAAGATTACTGCAGGGGATGCCGCTATTGCTCTTGCGATAGCGGCTCTTTGCTGCTGGCCTCCGGACAGCTGGCAGGGAAGGGACTCTCTTTTACCGGTCAATCCCGTTTCTTCCAAAAGTTTTTCCAGCCTTTTTTTTGAGAGCTCTTTTCCGTCTAAAAGTAAGGGAAGAACAATATTCTCTTCCACATTCAAATATGGAAGCAGGTAGATGGACTGATAAATCATGCCAATGTGGCGTCTCCTGAATACAGAGCGTTCGCCTCTTTTCATTTTATAAATCTCTTTTCCATGGATTACTACTCTTCCGCTGTCCGGCTCATCAATTCCTCCAATAACATGAAGAAGCGTAGATTTTCCACAGCCGGATGTGCCCAGAACAGCGACAAACTCTCCAGATTCAATGGAAAGTGACGTCTCCTTTAGGGCATGCACAGAATTTTCCTTTGAACCATAGGTCTTACTGATTTTTGAAGCCAGTATTTTGTTATCTTCTTTCATTTACTATTCCTCCCTCCGGATCACTGCAATCATATCCATTTTTCTAAGTTCCTTTGCTGTATACAGGAAAGGCAGAATAACTGTGGCAAGAGTGATAAGAATTTGTCCTGCAATGAGAATAAAAGGAACTTCCCAGAGCGACGTCAGCTGCGGCGCTCCCCCGTCATTGCACAGCCCTGATAAGAAAAAGAGACTTAAAGGAATTCCAATTATAATTCCGGCAAATAAGTAGATAAAATGTTCCAGAAAAATCATTTTTATGATTCTTCGGCGTGTCATTCCAATACTTTGCAGCAGAGCAAATTCTTTTTGTCTTTTTCTTAGACTTCCGGCGTCTTTCTGAAGGATAATAAACAGCGCTGCCAGCCAGACTGCACTTACAAGAGCAGCTACCAAAAGCAGATGAATCCCTTCTCCTCCGGTAAAAAACGATTCCTGATACTCACCTGCAAAGCTATGTATCTGAAAATTTTCAAGACCGGTTTCTTCTGCAATTTGGTTTAGCTGTTTAATAATCTCCTGTTCTTCCTGTATTCTCTGTAATATACCACTGGGATATAAAATATCATCCAACGGAACAGATTCTCCCTTATCCCTTTCCAGTACAATTTCAAAATGAGCAGAATTTCTTTGATAAGGTTTTATTAGCTGGTCAAAGCTTTCCATAGTCATATACAAGATCGTTTTGAGGTCTATTCTGTTTAAATAGTAAGAACTTCCAAATGACCCATTCTGACGTTCTTGCTGTGTCAGCAGATAAGACGGTAAAAGAACATTTGATTCATGCTCTTTTACAGAAAAAATACTGGATATAATAGGAATATTTTTCTTTTCTCCATTGATCATTAATGGAAATTCTTTCATAGAGAGCATATCATTATAAGGAGTCTCCAGGATTGCTGCTTCTAATGGAAAATCTTCCTGTGTTGTCTGCTCAGATTTTCCGGTAGTCTCCAGATAACGCTTAAAACTTTCATTGTCAATTCCTATAGGATACATAGGAGGGCTAATCCCGTACATTGTATAAAATTCAATTTTCGATTCTTGGTTGATTTCCTTTAGATATTCCATAGCTTCATCTTCGTTTAAAGTTTCCAGAGGATTATAATCTTCTGCTTCTTTAACAAGAGAAATCTGATTGATCTGTGGAATTTCTTTCGCATTTTCTCTAAATGCCTCCAGCTTGTCGGTATCGCTACTGTCAGCGTCAGCCCACAGAGAAAAATGAGGGTACACAATAGTACTTTGACCAACGGATGTCATACCCTGTACATAAATGACGCCATTTAAAAACACGCATAATGCAATTACAAGCAGAGCGGAAGAAACATAGTAATTTTTATGATTCATTCTGACATTTTTAATTGCCAGTAAAGTCTCCGCTTTAAAGAAATGCTTTTTAGCAGAAAGAAGTACGGCTGTTCGGGTGTATTCCTCTTCTTCGTCATAGCCAGATATTAAATTCAGTACATTTTCATGCTTTATTCTTTCATATACACCCTGACCGGAAAGAAAGATCAGCACAGCGCTTCCAATTATTATACCAAGCAACCAGAGAACGTTTATGTGTATTTTAAGATCATAGGCAGAAAGATAAACTTTGTTTAGATATTGAATACATGCGAAAAGAATTCCAATTCCGAGAATGAGTCCAAGTGGTATGGCAAGACAGCCGGCCAGTATGGTTTCGCCGTAAGCAAAGTATTTTTTCTGGCGGGATGAGATGCCAATGCCATCCAAAAGTCCCAGTGTTTTACGCTTTTCTTCTAGGCCGGAAAGAACAACATAATAGAGCAAAACAGCCGCAAACAACGAAATAACAAAATCAATCAACAGGATTGCCCAGGCAGATCCGGCTGTTGTTGCGGAAACATTGATCCCGTAATAGCCTAACAATTTTTCATTAAAAGTGATATCATATCTGGAAATTACAGATTTATTTGTCCTGGAAAAGATTACTCTTTGTTCCTCTTCCGGCAGAAGATCCATGAGTATTTCATCTCCTACTTCTTGTGATCTTTCGAAAATGGAGAGGGAGATGCGTTTGAAAGAAACACCGTAACATGCCCGTCCCTCTTGCACCGTTCCATTCTCAGGACATGACGGAAGTTTCCACACTTGCTGAATGTTAGAATTTTCCATCAGTTTTTCTGCCTGTACCGGAGTAAGATTATGAAAAACAGATTCGTATGGGCCTTTTTCTTCTTTTTCTTGCTGAATCATAGCATGAAGGCAGGAAGTAGAAAATACAGTCATAACTGTAATGAGACAAACGGCAGCTGTCATTCCAAGAACAAGTATTACAAATTTTAAAATTTTTTGCCGGATTTCTTTTGTAAGAAGTTTCCATATTACTTTCATAGTGTTTGCCCTAAAGAATGGATGCAGCCGTCTTTTAATTCCAGAATATGATCGCAGATCTGTGCCAGGTCCAGATTGTGTGTTGCCATCAGTACCGTTCGGTGATAAAAAGTGGCACATTTTTTGAGCATTCCCATAATTTCTAAAGACTGGCGGGTGTCCAGGCATGCGGTGGGTTCGTCTGCCAGTATCAGTTCCGTATCTGAAAAAAGCGCTCTGCCCAGGACAACTCTTTGCTTTTCACCTCCGGACAGCTGCCGGGGATACCGATCTTTTTTTCCTGACAGGCAAAGAGAAGAAAGAATATTTTCCAGTTTCTCTCCATCCAGATATTTTCCAGTATCCATCAAAACAGGAAGTGTAATATTCTCTTCTACAGTAAGACCCGGAAGAAGGGCTGGTTCCTGAAATACAACTGCAATATGGCGGCGCCGAAAAATAGCTGCTTCCTGTTCCGCCATAGTTTGTATATTTCTTCCTCCTACAATGATTTCGCCGCTGTCTGGTTTCAAAAGGCCTGCAAGAAGATTAAGGATGGTTGTTTTCCCTGAACCTGAAATTCCTACAAGTGCAGTAAAACAACCTTCTTCAAGAGAAAAAGAGACATGATTCAATACGGTTTCTCCTCCTCCTGGGCCGGGAAATACTTTTTTTACATCGGTCACTGTAACGGCTTCCATTCTTTCTATCCTTTCTATCTCTAGCATACAGGATTCTTCTTACATCTTCCTTGCAAAACCCGAAAAAAATCTTACAATTTTGTCAGGATTGGAAGAAATACAGAAAATGTATTTCCCTCTCCTTCTTTTGAATCCACTGTAATATAGCCTTGTTCCTTTTCTAAAATTAATCTTGAAAGATACAGTCCGATTCCCCATCCCTCTTTTCCTGCTGATGAATTACCTCTGTAAAATTTCTGAAAAATACGATGATATTCTTCTTTGGAAATAGCGGGTCCCTGGTCCTGGATCCGTACTGCGCCATAAGTCTCATATACTTCAAAAGATAAATGTACAGTAGACTTTCCGGGAGCATATTTTACAGCATTGTCCAGAAGATTAATAAATACTTCTTCCGTCCAGCGCGGGTCGTGAAGGACAGGACATTGTGGAAAGGGAGTCATCTCAAAAGAAATCTCTTTTTGATCCGCCTTTGGAAGAACTGTTTCTACTGCTTTTTGAAGCGTATCAAGAATGGAACCATTATCTGGTGTAAGAGAAATAATGCCCCGTTCCAGATCAACCATTTGAAAGAGTGCATTAAGAAGCCACTCTAGTTTGTCTGTCTGTTCATCCAGACGTTTTTCCAACTGCATTTTTTTCTGTAAGGACAAGCTGGAGGATTTTAAAAGATCCTGATAAAGACGTATATTAGAAAGAGGTGTTTTCAACTGGTGGGAAAGGTCGGAGATTAAACCTTGTATAACCTCCTTTTCTTTCATTGCTGCCAGAGTTTCCTTGTTATATTTTTTTGAAATGCGGATAAAAAGATCCTGGATGACGGTTTCATCTCCCTCAGCAGGAATATGAGATGGTATTTCTTCCCCATCAAGAATGTTTTTAACAAATTTTTGTACATTTTGGTATAACAAAAAATAGCGTCGTCTAAAATGCATAAGTCCGAAAAGGGCTGCTGTAAAAGAACAAATAAAAACAATCATTAGTATCTCTTTCACGTTTATCTCTCCTGCCAAATATATCCCATACCGTGCATGGTTCGTATTTTTTTTGGTTTTGAAGGATTCTCTTCTATTTTTAGCCGTAGTCTGCGAATAGCTACTGCCAGCGTATTTTCATCCACATAGTTTTCGCTGGAATCCCAGATATGATTTAATATCTGTTCTTTGGAAAGAATCTGTCCTCTATTTTCTAAGAAGAATTTTAAAAGTCGAAATTCGATTCCACTTAAAAATATTTTTTCACCGTTTAAACATACCTCTCCACCCTTAAGATCCATAGTAAGGTTTTCGGATGTCAATAGAAATGGTTCTGTTTTCTTTTTCAGTATTTTACGTACCCTCGCCTGTAAAACGGCAAGAGAAAAAGGTTTGCGCATAAAATCGTCAACGCCAAATTCCAAAGCCTGGATTTCATCAATCTCTGACCCCCTTGCGGTTAACATTAAAACAGGAAGGGAAGAATATTCCCTAAGTCGCTTTACCATTTCAAATCCGTTCCCATCTGGAAGGTTACAGTCCAGAACAACAAGATCACAGTTGTTATCTTTTAAAACAGATCTTCCTTCTTTTGCTGTACCTGCTGATACTACTTCATATCCCTCAAGTTCAAATGCGGTTTTTAGTCCTTCGCAAAGCGCCTCATCGTCTTCTATTATGCCAATTCGAATCGTCATTTTGTACTCCAATTATTTATATTATTTATATTTTTTATTTTCCGTATATTATGACTTAAGCATGGATGCTGATTTTGAGTAAGAAAAATTTATACAGGAAAACCATTCTTAATATCAGTATATCGATATTTCTTTGTTTTTACAAGAATTAAGAAACAGCGGAATCACCTGTTGCAAACAGATAACTCCGCTGTTTTACTTTTTATTCCAATGTTTCTGGTTCTACGCTTTGACCGTCACTCCATACATGTTCCAAATTATAGAATGACCGATTTTCTTTATCAAAAATATGCACGATAATATCATTATAATCCAAAAGGACCCAGCTTCCCCCGGCACGCCCTTCTTTTTGGCGAAGGATAAAACCTTCCTTATGCATGTTTTCTTCCACATTGTCGACAAGAGCGCCTACCTGGCTGGAACTGTTCCCTGTTGATATTAGAAAGTAATCAGAAATAACTGAAACGTGGGAAATATCGATAATACGGGTATCAATTCCTTTTTTTGCATCGAGTGCACGATATGCTGTGAGAGCCATTTTTTTCGAATTTTCGGTCATATTACATTTCCTCCTTTCCCAAATGATGCTTATAATATAAATAAGTTTTTTCTGTCATAGGATCTATCGGGATTCCTCTTGAATGCAGATAGGAAAGAGAATCCTCGAGAATACGGTAAAGACATTCATCGATATTCTCAAATGCCAGACGCCGTACGGCAGACATATTGGGAAGTTCCTGCCTTCCGGGTTCAATATAATCTGCAATATAGATGATTTTATCAAGCAAGGTCATTTCCGGTCTGCCGGTTGTATGACATGCAATTGCGTTAATTACTGTTTTATCGTCCACATGATATTTTTTTGCAGCGAGAAAAGCTCCAAGTTTTGCATGCAGAAGTGACGGATTGGAAAGTTCTATTTCTGATACATGAAGATGATATCTGTCACACATCCTGATTTTTTTTTCTCCAGGTATGCATTTTGCACAATCATGGAGCAATCCTGCTGTAAGGGCCTGATCCAAATCGCTTTCATAACGCATTGCTAAAGATCCTGCTGTATACATTACACCAAGAGTATGTTCGAATCTTTCACGGTCAAGGTGTTTTTTCAGCTTTTTCTGCATTTGAGTGATTGTTTCATTCATGATTTCGCCTTCTTTACATTTACTGTCTGTATAAATGGTGTAAATTGATATATTCTTCTACTGCTTCCGGAATCAGATCACTTACATCCCTTCCCTCACGGATCCAGGAGCGAAGTTCATGGGAAGAAACATCCATGACAGGAGTATCCAAAAGCCGGATATCAGCATCATATTTTCGTTTCAGTCTTCTGATTTTCCCATTCATGATACTTCGACTATTCTTATCTCCACGAAAAGCTGCTAAAATAGTACAGGTTGCAAAAAGTCTCTCAGGAGAGCGCCATGTTTCAATGGCAAATAAAGAGTCCGCACCAATGATAAAATAGAAATTATCTTTAGGGTAAAGAGCAGTCAAATGCTCCATGGTCTCATAGGAACAGCTCACACCACTTCGCTTTATCTCATAATCCTCCAGACGAAAGCGGGGATACTTTTTTATGGCCAGGGATACCATCTTTCCCCTTTCATTGGCGGAAAGTTCAATAGAAGCATTATCTTTGTGGGGGGGATTCCCATTTGGCATAAACCATACCTCATCCAAAAAATATTCTCTGCATGCGTAGTTTCCCAGCATCAGATGCCCGTTATGAATGGGGTCAAAAGTTCCGCCCATAATTCCAATTTTCATAAGTCTCCTTCATAGAAAGTTACATAAAATATTTATGGTAACTCTATCTTTTTCTTGTCATCTTTTCCTTCTTTATAAAGGACAATTTTCTTACCAATAACCTGTACTACCTGAGAACGAGTTCGTTCTGCAAGGATTACTGCCAATTCCTTGGGATCATCCGCACAGTTTTGAAGAACACTTATTTTAATCAACTCTCTGGCTTCCAATGCTTCCGAAACAGCTCTTGTAAGCTCTGGAGTCATACTGTTTTTTCCTATTTGAAAAATCGGATCCATTGTCATGGCAAGACTTTTCAGATAGGCTCTCTGTTTTGTTGTCATAGCAGTCTCCTTTTATTTATAATAATCAAACTGAAGACCATACATTTTTACTGTATCGCCCTCTTGTATTCCTGCAGATTCCAAGTCATCCAAAATTCCGGTATCTTTGAGGAATTTCTGGAAAAATTGAAAACCTTTTTCTGAATCAAGATTTGTATATCCAAGCATTTTTTCGATTTTAGGGCCTTCCACTACGTAAATATCATCTTCTTTGACAACTGTATAAGGAAGATCTGCATAGATAAGTTCATCCTCTGGAAAATATTCCTGCTGGAAGATAATTGGCTGATCATCCATTTTATCCAGTAAGGCAGAAACTTCATATAACAGTTCCTTGATACCTTCTCCGGTTACACCAGAGATAGGAAATACTTTAATTCCTTTTGGTTCAAACTCTTTCTTCAGTCTTTCTACAGGGTCTTCTTCACTATATACAGCATCTATTTTATTGGCCGCAATGATCTGTGGTCTTGCTGCAATCTCCGGATTATAAGCTTTAAGCTCAGCGTTGATTTTATAGATATCATCTACTGGATCCCGCCCTTCTGTTCCGGCTGCATCTACCACATGAATCATTAATTTTGTCCTTTCAATATGGCGAAGAAATTCATGACCCAGTCCAATTCCCTCGGAAGCTCCCTCAATGAGACCTGGAATATCTGCGATAACAAATCCCTTGGCACCAGGAATATCAACAACTCCGAGATTAGGATTTAGGGTTGTAAAATGATAGTTAGCAATTTTAGGCCGGGCGTTGGTCACTCTGGAAAGCAAAGTGGATTTACCAACATTAGGAAATCCTACAAGTCCTACATCCGCAATTACTTTAAGCTCCAGATTCACCCATAATTCCTGTGCAGGTTGTCCAGGCTGAGCATATTTTGGAATCTGCATGGTAGCAGTTGCAAAATGCTGGTTCCCAAGACCACCTTTTCCACCTTTTAAAATGATCTGACGGCGATTTTCTCCTGACATATCGGCAATGACCTTTCCAGTCTCTGCTTCTTTTATAACTGTCCCTTCGGGTACTTTCAGAACAATGTCATCAGCATCTGCACCATGACATTTTCTTTTGCCGCCGGGCTCGCCATCTTTTGCTGCAAATTTTTTCCTGTGGCGATAATCCTGAAGGGTATTAAGTCCCTCATCCACTTCAAAGATTACATCTCCACCTCTTCCACCGTCGCCTCCATCCGGTCCACCGTTGGGAACATATAATTCTCGGCGAAAGCTGACATGTCCATCTCCGCCCTTTCCTGAGCGAATGAATATTTTTGCTCTGTCTGCAAACATGTTTTGTCTCCTCAAATGAAAATAAATACAAGAAATTTATAGGGAAAAAGCTTAGTTTTCTATATTACAAAAAGGCCCTGCCGCATTCAAAACGGCAGGGTCATACCATCGATGATTATTGTGCTACCGGATAGATAGAAACCTGTTTCTTATCTTTTCCTTTTCTTTCGAATTTAACAACACCATCTACTAAAGCAAATAATGTGTCATCTCCGCCACGTCCTACGTTAACACCTGGATGAATCTTTGTGCCACGCTGTCTGTAAAGGATGTTTCCAGCTTTTACAAACTGTCCGTCAGCTCTCTTAGCACCTAATCTCTTAGACTCGGAGTCACGTCCGTTCTTTGTAGAACCTACCCCTTTTTTATGAGCGAAAAACTGAAGGTTTAATTTCATCATGGTCTTTACACCTCCTCAAATCTTACCTGAATATATTCTGAATAGTTTTCATCGTCTGCCATGTCTGTAAGACCAAGAATCATGGCTTTTAAAAGCAGTGACGCTTCCCTGGAAGGTCTGCCGTTAAGCCGGTAGTCGATCAGTCCCTCCATATCATCAGATATGAGGGAGGTTTTATCGCTGGCAAATGCCTCAATAGCATTGACAGTATTGATCATCAGAACAGAGGCTGCCGCACAGACAATATCCTGTCCTTCTTCGCTGAAACCTGCATGTCCTTTTGCCAGGAAACCCGAACACTCTTCTCTTTCATTACGATAAATCGTCACCTGGATCATAAAATTCCTCCAGGAAGATTAAGCATTAATCTTTTCAATCTTAACTGCTGTGTACTGCTGTCTGTGTCCGTTTTTCTTATGATAACCGGTTTTTCTCTTATACTTGTAAACAATAACTTTTTTAGCTTTTCCGTTTTCTACTACGGATGCTTCAACAGTTGCACCTGCTACAGTAGGATTTCCGATTTTCAACTCATTATCGCTAACTGCAAGCACCTGGTCAAATGTATAAGTCTCTCCAGCTTCCACACCAAGTTTTTCTACTTTAATGATATCGCCTTCGGCTACTTTGTACTGTTTACCACCTGTTGCTATAATCGCGTACATATGGCACCTCCTATTATCATTACTCGCCAGCTTCGGCGGCATATCCATATCTGGACAGCACTTTAAAGCCCCGCTGTGCGGCATACTGTTAAAGTGTAGCATAAGTTATTTGCAAAATCAAGAGTTTTTGTGCAAATAATTACTTAAATATTATAAAAGAGGAATTTGATGTGCCTCTGCTTCTGCTATCATCTCATCTGGCCAGATAGACGACTGTACTTCTCCGATATGTGCTTTTCTTAAGCAATACATACAGATACGTGACTGACCGATTCCGCCACCAATCGTATATGGCAGTTCACCCGCAAGTAAAGCCTTCTGGAATGCAAGATTTGCCCGATCTTCACATCCCGCCGCTTTTAACTGGCTCTTCAATGCATCCTCATCCACACGTATTCCCATAGAGGAAAGTTCCAATGCAATATCAAGAACCGGGTAATAGACAATAATATCTCCATTTAATTCCCAATCATCATAATCCGGAGCACGGCCATCATGTTTTTCTCCAGATGCCAGTGTTTTTCCAATCTGTGCAATAAATACAGCTTTTTTGATTTTGGCAATCTCTCTTTCTCTTTCTTTAGCAGAAAGATCAGGATACATATCTTCCAGTTCCTGTGATGTGATAAAGAAAATTTCATCCGGAAGAAGAGGTTCAATATAATTATATCTTCTGGACATATATTCTTCTGTATCTTTCAGGGCTTCATAAACTTTTCGTACAGTATACTGAAGCGTCTCCATATTTCGTTCTTCTTTGGAGATAACCTTTTCCCAATCCCATTGGTCTACGTAAATAGAATGAATATTGTCTGTATCTTCATCCCGACGAATAGCGTTCATATCAGTATAAAGACCTTCTCCGGAATGGAAGCCGTAACGTTTCAGCGCATATCTTTTCCATTTTGCAAGAGAATGTACAATCTCTGCCACATCGTCATTTTGTTCTTTAATGCCAAATGAAACAGGTCTTTCTACACCGTTAAGATTGTCATTCAATCCGGTGGCGGGTTTAACAAATAACGGAGCCGACACTCTTGTCAAATGCAGAGATTTGGCAAGAGAACGTTCAAAATGATCTTTCACTTCTTTAATGGCAACTTCGGTTTCTCTTATCGTAAGCGGGGAAGAATATCCCTCTGGTTTGATCAAACTGCTCATATGTATTATCCTCTTTTCTCTGTTATTTTAAAGCCTTTACTGGCTGTAATTTCATATTCAGTTCAAATGATATCATCAGTCAAGCCCAAGAAGTCTTCTGGCATTTTCTCTTGAAATCGCCTCTTTTTCTTCGTCCGTGAGAGGAAGTTTTTTGAAATATTCAACAAATTCCTTCTGTCCGCCCCATGGCGAATCCGTAGCAAAAAGAATTTTGTCTGCGCCATGATTTCGTACAATACGCATAAACTGTTCCTCTGATATATGACCAAATACAACCGCTGTATCCATCCATATATTCTCACCGACAAGATATTCTTCTACTTCATCCCAAAGCATAAGACCGCCCAAATGTGCAAGAATCAGTTTTTGAGGCTGAACTTCCCGAATGACATCTCGCGCACGTTTGGGCGGGCAATGAATACAGTCAGGATATCCGGGATCAAGACCTGCATGAATACTGACAATTAAATCAAGTTCAGAAGCATAGCTGATAATCCGTTTGCATCGGATATCATCAATAAAAATATCCTGATAGTCCGGATGTAGTTTTATACCTTTAAACCCCATGCGCTTCAGGTCTTTCAGCTTTTCCTTGTAATCTTCGTTATCAGGATGGATTCCACCAAATGATAAAAGAGGACCTTCCTGAAATTGTAAAGCAAAGCGATTAATGGATTGAAATTGAGATGGTTTTGTCACTACAGGAAGAATAACAGCCATTTCAAGTCCGGCTTCTTTTACAGAAGCGGAGAGCCCGGCCGCTGTTCCGTTTGTAAAAGGATCAATTCCACATCTGGATGACAAAAATTTCAGGGTTTTTTCCGCAATTTTTTCCGGAAAAATATGTGTATGAAAATCGATCACGACAAATCGCCTCCCTGCATAATCATCTGGCTGTAACAATAGCTAATAATATCTTTTCTTGTAATAATACCGATAAAATTCTCCTGATCATCTACTACTGGAACAAAATTTTGTTCCATAGCCCGGCCAATCATATCCTCCATTCTTGACTCAGCACTGACGCACTGATAGTCAAAACGACGGGCAACTTTCATAATACTGATATTTTCCGCATCACGTATACTGGAAAGCCCTCTTTTTTTAATATCCCATAACAGATCCCCCTCTGTAATAGAACCTACATATTTACCGTAACGATTCAAAATAGGTACACAGGAATATTTGTGGTGTTCCATTATTTCCAATGCCTGCCGCATGGTATGGTAATCATATATGTAAGCAATTTCTGCTTTAGGCTTTAGAAAAAACAATATATTCTTCATTTTTTTCTGTTTCTACTCCTTTAAGACTTAAATCTGAGTTGTAACAAAAATGTCATAAATAGCTCGTATTGCTGCCTGGAAATCATGATTACGGACCCCAATTATAATATTGAGCTCACTGGATCCCTGATCAATCATCTTAACATTGACATTGGCATGAGCCAAGGCAGAAAAAATTCGTCCAGAAGTTCCTCTGGTAGCTTTCATACCTCTTCCTACAACAGCAATCAGGGCAAGATCTGATTCCAGTTCAACTAAATCTGGTTCCACAGCTCTGTGAATACCGGCAATAACTTTCTGTTCTTTCTCTTCAAATTCATCCTGATGTACAAAAATGGTCATTGTATCAATACCAGAAGGCATATGTTCAATTGATATACCATTGTCTGCAAAAACTCCCAGTACTTTATGACAAAATCCAACTTGACCATTCATCATAGCCTTTTCAACGGTAATCGAAGCAAAGTCTCTTTTTCCTGCAATTCCAGTAATGGTAAAACGAGGATTGCGGCAGGTTGCCTCAACGATCAAAGTACCTTTATCTTCTGGGGCATTGGTATTTCGTATATTAATAGGAATTCCTTCCCCTCTCACCGGGAAAATAGCATCCTCATGGAGTACGGTAGCGCCCATATAAGAGAGCTCGCGAAGTTCTCGGTAAGTTATTACATCAATCGCTTTAGGATTTTTTACAATGTGAGGATCTGCTACAAGAAATCCAGAAACATCTGTCCAGTTTTCATAGAGATCGGCATGTACGGCTTTTGCTACGATGGATCCGGTTACATCTGATCCTCCTCTGGAAAAGGTTTTTATTTTTCCATTTGGAAGGGAGCCATAAAAACCGGGAATAACTGCTCGTTTACAGGAAGAAAGTCTTTCTGAAAGGACACGGTTCGTCTTTTTTGCATCAAAAGTTCCAGATTCTTTGAAAAAGATAACTTCTGCGGCATCTATAAATTCATATCCCAGATATTCAGCCATTACAAGTCCATTCAAATATTCACCTCGTGATGCGGCGTAATCCCGTCCTATTTTACGAGTAAAATTTTCCCGAATCGTATGAAATTCAGGTCCTAAATCCAAGTGCAGACCCAGGCCATTAATGATTTCATCGTACCTTTCTTTTATAGCCTGAAGCAGAGTATCAAATTCTTCTTCCTGATCCTCCTCTTCGCGCAGAGCAAGAAGATAACAGCTGTAGAGCATATCCGTTACCTTAGTGTCTCCAGAATGTCTTTTCCCTGGCGCAGAAGGAACAACATATCTCCTTGCATCATCTTGCCGGATAATATATCCTACTTTTTTAAACTGATCAGCACTTGCCAAAGAGCTTCCGCCAAATTTTACTACCTTATTCATCAGTCTGTCTCCTTTGTATTGTCCTTGCATTTTAAATATTCCAGTATATGATATGCGGTCTTTGAAGAAAATACCGCTCCCTTTAGCCCTAAATTTAAAGCTGCCCTCACATTTTCCTCGCGGTCATCCAGAAAAAGGGCTTTTTCCGGAGAAATCGAATATTTTTTCAGTAAAAGTCGATATATAGACTCATCTGGTTTAATACACCCTACTGTATAAGAAAAAATTCCGCCATTAAAAAGATCCAGAAATCCCATGAAATGTTTTGTGACGTTATAGAGATGTTCAGAATAATTGGAAAGATAAAAAAGTTTATATCCATGTTTTTTCAATGATTCCGTCAGTTCTTGTGTATAAGAAAGAGGGCGGATTGTTTCAGAAACTTTTTCAAAAATCTGATGTATTTCTTTTTCATAACCAGGAGCATTTTCAAGAAAAAGTTTTTCCCACTGCTTGGATGTAATTCCGCCTCTGTCTCCTCTTTCCCAATCTTCATTAAGAAAAACTGCATCTGCAAGAATTTGAAAAACCTCTGAAGAAAAATGAAATCCCTGAAGATATGACTTCCAGTCATAATCAAGAAGTACATTTCCAATATCAAAAATGACAGTATCTGCCTTCTCCAGCAAAGATCCTATCTCTTGTTCAACATTCGCGATTCTATTACTTTCCATTTTATCATCCTACTAGTTTATTAAATGGTGATATCTGCAAAAACAGCTGCCGTTACTTTTTTAAGATCCATAGGGGAAAGCTGAAGCTGCATTCCCAGTTTTCCGCCACTGATATAAATCAATTCCATATCTTGTGCTTCCTGTTGTATCACGGTAGGAAACTGTTTTTTCATTCCCACGGATGTACAACCGCCACGGACATATCCAGTTACTTTAGTAAGTTCCTTTAAAGGAAGCATTTCCAGAGATTTTTCTCCTACTGCCCGAGCAGCCTTTTTAAAATCAATTTCTCTGGCGATTGGAATAACAAATACATAATGAGCACCTGTCTTTCCAACAGTAACTAACGTTTTAAATACTTGTTCATGAGGAAGTCCCAGCTGGTCTGCCACATGAATCCCATCTGTAAATTCGTCGCATTCATAGGTCTGGTATGTGTAAGGAATTTTATGCCTGTCAAGAATGCGCATTGCATTTGTCTTTAATTCTTTTTTACCCATAGTTCCTCCAGTTTCCTATCATACCACTAATTCCGTACTTCGTGCAAGTATTAGCTTATATAATGTCTGTTCCCAGAGAGTCCAGCGTACAAAAATACCCAGCCCCTTTACTGCTGTCCTTCGCATACAATTCCAATCTATGAAAATGAAGACAATCTTTCTTTTCCTGCCCTGATTTTTCATAAAAAGCATCCATAACAAGATCCGGTTTCAGATTTGCTTCACTCCCTGCAGCGAGTTTAAGATACATCCCATTCGGTCTGACTTCCATCTGATAGATCATCGGACGAATATCCGTCTCTTTTTCACTGCGTTTTGTCTTTTTCATAATAAGTATTTCAGAAGCTGAAAGAAAATTTTCCAATTCCGCTGCCCAGAAACCTGGGAGTTTGGTTTCTTCCTTTAATGTTACCAGGTAATCTGCCGCAGCTACGATAGTCATGCCACTACTTTTTTTATCTTCAGCGATTTGGCGGAAACTTAAGACTTCAATTCCTTCTGCCATTACCTGATTTAACGCCTGCACAGCTTTTGCAGATGATATTGGTTCGGCCAGTTCAATATCCATATATTCCGCATCGCTTGTAAGACCAATTCCAAGAGGCTGTGCAAAAGACATAATCATATGAGGACTGTAACCGCTGGTAAAGGCAATGGGAATTTCGGCTCTTCTCATGGCTTTCTGAAAAAATCTCATCACATCCAAATGACCAATAAAACGCATTATACCATACTTTCGAAATTTAATTCTTACCTTCAACACAGACACCTCCCTTCCATTTTGCAACACCACAGCCTGAACATTGCTGTCGGCAATTGGGAGTAATTTCACCTTTCATGGCACGTTCCCATTCCCTCTTTAAAAATGCTTTTGTGACACCAATATCAATAAAATCCCATGGCAAAAGTTCGTCCAAGTCTCGCACTCTTTCATTGTAAAAAGCAATATCAAGTCCATTATTATCAAAAGCTTTCAGCCATTTTTCGTAGTCAAAGTACTCGGTCCATGCATCATATATACATCCCATTCGGTATGCGTCCAGAATTACATCTGCAATTCGACGGTCACCTCTTGCAAGTACCCCTTCCAGGACAGTTACCTCAGCGTCATGCCAATTGTATTTCAGACTTTTACGGTTTAATTGATTCTGGAATGCATGTTTTACAATGGCAGCTCTGGCAATATATTCTTCATTCTTATACATCCTTGCCCACTGAAAGGGAGTAAATGGCTTTGGAATAAAAAAGGAAGAACTGGCTGTAATCTGACATTTTCCATTCCTTTGTTCTTTTGGAATTTCATAGTAACGTCTTGCAACCTTGTCAGCAAGGACAGCAATCGCCTCCATATCTTCCTGCGTTTCCGTAGGAAGTCCAAGCATAAAATAAAGCTTTACTTTATTCCAGCCACCTTCAAAAGCTGCACCTGCTCCGTCCAAAATATCTTCCTCTGTCAATCCTTTGTTAATGACATTTCGCATACGCTGTGATCCTGCCTCAGGTGCAAATGTAAGACTGCTTTTACGGATATCCTGTACTTTGCTCATTACGTCAAGAGAAAACGCATCAATTCTAAGAGAGGGAAGGGAAATATTAATGCCTTTTCCTTTGAATTCCTCAATCAAAAAGGTGACAATTTCTTTTAATTGACTATAATCGCTGGAGCTCAGAGAACTTAACGATATTTCTTCATGCCCGGTATTTTTCAGCATCTTCCATGCATACTCTTTTAGATCTTCCACATTTCTTTCACGGGTAGGACGATAAAGCATTCCAGCTTGACAGAACCGACATCCACGGATGCATCCTCTCTGAATTTCCAATACAACTCTATCCTGAGTAACTTTTATAAAAGGAACTACCGGAGCTTCCGGATAAGTTGTTTCTTCCATGTCCATCATAACCTGTTTCTTAACAGTTTCCGGCGCACAGGCATTATTAGGGGTAAAAGCAGCAAGTGTTCCGTCAGCTTTGTAAGAAGCGGTATAGAAAGCAGGCACATAAATTCCCTCTACACCAGCTGCTTTTTCAAGAAAGTCCCTACGCGTACCGCCATTTATCTTGTTCTCTTTATAAAGGTCCAAAAGCTGACGATATACCGTTTCTCCTTCTCCAATATAGAAAAGATCGAAAAACGGCGCCAGGGGCTCTGGATTATAAGCACAAGGACCTCCTCCGATTATAATCGGATCTTCCTCAGTCCTATCTGCTGACAATAGGGAAATTTGACTAAGATCCAAAATCTGGAGAATATTGGTATAACACATTTCATACTGAATCGTTATCCCAAGAAAATCAAAATCCTTGATAGGATCCTGTGATTCCAAAGCAAAAAGAGGAATGTTTTCCCGGCGCATAATCTCATCCAGATCTACCCAGGGAGAATATACTCTTTCACACCATACATCATCCATTCGGTTAAACATATCGTATAAAATCTGAATTCCCAAATGAGACATACCGATTTCATATACGTCCGGGAAGCACATGGCGAAACGAATATCAACTTCTCCTTTATCTTTCATGACGGAATTAATCTCACCGCCGATATAACGGGCTGGTTTTTCAATTTTTAGTAATATTTCATCATTTAATGCTAATTTTCTCATATAACACCTTGTAATTTATTATACATATATACAAAATTCAATTTCTGGTTTATTGGTTACAAAATTGTCTATCATTTCAACATTCTTTTCTAATCTCTTCTAATATCAAGGAAGAGAAATTGACCGTATAAATTGTACTAAACAGGATGGGGTTTGTCAAATTGGATAAGTGTTACAATACAGCACTTTTAGAGTGGTGAATTGGGTCATTGATCAAAAAAAGATTGATTTTCTTCTGTTCTGTTTTTCTGAAAGAATATACAATAAGGCGGAACTTAGTTCCACCTTATATGATTTATCGTCTTTCATCTACACCTTCATATTTTAAGAATCACTGGTCTACTTTTATTCTATCCCCAAGTAAAAGATTTTTCCTAACCATAAACTACTTATAAATTTTATTTCTTTATAAATAGCATCCGGATATATCTAAAAATTTCCAACCCTATTATAATTGATCCTACTCTTAGAAAATTTTGCCAATTTAAATGAAATGAAACTGGATAAAACGAGAAATAAATCAGCTGTATAAAAAGTGTTGACATCCAGATGGCAGGGATATCTAATAGCAATATATCTAAAATAAGAGTTTCCTTTTTCTTTGGGCAATAGGCTATATAGCTAATTATGATTCCCAGTAATATGTTTGAAAGAAAATAGACACCATATTTTATGAACATAGTTGTTATAGGAGATTCTGATAAAAGTTCAATCTTATTATATAAATCTGTGTATAACAAAAATAAATAGCAATATAGAATTACAATAAATATATAGGGCTTTTTATTTACTTTCATACTAATATTCTCCACCGCCTAGTGCTAATTCTATCACTCTGTTTTATTTGCTTGGTACACCTACAAATAAATGCGAAGAAATAGACAGTAAAGGCAACCTTTTTACCGTATCTGCTTCTATATTTTACACTATAACTATATCCGATTCAAAATGAATATGCGTTATATAGCCAATTGCTGGCCCGATCAGAAAACTAGGATCAGTTGTTTGAATTCTTCTTAAACGTCCCGGTAACCCCAGTGCTAAACCCGGTACTTTTACATGGTGTCTCTTTCCATCTACCTTCACAGCATAGTTTCGAATTTTTATATATTTCCCTTCTATAGGATCGATTCGGAACTGCTTTATATTCAGATCCACATCTAGATCAATGAAATATCTTATACCTTCTTGGCGCAAGGGAACCAGAATACTGTCTTTCTCATTAAATCCTTGTCCAAAATCGCAGTAAATTTTGGCAAATTCCAGGTTATAAGCATAATACTTTTGAATAGAATCTTCTCGATACGCTTCACTACTCAAAATATACTTCATAAGCCATCTGTCATTCGGGGATAGATATGCAGAATCCATATAATACGCTCCTTCCCAGAAAGAGCGATCTACATGGCGTCTTAGTTCCAACCAATTTCGATTACACAAATCCTCTTTTTTCAGCTGTACTACATATGGATACTGCTGATTGCATCCCGGCGCAGAGTCGACCAACAGGTCTTTAAAATGACGGATATCCTCTTCCTTCTTATTCGTCATCATTTCCCTATACGGTTTCAGGCATACCTGCGGCCGGAGCTGATCCATATAGTTCCAATATTCAAGACATTTCTCCGCAGCGTCAAGTGCTGCTTTCTGGAACCTCGCAATCAGTTTGTACTGATCTGAAGGTCGACTCATAACAGGTATGATCTTCTCTTCTTTCCTTTCATATCCCCAAGTTGATCCATGAGATGCTGAAAACAGCCATTCGTACATCATTCCATTTCTATATATATTATTGGCATCATTGTCGGGAATTCCGTCATCAAAAGCCCATCCGAACATACTGCAGTATTTTTGTCTTACGCTGGTATCCAACGTTCCAAAATAATATCCACGCACCCTCTTTCCCAAAAGTTTTTCCAGTGCATCTTGACAACTTCCAGCCCATCCGATATCCATAATATTAATACTATCCCACTGCGATATCTGATGTTGAGCTAGATATGCGGCCAGCAAATCTTTTTCATCTAAAAGACGATTTTTTACTATCTCCGACAGCCAAGCAGCCAGTTTTTGAACTTTCGGATAATTTCTCTGATTTACGATTTCGTCCATAGATTGCAGACCAAATAAATGAAGCGTCTGTTCAGTCACATCTTCTTCGTATAGGCGTACTGTTCTTAATACATCTCTTACCGAAGGTTTTCCATCTCGAAAACCACTTAGGTTTGTCATCAGCTTTATGACTTGATCCATCTGTGGTTCCAGTGCCATAACCGGAATCTGTAATGTATTTCTAGATACATATACATAATCTGTCTGTATGTTTTTACCGGTTTTTTTGCAGATTTTTTCATATAATTGTTTAATCGCATATCCATCACGCGCCAGAAAGAATAGATTATCCTCTTTACAGGTCATATCATAGAGCCATTTGGTAAATCCCATATAAATTGGAAATGCATAAGCAATACCGAATTGTTCCCAGTAATCGAAATACTCCCCATTAAACAGCAGGTTGTTGCGGATGCCTGCCAAGATGGATTCAGATGGATTCAATGGAATGTCCCACGTAAAATAGGTTGATACATTTTTATAGAGAAGTGCTCGTATTCCAAAACGTTTTGCCTGCTCATAATCACTATCTTTATTATCCCCTATGTGTAACCATCTGCTTTTTTCCAGTCCGCATTCTTTCTGTACTGCTTCATAGAGTCCTCCGCTCCCTTTGTTAATCCTGAATTCATTGGAGACAAAGATATTCTCTTCCTGATATCCGCATTTTCTTAATAATTCCCCAATAAATTGCGAACTCAGATACATATCTGAAATAAAGAGAATTTTTTTATGCTTGTTTTTACAATACAGATATATTTTTTTGATAAACGGATTTTCCGTAATAAACTTTTTCTCTGTTTCCAGCTCCATCTGTTTAATTTCATCCGCATGGGCAGGTAGCAGCCTGCTTATCTCCCGATAGATTTCATCTAGATTAGATTCTCCATTTTGTACATGCAGTCTAGAATCTGCCTCAGCCTGAATTCGAAGTTCTGCAAAATTATCACACCAAGAAAGCCCCCTGATTTTTTCTCCCATAATCTCAAATATATCTGTTGGCTTGAGCACATTTCGCAAAATCAAGGTATCAAATATATCAAAGCTGACCACATCGGCATCATCACAACATCGCAGCCACTCATCCATCAGCTATTTCCCTCCACACTTCATTATCTTATAATTGTCTTGACTTCTCTGTTGCTGCATTCACACACTCGATCACGGCGCCTCTCATCCCGCCTTTTTCCAGTGCTTCACAACCTTCAATCGTGGTACCGCCTGGTGAAGTTACCATATCCTTGAGCTGCCCCGGATGTATATCCATAGTAAGAATCATTTTGGCTGTACCAAGGCAGGTCTGGGCTGCCAACCGGTAAGCTGTAGCTCTGGGCAGTCCCTGTTTTACGCCGGCGTCTGCCATAGCTTCGATAAACATGGCCACATAGGCTGGGCCGCCGCCACTCAAACCGCATACTGCATCGATTAGAGTTTCCGGCACCTTTTCTACTACTCCTATGGACTGGAACAGCTCTTCCGCGGACTTCATCTCCGTATCGGCAAGGTCATTGTCCGAGCAAAGAGCAAAGGCACCCTCAAACACCATCGCCGGAGTATTCGGCATAACACGCAGGATGCGAGGTCTTCCCTGGATTAAAGTCCGAAGCCTTTCCACGGTAATCCCAGCCACAATGGAAATAAGCCCCTTACCATTCAATGCGCCTTTGCACTGTGCCAACGCCTCCGCCGCCTGCTGCGGTTTCACCGCCAGAAGAACAATATCGCATTTCTCACATAAATCCGCATCGCTCTCTGCCAGAACAGCGCCCCATTTACTCGCTTTTTCCATCATCTCTTCTCTGATGTCGTAGACAATGGCATTTTCTTTTGATATAACGCCGCTTTCCAGTGCACCATGGAGGATGGCTCCTCCCATATTTCCGCATCCAATCCATCCGATCTTCTTTGCTATCATCGTGTGTTCCTCCTCTTTCCTTTTATCACATTTCTTTATTTATCCTTACCACTTTTTTTGACGCTTAGTCAGTTTCCATCAAGAAACTCCTGTTTCGCTTCACAAAATTCCTATGTTGTAAGGGGACCCGCCGGAAATACTTCTTTGGGATACAGTTCTTCTTCCGAAACTGTGTCCAGCATATCCAGATATTCCTGTCCGAACAGAGTGGTAAATTCTTCCAGAGCGTTGTTCACCGCCTTTTGACCGTCCTCCAACAGATCCTCCAGCAGGATTCGGCTGATGGCAGCCTTGATATGAGCGGTATGGAAGGTCATATCCTTCATACAGGAAGATCCCAGTTCCTTTTTCTTCACTGTCAGTACCTCGTTCTCCTCTGGCGTTAGCGGACAGCCCCAGTCAAACTCACACCGGGTGCCGCCCCAGCTCATAGGTTCTGTTATCTGTGTACAGACATAGTTGTCCTGATAGCCTTGGTACACCGCATTGTCTACATTGACACAGTACAACTTTCCGTACTCTGTAAGACCATGCTTTTTCCAGGCGTTGCACCAGGCACATTTTGAAATATATGTCTGCAAAGTAGGCTCGATTCTGATCTGCCCAAATTCCATCTGCCCTGCAAAATCCGGCTTCCACTCACCATAGATCTGATTAGTCAGAGTATTGATCTCGTCACCTTGGCTTTTGGCGTTGGCAGCCATCCGCCGTCCTCGCTCCTTACCATAAACCGTCATACCACGCAGGATAGCCGCTTTACCCTCTTCCCCTCTAAGAAGTACGGCATACTTTGCCAGAAGTGCAAAGAGTACCGCCTGATGTTCGATCTGTAAGCAAACAGTCTCTTTTGTCATTCCTTTCTCTCCTTTCCATGCTCCGATAGCATCACATATTTAAATACACATTCTCTGGGTACAGGATATAAAACGCTACCATAATCCGCACCTCGATTCTTATTACTGAGTATAGCATATTCCAGTACTTTTTTGATCTTATTCCGCTTATTAATATATAATAATAAAAGAACTAAGACGATAGAAGCATTGAGGCCGCCTCAAGAGTTAGACTTCTTATCTTTTTAGTTCCTTTTTCCTTCCATATTCTTGTTAATCCTTTTTTTACTGACATCCTTTATTTTCCAAGCCAGCACTGATATATATGTTCCTTCCATGCATCTGCATTATCGATCTCCGGTAAATTGCAGCGTGTATCCCCATCGTCTGATTTTCTAAGATATCCGCTTTTCAGATCTTCTATCGATAGATTTAACCGCATCGGTTTATCCTGAAAGAATTCTTTTCTCATCAGATATACGGCTGCCGTCACATCCCAATTATAAAATCCTTCTATTCCATAACCTGCTTCATTATAGTGGAACCAATCATTTGTTTTATCAAGAATATATTTCCCTTTTTTGTTTCCACACCCCAATTTTTTTTGATATTCTTCTTTTGTAAAAATTACTTTAAGGCAGTTATTCCCGGTAATTACGGCTACATTTTTCCCTTTTGTAAGAACAGTGTGTGTCGCTTTTGGATCACAGGAAAAATTCAATTCTTTCATCTCACGTTTTTTAAATACTAAAGGATCTGTGATCCCTCCCATAAGTACAATTTCCTTTACTTTATCAAAAAAGCAGGAATCCTCGTCATACGCTCCCTGCAAATTTGTCAGGGATCCTGTTGCAAGTATAGAGATTTCTCCTGGATACTTATTCACCATTTTCACCAGGTAGGACGATGCTTCACTTTTATAGCAACCCGCCTGTGCCCCACCCTTTACAACCGGAATGTCCTCTTTTCCAATTTCCTTTAGCATCTGCAATGTGTTTTCATGCACCGCCTCCAATTTATTGTTGCCGTATGTAGTCGTTATGGCAATAACTTCCGCGTCCGGACAGCCCAATAAATAAAGCAGTGCCAGTCCGTCATCCACATCACAATCCTTAATTCCCATCGTATTATCACAATCAAATATGATTCTTTTCACTAATTAATCCTCCTCATTTTCGATGTCTTCCGTAAGAAACCGTCTTTTTAATAAAATCCCTGCTCCTATCACAATTACAGCCATAATCAACGCAATTGCCAGATATGTGATTCGATTTGCCCGGTCTGTTACCCCGGAAGATCCTATTGTATAAATTGCTGTTCCTGGAAGCATGAACACAAATGATCCAATTGTGTAGGTGACAAACGATATATCTGTTATCCCATATGCAAAGTTCTGCAAATTAAATGGAAATACAGGAATCAGCCTGGTAATCATTAAAACAAAAATCTGATTTTTTCCGCTTTGATCAAACAACCATTTTTTCAGATACTTATTTTTCATAGCAACTGGTCGGATACTGTCTTTCAAAAAGAACCGTCCAACCAGAAAAGACAGGGCTGCTCCAACTGTTGCGGCAATGATGCAGCTTATTGTTCCTAATACCGGTCCAAACAAAATTCCTGCTGCAATCGCAAACGTAACCCCTGGCAATGCTAAAAGTACACTGCCTATAATAGTAACTGCTATATAAATCAATACTGCATATAATGTATTTTCCTCTATCGTTTTTTGCAGAAAAGTATAATAGTGTGAGTTACTGAAATAAGCTGACCACCCAAAGATGTGGTTTGAAATCATAATTAAAATGATAATAATAATGAAAATAATCAGTTTGATATATTTCCTTGTAGTTTTCATTTTTTATCAACAGTTTCTCTTTCTTACATTTTGTTTTAGGACCGGGAAATCCTCCCCGGTCCCGATGAAATCCTATTTTCTTCTTCTACGTATGATCATTATGCTCATGACTAAACAAATTGCTGCTGCAGCTGTAATCATCCATACCATAATGTTACTGTTATCTCCAGTCTTTACAGCTGTATTTCCTTTTTGATTCATCTGTGTATTTCCTTTATTTGCATTCGGATTTTTATTATCTGTATTTCCGTTACCATCAGAATCTCCTGGTTTTACAATCTGTTCTTTCTTTATCGTAAATTCTGTGGAAGCAGTTCCATCTGTAGACACAATACTAATTGTATGTTTTCCTTCTTTCAAAGTCGCCAGATATTCTTTCTTCAGTGTTACCACTGTGCTTCCTTCTGCAACAGTATAATAATTCTTGGACAATTCTGCTCCATCAATCAATACCTTAACAAATTTACTGTATTCTGCATCAGAAGTGAATACTGCATCCTGATCTACGTTCACCTGTTGTCCGGCTCCTTTTATGATGGAATACTGTGGTTTTTCGGGTTCTCCCGGCTTGTCCTGCAACAGCTGCATTGCTTCTTCCAGACTGGCTGCCGCCTGATTAATCTGTTCCTGTGAAACAGCCTCATTACCGTAAATGCTTCTAGCTGCTTCCAGTGCTTCTGTCACTTTTGCATAACTTTCTTCAGTATATTTTTCCGGATTCAGTTTTTCCGCTTTATCCATGGCACTTTCCAAAGAGGACCAGTCTAAAACGACTTCGCCTTCTTTTTGAAGCTGGAACACAAGTTTTTCTCCATCCTGGAATGGCTGTCCATTTATTGTCGCGATAATTCCTCTTGATGGATCATCCGGATCTTCAATTACTGAAAATTCTATGGATTGATCCGTGGTCCATTCCTGCCCCTCCTGAAGTTTGACTGTCATAGTCATATCCGTATCCCAACTTGTCACTTCATACTCAATCACACCGTTTTCATCGGATACTAGCTCAGCAGGATCTCCATTTTCAACAAGGAATTTAATTCCTGAAAGAAGATTTCCATGACTATCCTGCACTACGGCACGGAAATGTGTCAAGTCACATGTATCAGTTCCCTGATCTGTCAATGTAAATTGAACAGATGCATCTGCCGCTGGTGTTTGGTCAATCGTTTCTATCACAGGTGTACCATCTTCTGATCCAACATGAACTGTAATCTCTCCTGGTGTTGCAATATAAGCAGAACCTTCTGGAAGATAGAATACATAATCACCACTGTCATAAGCTCCTGGTGTCCATGTAAGATTTCCGTTGCCATCTACATAGATCTTATGATTTACCTGATAGTAAATGTCTCGTCTGACAAATTCCACATTTACAGGTGCAGGGCTTCCATCCGCTAATTTAACTGGTATTGTCAAAGTACGCATGCCAGTTACCTTCTTTAAATTGTTCATGGCAGATTCTAATGCTGCCGTCACTGCATCAACTTGCCCTTGTTGAATATCATCGGCTTCTAATGCTGCTTTGGCGTCCTTATATGCGGATTCAAATGCTGCAAAACTATTCACTGTATAGCTGTCTTTCTGTGCAAGCAATCCTTCAGCGTTGGAAACTTTCTCTTTCAATGCATCTTTATTTACTGTTGATCCAGCTGTTTTCTCTTTTAAAGTAAAGGTTAGCTGACGAGATGCATCAAAAGGTTCTCCATCAATGGTATCAATAAAGACTTCGTTGCTTACGGATTTAATGCCAAACAAATAGCTTTCCGGATCTGCTACATATTCTTTCCCATTTAGTTCTACACTTCCACCTTTCAGATATACATTGATAGATGTTATTCCGGTGTCTGCTGTAGATAATTGATAACCGACCACACCATCATAGGTTTCACTGTTATAAACTCCGTAAGCTCCCCGGTCAAATGTAAATGCTACGCGTTCCTTAATGCGATTTCCATTTTCGTCCACAACCTTAATACGAATATTATTCTTTTCACAGTAAACCGGTACATCAGCCTTTTCCAGTCCATCAATTGCTTTTTGGATAGCGGCAATGGCATCTTGGATTTCCTGTGCAGTTGCCTCCGGATTATCCATCACACTTTTTGCCAGGTTCATTGCCTCGCGCAATGGTGCATAAGACTCTGGTGTATATTCAGCTTCTGAATAAGTTTCAGCACTGCCAATCCATGCTGCAAGATCTTCCTTATCTTCATCTGGTTCTGACGTTCCCGATTTCTCTAAACTGTCGATTGCAGTCTGCAAATTATTTACTTGCTGATCAATTTCTTTTTGTTCTGCGTCTTCTTTATCATACACAGTTTGTGCTTCCTTGATGGCATCCTGCAGATTCTGGAAACTATCTTCTGTATATTGATTGTCAGCATTACTGATTGCTTTTGCTTCATTCAATTTTTCATTTAATTTCGACTTATCTACAGAAGATGTGCCAGATCCATCTTTTGTAAGATGGTAAACAATCTCACCAGCTTCTGCAAGTGACTTTCCATTAATACTAACAATCGTAGGCTGATTTACTATATCCCCATCTGTTGTAAAAATATTTTTTTCTTCGCAGCTCCATACACTTCCGTTTCCGGAATTCTGCCCTTCTTTCAGATAGACTTCAAACTCAAGCTGAAAATCTGCTCCTGTCAATACTTGTTCAATTATACCTGCACTATTGCTGGTCAATGTATATGTATCAGCAAATGAATCATCGGGTTCCGATATAAACTGAATTCCTTCCAATGGATTGCCGTTTTCATCTACTACTTTTGCCCGGAATGTTGTGGAATCCGAAAGAACCTCATCTTCTCCGCCGCTCTGTCCTTCTTCTTTCAAAGTGTAGACCAGTCTGATGCCGTCCTTATATGGCTGACCATTGATTTCTGCAATCTTGAAAGTCCATGCTCCTTCCTTATATACTTTAAAACTGTGCTGATCATCGGTTGTATATCCCTGGCTCTTACTCAAAGCGACCGTAATTGTTTTGTCCTCATCGCCATTCCATGGCATATAGGAAATGATACCGTCTCTACTTTCATCTGAGTAGAATTTTTCTCCATCTGCCAGAAAATCAAAACTGATTCCGGATAATTTTTCGCCTTTTTCATTTTGTACAACAGCACGGAAAGTGTTTTCAGTACAGGTTTCCGGGATTTCTGCCGGTTTTTCTTCTAGCGCATTCATCGCTTCTTTTATTTTCTCTATCCATTCAGCCACTTGGCTATAAGTTGCTTCCGGATTATCAGATACCTTTTGAGCCTCTGTCAATACTTCCTGCAACTCTTCATAGCCAGACACGTAGTCCTCTGCTTTCAGTTCTTTTGCTTCCTGTATGAGCTTATCCAAATCCTGCTTGTTCGTAGCAACCGGCTGCAATGCCATGATTGCATTCCTTAAGGTTTCTTCGGCTTGGTCCACTTCTTCCTGTGTTGCCTCCGGATCATCATACACATCAGATGTTGCCTGTTTTGCTTCTACATAATTTTTCCAACTGCTTGGTGTAAACACGTTTTCTGAATAATACTCAGTAATTGTATACCACAACTCAGTTTTGTCTGCTTTTTCCTGAAGACCTTTTTCTGCTGCCAGAAGATCTGCTGCTGCTTTGTTATAATCTTCCTGAGTTGCACTGCTTTTTTTCGCAGCTGCTTCTGCATCTGACAAAGCACTTCGGAATTTGCTCCAGGTACCTGGCGTATACGCTGATTCTTTATATATTTTTGCATCCTCAATATAACTCTTTAATACTGTGTTATCCGGTTTTCTAACAGCACTCTGTTTGTTGGCCGGACGAACTGTAACCGTTATTTCAAAATCAGGTCCTACTGCCTGTCCATTTACAGTTTTGTAATATGTTTTACCATCTTTCACACCTACAACTGCTACAAAAGGATCAAATTCATAAGGCTCTTCATAACAAGCACGGAATTCCCAGTTTTTACCATCCTTCCATCCGGCCGGACAATTCATGTATGCGATTCCGGTTTCTGCATTAGAAAATCCATTCCAAGAGTAGCCATTATCTCTCACCTGAATCTTAAATGGACGGGTAAACAAATTGCCGTTCTTATCTTTTACAATAATCTTAATCTTTGTAAGTATATTTGTTTTTGTTAACCCTTTATATGCGGTGTTGAGTGTTTCAGCCGCTGCAGTTACCGTTTCCTGTGAGGCATCTTCCTGTTTATTTACAGTATTTGCATTATTCCATGCATTTTTAAATGCATTCCAGCTATCTTCTGTATATTTATAGCTTTCCTCCTCATTAATCGACTCTGCCTGTTTGATTGCAGCCTGCAGTTCTCCCTTATCTACATATTCATCAGCAGGAATAAGCGTAAACACCAGATTTTCCAAACCTGTTGCAGGTTTTCCATTGACTTCTTCTGTATTTCCATCCCCGTCTACCGAATAAGTCATCATTTCTGGCTGCGCTACATATGTTTCTCCGGCAGGATAGATTTTAAAGTTTCCATAATGATCAAAAAAGGAATGTTTATAAGTGATCTTTCCATTTTCATCTGTGACTGAATTTGGAGAAAGCACACCGTATTCATCTTCACGAACAAATTCTACCCCTTCTAAAGGATTTCCATTCTTATCCACTGCCTGAATAGTAATACTGTCAAATACCGGTACTTCTTCTCCGCCTTCATCATATTCCGGATAATAATGAGGCTCTTCATCCTTCTTTACAAGTTCCAGGTTTGATTCAGCTGCCTTAACTCTATCAGTATCAAAATAAGCTTTTTGATCCTGCGTAAGTGTTTCGTAAGCTTTTAATGCTTTCTCCACATTTTCGATATCGTCTTTTGTCATTTTGCTGATGTTAAATGTTAAAAACTGTTTATTCACATCAATCACTGCAAAAAGATCCGTTTTCATCTTTTCCGTTGGAAGATAAGTGGCATCCTCTTTTAGGTTTCTCAAATTAACCAGAGGGCTGATATCTGTCAGGGCCGAGTTTCCGGATAGATTTAATTCCTCCAGATTTTCTAATTTTGAAATCTGAGAAATATCATTCAACTGATTATCCGACAGATCTAATGCTTTAAGTGAGGTCATTTTACTCATATCCGGCAACTTTTCGATCTGATTTTTTGCAGCATTCAAACGTTCAAGATTGGATAATCCACTTACCGGTGACAGATCAGAAACTGCATTAATAGATACATTCAGGCTTTTCAGCTTGTTCATATCTCTTACAGCAGCAATGTCTGCAATTTTATAATTTCCAGATACATCTAACTGTTCCAGATTCACCAAGCCACTTAACGGACTGATATCTTCAATTCCATCTTGTTTCAAATACAGAATTTCCAATTGTGTCAACGGTGCCAGCGGCTCCACGCTGTCAATCCTTTTTCCTTCAATATTAGCTGTATAGCAAATATCAATCATAACCGCTGATTTTGCATACTGCAGTCCTTCCAGACTTTCCACATAATATGGCTTTTTCCATGTTTCAAAATCTTCCGGGTGATTACAAAGCTCATAGGAAATATTCTGAACGGAAGAACTTCCAACCATGTCTTCTGTAAGCTTCACACCGCTTTTAATCGCGTTCATTGCAGAACGCACTGCCCAATGGAGTATCGGATCTTGAATAACTTCATAGGATTCCGGAGTATATACATCTTCTTCCAGTAATCCTCCACAAGTATCTGCTTGTACAGCATCCATATTTCCATATCCGCTCCATATTCCCGATAAAGATACTGCAGCTGCTAACATAAAGGCTGCAAATCTCTTCGTGCTTTTCATGAATTTCCCTCCTCATGACATATTGTTTATTTGGTAATGTCTGATTATGTAAGAACCTCCTTCCTGATGCAATTGCATATGATTTCAGACTAATCCAGTAAAAGAATAGCATATTGTCAAATAACAATAAAATTGATAATCCCTATAAAGAACTTTTATTTATATACATTTTCTATTAGCAAGAGGCTTCGATAATATACTTCTGTTTATTGCCAAATCACTTTAATATTCGAACTATTTTTAAAAATTTTTTTATAATAATCATTCCTTCTCGGAATGGTTTTGTACATTTCCAACTTGTGGAATTATGGTATTCTTTTACTAATGCCTCCAACTGCTGTGCTTTGTCTTTGTAATAACTTTTTTCTATTTTTAATTTTTCCATATCCCGTCTTAAAAATGGATCCCAGTAGCAATGCTCCAAATTCCACTTGTATACATCCTGTAGCGTCATCTGAAAATGATTTTCCAAGACTTCTATGGCCCCTTCTTTTCTTAATACCTGTTCCAGTTTATCCAGACCAAGGACTCGCATATTTTCCGTATCTTTTATACAACTCATAAGCAGGAAAGCTTTTTCGAATTGTAGTTCCAGACAGGTATTAGAGTCTGGATTTTTAAATTGATCCTGAAAAAAACGCTTCATCTCATCATCTGTCAGTCGTTCTACCAATTGCTTTCTAATCAGGATATGCTCATTATATGACCGAGTCAGATGCTGCTTTGTTGTACTGCTGATCTGATTCCCTTCTTTTACATCCCATCGGAAATAAATTAGTGGTTCAGGTAAAACATCAATCGGATACTTTGTTACGATTCGGGCCCAGAGATCAAAATCAGCCAATTGGCAATAATATAAATTAAAGTTCCCAATTTCGTCCAAAACATATTTTCGGATTAATGCTGATGGATGACAAAGACTATTCCCATGATATAAGAAAAATTGAATCCACTCTGCCTGATTACTTTTCCTGGTTGCAAACAATTGACACATGGAATCACATTCTTCAGAAATATCCTTTCCTTCATTATCTGTTAACACCACTTCTGTAAAACAGGCCCCATAATCTAAATGATGTTCCATGAAACCAATCTGTTTTTCCAATTTATGTGGAAACCATGCATCGTCACTATTCAGAAATGCAATATATTCCCCTTTGCAATACTTCAAACCATAATTCGCAGCATAACAATAGAAACGATTTTTTTCCATTTTTATATAATGAATTCTGGGATCGGTATATTGTTTTACAACTTCATCCGTATGATCGCTAGATCCATCATCTATAATGAACAGTTCCCAGGAAGTATAGGTCTGCGCAAGTACACTTTCAATTGCATTTCCAATAAGATTTTCTCTATTATATGTACATAATACAATACTGACTAACTTATCCATTTTACTCAACTTCTCCCACGACACACCATCTCCAATAAGATTGGTCGTAATTCCAGGTGTTTTCATATCCGCACATTTCAAGAACTAGCTGCATATATGCAGAACGGATTCCGCCGGTACAATATGTTACAATATTATCTTCTTTACTCAATCCGACTTCTTCAAACATTGCTTCCAGTTCTTTATTTGGTTTCAATGTACCGTCCTCCTGGAAAAGATCAGTATATTTTAATAGGATCGCCCCCGGCATATGTCCTCCTTTTGCCTCCCCGTTTGGTGTTGCGCCATTATATTCGTCTTCTGTCCGTACATCTACAATCTTGTACTGGTCATAGTTTTTTTGTAATTCTTCTGTTGTTATAATATGCGTATCATCGATTTCATCAATTTCCACTTCGCATGGGGTTGCGCTGGATGCAAGAAACTGAGTTTCAACACCTGCCTGTTTTGCTGCTTCATATCCGCCGTCTATCATCTTCACATCTTCGTAACCGGCTGCCAGCAATTCCCATAATATTCTGGCATCATCTCCCCATCCGTCAACAGTATCTGCAATCAATATTACTTCTTTCTCTTTGTCAATTCCTAATTCTCCCAGCCGGCCTTCCAGATCATCAGGATTTGGAATCTTCCCCCAGTTTTCATCTCCGGCTTTTCCTTCTTCACAGGTACTTAAGTCTGTCCATGATGTTGCAATCGCACCTTCTATAGTGCCAAGGACTGCTTTTTTCCAGCCTCTGGCATCTACAAATACAACATTCGCGTCTCCCACCTTTTCTTTTGCATATTCGCCTGTCACAATATATTCGCCATGAAAGCTCCCGTCATTAGGGATGGTCTCCTCTTGTTGGTTTTCTTCATCCTTCGCCGCCGGATTTTCTGTTGCTTTCTTCTGTTCTGAAGAATCTATCCTTTTTGACTGTGAACATCCAACTGCCAGCAATCCTACAATCAATATCATAATTAAAATCCGCAGTCTTTTTTTATAATCACTTTTCATTCTCTTCATGTTTTCTCTCCTTATATTGGCAATGGTAAGTTTTATATGCCTTTATTTCTATGATTTCACATATTCGGTCTAACCAATCAATTTTGATAAACCAATTAAACAATATGATTCGAAGCTTATCTATAAAAGTTCCTATCATAAAAATCAACAAAACAGTTCCCAGCATAATGAATGGAAAGACTTTAAAATTCAAATACTGAGATATGGCAAGTGTATTCCACATATATTCCCGTATAAATGGATTGTCATGAATCAGGTATATACCAAATACGGAACCAGAAAAAAAACGTATCATATGTAAAAAAAACGTATTCTTGATTTGTATTCTTATAAATATGTTAAAAAGTGCTATTGAAGCACCAAGAACCAGTATCGAATTGTAAGAATAAAATAAGCTGTCTGGAACAAAACTATTTAAATATTTCACTGAAATCTTAGATAAAATAAATTTACTAAATGGGATCAGACCAGATAAAATAAGATAACTGCCAACCCATTTCCATACATTTGACTCTTTTTTTGAATATTTCCTAATATATGCCCCTATACAGTACAGAACAAAAAACCAGACTATTCCAAATGATCCGCCAAAATTCAATCCTACAGAAAGGAAAAAAAGATTAGGCCATGCGCTGAAAAGCGCTATTAACATAATTAGTAATAACAGATGTTGTCTATGTTCCAATTGATTTAAAGCCCAATTAATAAAAGGACTTAAAATGTATAGTCCAATATAAATAGTCACAAACCAGTATTCACTATTTAAAGTAGGAAATAATGCCAACAGGAAATCCTTTACTGTAAATTGCCTGATATCAAAAAGACATAATCCCATATAAATAATAATTGAATAGAAAAAAACTTCCATTAATAGTAATAGTAATTTCTTTAACCGAAATTTTGATATACTCTGAAAATAGCCTGTAATCAACACATAGCAGTTAACCGCAACATAACATATACCTGCCACACTCCAATAAAAGTAAAATTTTAATCCGTCTGACGGAAGGGCATTTAAAACACCTCCGTGTGCCAGAAAATGCAACATTATGATCATAAACATTGTGACAATCCTGAGCATTTCCAGATTCATCTGTCTGATGCAGCTAGTATCCTTTATTTTATTCATATAACTATATACCTTATATCTGAATAATATCCTTCCCTTCGATCTCTATATCTACCAGACTCCCTTGAGAAATATTTAATAATTCTAATTCAAAGGACATCATCTGACTGATAATTTCTCCCTGGGATGTTTGTACAGATACCTCAGCCATCTCCCCCATAAATACAATTTTCTGAACCTGATACCTGTGACCATTTCTAATTTTTACGGCAGATGGGCGGACTAAAACTTCATAAAATCCATCATTAATATCCAAATCACCCTGATACAATTCACTTTCAAAGTATCTGTTTTTTACTCTTCCCTTGATATAGTTTATCTTTCCAAAGTATTCGGCAACTGTCCGGTCAGACGGATGGTAATAAATCATTTTTGGTGTATCACATTGCAGAATCCTTCCTGTATCCATAAAAGCAATTCTGTCAGACATCTGCAATGCTTCTCTTTTATCATGTGTAACCAATATAGTTGTAATCTTTCTTTCTTCGTGGAGTTGTTTTACCATATATGCCATCTCTATACGAAGTTTTTCATCCAACCCAGAGAATGGTTCATCTAAAAGCAAGATTTTGGGTTCTGCCGCCAGAGCCCTGGCCAGTGCCACCCGCTGCATCTGTCCTCCGGATAGCTCCCGGACTTTTCGTTTTCCATATCCTTCCAGCTGAACTTCTTTTAATAATTTTTCTACCACACATTTTTGTTCTGTTTTATTCTTTTTTTGAACCCACAGTGGAAAGGCAATGTTTTTTTCTACATTCATATTTGGAAACAATCTTAAATCTTGAAATACAATAACGGTCCCCCTGCTTTCTGGAGGTATACCCTTTAGCGATTTTTCTCCAATACAAATTTCTCCGGAAACAATGTCCTGAAGTCCTGCAATGCTTTTTAACAGAGTACTCTTTCCGCAGCCGGATGCTCCGAGTAAAGAGAGAAACTCTCCTTCTTTTACAGTCAAACTGACATTATGCAGAATTTTATCCTCTTGTATTTGTACGTTTAAATTTTTTATTTCCAGGTTTTTCATGCGTAAAACTCTCCGCTTTCAGTCTTTAAGTATTTTTTAGTTAGCCATTCTGTTCCTGTAAAAATTCCTAATGTAATCACAAGAAATGCCGTACTGTATATACAGGCAATATTCCGGTCTCCACCCTGGAGATATGGCACCATTATGATCGTAAATGTTTTAATGTTTCCTCCTCCTATCATTAAAGTAAGGAAATACTGACTAAAAGATACAATATATGCCATACCTGCCGCTGAGAAAATCACAGGGGCTAAAACCGGCAATGTTACTTTCCGAAACGCTACTGCCGTGGAAGCCCCCAGCACTCTTGCCTGTTCTTCCAGTTTTCTTCCAACTGCCTGTGTTCCGTCCAAAATCAATCGTATCGCATAAGGCAGTGAACAAATAACATGTGATAGAATTACACCAATTACCGTATTATTAATTCCAAGTTTAATAAATGTAAGCTGGATTCCCATGGCAAAAACAGTTGCCGGAACCATAAAAGGTAATATTGTCAAAAAATTTATAAGTTTTTTACCCCAAAATTCATAAAATACCAGTGCCCTTGCCGTTAAAGCCGCTACCATTACAGAGATAAGCGCGACAATCATAGAAATAAGAATACTAGAGCTAAATACCTTTATCATTTCTTCTTTTCTTTGCCATATTTCGGCTACCGAACGAAGGGAAAAGACTTGAGGTAGTAAATTTGGCCAAGCCCACCTTTCCGTAAATACCCATAACAACATGATCAGAACAGGTAGAATGATACATACCGTAAAAATAGAAATTATTATTTTCATCAATAGTGTTCTTTTTTTCATTTTTTATCTTCCGCCAATGTTTCCATATTTTTTTTCATCAACAGATAATAAACGAACGCACAGATTAAGGAAATGAGTAATACCACTCCATTTAATGCCATTGCATAAGGGCGATTCTTAAGATCTGGATGAATATATTGCTGATATGCTAGTATAGGCAATGCTTTGGGTTTTGTTGCCCCAAGTAATAGTGGCAATTCGTAAGAACCCAGTGCAAAAACAAATATGATCAGAAATCCACTGATAATCGTATTTTTACAAAGTGGCAGCGTAATTCGGAAAAAGGCCTGCCATTTTCCGGCACCAAGATTAATGGCAGCTTCTCCCAGTCTGTTATTGATATTCGCCATCATCGCAATTACAAAATAAACGATAAAAGGCAGTTCTTTCCATACATAGGCTAAAATGATCCCTATGCCCTCAGTATTGTAAATGATGATAGGAAATTGTTGCTGATCGGTAATGAAACCCAGAGCATATGCTAATCTTGCAAGCAATCCATTCTGGGAGAAAATATTTATAATAAATAATGCAACTACCACGTGTGGTACGATAACCGGCAACTGAATCATCCGTTGAATATAGCTTCCTGTATAATTTCCTATTACACAGATTCCACAAATTACAATGCCGCCTAATGTTGCTGTAACAGAAGAAATCAAAGCAATTTTCAGACTGAATAAAATGGATTCTGCCATGTCAGGTCTTGTTAAAATCTCCTGATAATACCGGAGTGTTGGCTCTGTCAATCCAAAGGCTGGAACAATTCCCAGACTTTGAATCAAACCATTAGCTAAACCAATCAAAAATAATAGCGTCAATATTATTTGCGGAATTAAGAGAATATATGGCATACATTTCTTTTTCATTATTGACCAACAACCTCTTCTGTCCATATTTCTTCTATGATCGGGACAAGTTCTGCCGGCATTTCGGGAAGTCTTTTTTCCAGAAGCTCGTCTTGCGGAATTGTTCCTTTTCCAAGATCAACCTCTGAAAAGCTTTTCTGTTGTTCTTCTGTCAATTTATCATTGTCTAATACCGGGATTACCTTTAAAACTTCATATCTATCCGCCTGAATTTCAGGAGACAGCATTTCATTGATTGCTACCATAGCTCCGGCTTTATTTCCGGAGTTAACTGCAATCGCCATGAAATTTGTATTACCGATGGTTCCTTTATCAAACTGGAAAGATTGTGTCGTATCCGTATAAACTCCATCTTCAATACTTGATCCAATCGAATATGCATCATATGTCATATTTAAAACAACTTCGCCGTCTGCAAACATATTATTTAGAGTTGTTGATGAATCTGGGAAAGTTTTTCCTTTGTTCCACAAATATGGATTTAGTCCTTTTAAATATTCGATTGCCGGCTCAATTGCTTCTTTTACAGTATCTTTATCCGCTTCCATATCCTGAAATTGTTCATATCCGCAGATCTCATAAATGATATTTCTTACAAATGCACTTCCTGTAAAATCCGGTAATGCAGGATAGGTAACTTTACCCGGATATTTTTTTACAAATTCTTCTAATTCTTCGGCGCTCTTTGGTAATTCAGGTGTTACAGCCGTGTCTGCCATCATAACAACCTGTGCCTTGCCATAAGGTGCTTCATATCCTTCTATTGGGTAGGCAAAATCATATAGTACGTCTTCAGATTCCGCATCAACATATTCATTATAATTTGGCAATTTGTCTGTGAAGGGTCCATACAATAACTGATTCTCTTTTGCAGATTGAAAATTTTCTCCATTGATCCAAATCATGTCAATGCTTCCATCCTCTTCTTCTGCCTGCACTTCACCAGACAATTGACTGAGTACCTGGTCAATATCCATTGGAACACGTTCCATAGTAATGTCATATTTTTCTTCCATTACCGGAGCAAATGTATTATCCAACCATTCATTTAATTTTTCATCGCCGCCCCACCCATAAAACGTTACTGTTGTACCTTTAGCAGCTTCTTTCATCTCATCAAAAGTCATATCCTCAACTGCCACCGTATTTTCTTTGTCACTTTTCTCACTTGAACATCCACCTAAAATGATGATGGTTCCGGCCATTGTTACCGCCATAATCACTGATATTATTCTTTTGTTCATAAATTTCCCCTCCATATATTACTGATCTATAAACTGATCAATTTTGTCTAAAAATCCCATATCCAGATATTTTTCTAATTTATGAAATGTAGAAACATTAAAAATTTCTTTTTCTGGATTTTTATAGTCAACCCAAGCCATCGCACACCAGGTAATTCCCCGCAGACATGTAATAGGTATATAAATATATGTTCTCTCTCTCAATCCCGAAACATCAAATCTGGTACCAACACTTTGAATGTAGTTTTGTAAAAACTGTTCCATTTCATTTTTTTCCAAAATAATATCGGTTTTCCAAAACGTAGTTGTAGGTGCAAGAAAATGCCCCAGATCCTGTGCAGGATCTCCATACAACGGCTTTTCCCAATCAATCAGATAATTCTTTTTCCCATAGCCGTTTATCAAAAAATTGGTAGAATTCAACTCTGTATTAATGCAGCATTTATATGGCACTGCCGATAATTCGTTTACCCTCTTCCACCCCTTTTGCAGCATACTCCGAATTTTGAGAACTTTTTCCTTGTCACACATGGGAGAATCTTCGTACTTTTGAAACATTTCTTCGCATTCATTCAATATTGCTTTTAAGGGATGTTCAGGATTAACCAAAAATTTTTCATTGTCTATCTTTACGGCATGAATATCTGCAAGACAATCAGCAGCTAGTTGTAAATCCTTTTTATAATCCAGTGGACGCCCTGGAAGATACTCCATAACCATCACGCCATTCGGAATCTGTGTGCAACTTGCATCCACATAATAAGGCCGAGGAGTCCTCCCTGAATTTTCCAAAAGTTTTAAAGCCTGATATTCGTAATTAATTTGATTTTCCAGGTGCATCTGACTACCAAAATTCACCCGGAATACAAGTTTTCTTCCCGTTCCAGGATGTGTGAAAACATAGTTTCTATTATATTCTCCCTGGGCCAGTAACTGATAAGTCTCCTCGACTTTTTCCGGCAACTGTAGTGCCATTCTGTAGTTGCTCCGTTTTATATATGCTGATAATTCCTGATTCATTAGTTCCTCCTGAATTTCATCGGATATCCTGATACATATCTGCAATTTTTTCAATCATTACATTATCACGATACATTTTTCTCAACCGATTCATTTTCCACATCAAACGCAGTTTAGCAATCGTTCCCTTCGGGAATCTCCTGTCAGATGTAATAATTCTCTTTTTTGTCATACCTATGGAAATATTCTTTCTCTTTAAATTCAATGAAAACTGATAGTCTTCCATAATCGGGATCTCAGGGAACATACCTATATCAAAAAATAATTTACGCTCTATAAATATTCCCTGATCTCCAAACATTACTTTTCTGTCTTTAATTCGATGATTAGAAATTACACGACATGTAAACATGAAAAAATTTCTGGAACGAAATGCTATCCCAAAGCATCCCACTGGATATCTTTTCATTACCCGGCGTATTTCTTTTAATGGATTTGTCGGTAATTCACTGTCACAATGAAGAAAAAACAAAATGTCACCATGGCTTGCCATGGCTCCGGCATTCATTTGTTTCGCTCTGCTTTTTGGTGCATGGATGACTGTAAATTCATCTGAAATAGTATCTAATGTACCATCTTTACTTCCTCCGTCTACAAAGATGATTTCGCATTCATTTACTAACGGTTTCAGCTGCTCTTTCATAAAGTCTATTGTCTTTTTTTCATTATAAACAGGAATAATAATGGATATACGACTTAACTGATTAACATATCTGCCCGTAACTGTGTTTCGAAGCCTTCTGTCCATCCTCATTCTTTCACGATAGCCGTTTAGATCAGCGGGCGTATCCATATCACTCAGTGTTCGTGTATATCCAATTTTTAACTTTCGACGTTCCAATTCTTTTAAGGTATCTTCAAATACAGAAGCATGTCCGTAAGCATCTAACCCGAACACTTCTTTTCTGGGATGCTTCATGCCAACAAGATAATATCCTCCATCTAAGGTTCTGCCAAATACTACATCACAACGTTTCAGAACATCAAACGCACGCCGGATATCTTTACCAGATAACTCCGGTACATCTGTTCCGATTAAAATGCATGAGTGGTACCCTCTGTTTCGTACTTCGCAGAACGCATGATACATCCTTTCACCCAGGCTGTCCCCTGTCTGTGGGAAATACTCCTTTTGATTTCCGAATATTTTTTTCAGAATCTTCAATTGATTGTCGCCTTCCGGTGCATAACATATAAAGATATCTATAAAGGTCTCATCGCATGCGGTTTTAATATCTTTCAAAAAACATATATGAAGTTTTGCGCATTCATCTGGTTTCAGCACTGGCATCATCCGGGTTTTTGTATGCCCAGGTAACGGGATCCTGGTAAAGATAATAATCGCTCGTTTCATTTATAATATCTTCTCCAGAACATCAATGGCATCTTCCACCACTCCTGGGCAAAATGAGAGAAGTGTTCCTTGCTCGAGTACTTTTTCAAGTACTCCATCTTTTGAAAGATCTTCCCCCAGCAGGTCCTTGCACAGGCAGGATGGTCTCTTTTCTGCAAAAAGAGTTTTAAACTCATCCACTTTTTCCATCATAATTTCTTTTTGTTCCAGATCCCCTTCTTTACTATGTCCATATTTCATACCGATGACCATCAAAGAACCGGTTACAGCACCACATGTCTCTCCGCACATCATTCCACCGCCAAAACACGCTGATACCTTTCGCATTGTTTCTTCATCGATTCCCACTTTTTCTGCAAATGCACCTGCTACAACCTGAGAGCAATCGATTCCCTGAACAAATAATTCTTTAATTTTTTCTTTTTGCATTATATTCTCCTTTTTTCGTCTGCCTGTCTGTATAAATTTTTTTAATTAAAAAAACAAATGCAGATATGGCAAATAAGAATAACAATCCAGTCACAAATAATTTTGCGCCCCCTGTCAGCATTCCTCCTACATAGGAATAAACGATAGTTGCAGGCAACTGTCCGATTCCAGTTGCAACAAAAAATGCTCCAAAGGACATGCTCGTTAGGCCTGCTGCATAACTTACAAGGTCAAAAGATACGAATGGCAACAAACGACATACCAATATCGTATTTCTTCCATATTTTTCAAAAAAAACATCGATCTGTTCCAAGCCAGCCTTGCTGGTCAGTTTTTCTACAACATCCCGCCCTAATATTCTTGCAATAAAAAAGCATACAGCAGCCCCTGCCATTGCACTACTCCAGGATAATATAGCTCCCTGCCACCATCCAAACAAATTAGCATTTGCAAAGGTTAATAAAAAAGCTGGAAGCGGTGCCGCTACTGACTGAAATATCATTAACAGAAATGAAATCAATGCCGCATATGCTCCATAAGAAGCCACAAAATCTTTTACAACTGTAAAGTCACCGCTGGCAAACATCTTAAGTATATCATTTACATTTTTCTGAACTGACGGTACAAAATTGTAACAGCATAAAGCCGCCAAAATCACTCCTATTAAAATGAATCTTTTTACCCATTCCCTTTTCTTATTCATTCTGCCCCTCCCTGAAATATCTTGTTTTCATTCTATTAAGCATCGATTTTTTGGTATCTGGTGTTTCCGTCAATCCTAAAATACGCAAAAGAAGATGTTCTGTATTTTCATATCCTTTTTTTGAAAAATTACCGGAACAGGAGGCACAATAAGTATGTACTTTTCCCTGTTTATTGATTCGAGCAAGCATAGTTTCTGCCAGATCAGGCTCTTTCCTTGAGGCACATCCACCCAGTCCACAGCATTGTCCACCCAAAATTGTTATCTCACCTTCTACAAATTCTTTTATTTGTTCCAGTAATTCTCCTGTTTTCCGGTCCGGACATGGTGGAAATACGGATATATCTTCCCGTATTTTGCTCCCCATCCCCCATTCGCTCATTTTTTCATATATACTAACTACTGCAACAGGTAAACGAGGCTTTAGAAACGCATAGCAATTAGGACACAATGTAATCACTTCTTGTACACCAGCTCTTTGCAGCCGCCTGGAAATCTCTGTAATAATGCGTTCTTCCTCTTTCACTAATCCCAGCTCAGCAATTGGCTTACCACAGCAGTCAAATACGACTCCTATCCCAAATTTCTCTTTTAACAGTCCACAAAGATATCTTGTAGATTCCGGAAAATATGAAGGGAAATTACACCCCGGAAATAGTATGCTTTTTGTGGTTACGTTTTTATAATTCCGGAATTTATAATCTCCTTTTTCCGCCACCAACATGGTATACCCGTTTTCTTTTAGTTTTCCCTGATTCTCCTTAACCTGTCGCCGCCTTAGATTCAAAATCACTTCCCGTCCATCTATTCCCTGTGGACAAACCCGGGAGCAATTTCCGCAAAGGAAGCAATGATAAGCCAATTCATTTATTTTGTCTATATTACTAATATCTAATCCATACTTCTCTAAAAAAAGACAGACTTGTGTACATTTACCACAATGAATACATTGATTTACATCTGTAGTTTTGTCATACTGTTTCATTCTTTTAATACTTTCTATAATAATATTTTTGTGCTGCAGCTTAACTACAACACATGCTATCATCTCATACCTCCTTATATTGTAATTATCTCTAATTCTCATGTCCAATTGATAACTTGAATACACTTTGCTTATTTATCGAAAATATCTATATATGTTTTACGGATTAATTTATTACCTGGCTAGATGAATTTAAGCTGGTTTTAGTCATTAGACAGTAAGAGGACAGGGAATAAAAACTGCCCTGTCCTCTTACTGTCTATAACAAAAAATCCTGTTGTCAATATAACCCTATTATTGTCTAACCGACTCTACCAACTCTGCACACACATCCTGTATTTGTGTCTCCTCCTCCACGACTGAAATAATTTGTTCTGTACTGACCTGCGCAATATCAATCCCCTGATTATCCATCAGCACAAAAGCCATAAAAAGAAGAATACATAAAACAACCCGCGCCCCAAAAGTTTCTGTAACCTCTTCGTCATCTTCATCATATATCTTGTGATAAGCAGCCCGGTATCTGGGATGGATGGCGGGTGTTTCCCTGTCTCCATACAGTCTCCGTGTCTGATCAAGAAGTTCCTTCCGCCTTCTTGCTCCTTCTTCTCTTTCCAAATAAGTCCGCCTCCACTTCTTTTTCTTCCTTTCATATATTTATAATATGCGGACATTATCTTGTTAAGAAGTATACATAGATATAATAAGAGGCAGGGTAAAGAAAAGTAACCCTGCCTTAATACTTCTTTCACTATGATAAATTCTTCACCAACTGGTCAGCTTTCTCATAATCTTCTTTCGAGACAAAGAGCGCATAAGCATTTCTTCGTTCGCTATTAGTACCGTAACTTCCCCGTCCGGTAAAAAAAAGAAGGGAAGTAAATTCTGCCCATCCACCTCCAGAGTTAATTTTCTCTTTGTAGCAGATTCCATTCTCATTCAGCAAATTTTTGATTTTCAAAATCTCATCCAACGATTCTGTCCGAATCAGACAAGTGTCATATGCCATAAGTTTCCCTCCTTTATAGATTATTTACTAATCAGGATTTTCTTAATTTACTATGATCATTGTATCATAAAGTGTAACTTTAAGCAATGACAGTTACCTGTCTGCCAGCTCTCTTACAATATCTTCCCAGTTGATGCCTCTTTCCACCATTAAGACCATGGCATGATAGAGGAAATCGGCCATTTCATATTTTATTTCTTCAGGATTCGGATTCTTAGCAGCAATGATGATTTCTGTTGCTTCCTCTCCCACTTTTTTCAGTATTTTATCGATTCCTTTATCAAAAAGATAATTTGTATAAGAGCCTTCCTTTGGATGTTCTCTCCGATCTACAATTGTCTGGTATACACTTTCAAACACTTGCAGAGGATTAGTCTCATCATAATCAGAACCGACAAGAGGCTGGAAAAAGCAAGTAGGATTGCCAGTATGGCAGGCTGCCCCTACCTGATCTACTTTGGCAAGTAGCGTATCTTTATCACAATCAATTGTCAAAGAACGTACATACTGAAAATGTCCACTTGTTTCGCCTTTTACCCACAGACATTGCCTGCTTCTGCTGAAATAAGTCATTCGACCTGTTTTGATGGTCTGATCGAAAGATTCCTCATTCATATAGGCCATCATCAAAACTTCCTGTGTTTTATAGTGCTGAACAATGACTGGAATCAGACCTTTGTCATCTGTCTTAAATTCAGAAAAATCCATGATGCTTTCAAATGTAGTCATTTGAATATCTTCCTGTTCACATCGGCTTTTAAATTCTGCAAAATCCATGTCTGTCTGACTGACGTATTTACCTGATAAGCCTCGGACACCCGAGCATTTCAATATTTTAAAAAGTTCTGGCTCTTCCATAGTGTCAGTTACTACGACACAGGGAATATCTGTAACATTTACAACAGAATCCAAATCCAGACGATGCATGAATACAATCTCACTGGCATATTCATTAATCGTATGCTGGTGTTTGAACAAAGCGTCAAAATCATTTAATGAAACAGCAAGCTTTTCTTTTCCAAATCTTTTTGCTACATCTTCAATCAATTTTTGATTGTCGGATTTAGAAAAATTTAACAAAGCCCTTTTGGCTCCGGAGTAAAGAATTTTCTTCACGTCCTCCTGACGCTTGATATTACCGCCGGCCACCATCGGAATTCGGATAATCCGATTGATCTTTTTCATTAAATCGATGGCTTCATCATGCTCTTCATCGGATTCTGACAAGTCAAACACGATCAGTTCATCTGCCCCGTGTTCGCTATAATACCGGGCAAGTGAGAGGACATCCTCACTTAAAACCGTCCGGTCGTCAAACCATTTTACTGCTTTCCCCGAATCTATAAAAATACATGGTATCACTCTTTTATAACTCATTTATCTTATCCCTCCTTCGTTATGCAAGGGTTCCTTTCGTTGTCCACGCGCCCTCAATGCGCTCCTCTTTTTTTACAGCTCCATCCAGCGCTCTTCCAAAACCTTTGAACAGCGCTTCGGCTATATGGTGGTTATTGCTTCCATCCAACATTTTTAAGTGCAGATTCATTTTTGCACTATAGGATACAGCATAGAAAAATTCACGAATCATTTCTGTATCCAAATCTCCTATTTTTCCTGGAGTAAATATTGCATCAAAATTCAGATATGGACGTCCTGACAAATCTATCGCACAGAGAATCAGGGTTTCATCCATGGGCAACATAAAATTACCATAACGGCAAATCCCTGCTTTATCGCCAAGTGCTTGACTGATAGCCGCACCAAGAACAATTCCTGTATCCTCCACAGTATGATGACAATCTACATCCAAATCTCCTTTAACCCGTAATGTAAGGTCAAAAAGTCCGTGGCGCGCAAATCCATCCAGCATGTGATCAAAGAATCCAATTCCTGTCTGAATATCTGTTTTCCCTGATCCATCCAGATTTAAAGTCAGCTCTATATCTGTTTCTTTTGTTATCCGTTTTACTGTTGCTGTCCTTTCCATATTTATCCCTCCTGATCTTCGAAGCGAACCTTAATGGAATTGGCATGTGCCGTCAGATGCTCTGCTTCTGCAAACGCTTCTATTTTTTTATGGAGCTTTTCCAATGCTTCTTTGGAATATCCGATAATGCTGGACTTCTTGATAAAATCATCAACAGATAGCGGTGAGAAAAAGCGTGCCGTACCGTTTGTGGGAAGCACATGGTTCGGTCCTGCAAAATAATCTCCCAGCGGTTCACTTGCATATTCTCCTATAAATATAGCTCCGGCATTACGAATCTTTGTCATAATATTATAAGGATCCTTTGTCTGAATCTCCAAATGCTCAGATGCAATTTCATTTGCAATGTCCACTGCATCATCCATTGTTTCAGCCAATAGGATATAACCATAATTGTCTAATGACTTCTGAATAATCTCACTTCTGGAAAGCTCCTCAAGGAAATGATCTACTTCTTCAGATACTTGTTTTGCCAAAGTCTCACTTGTTGTCACCAGTATAGCAGATGCCAGTTCATCATGCTCTGCCTGCGACAGTAAATCCGCTGCTACATATCGGGGGTTCGCAGTCTCATCAGCAATTACCAGTATTTCGCTTGGTCCGGCCACAGCATCAATACTGACATGACCATAAACAGCCTTCTTAGCTAATGCAACGTAAATATTTCCCGGACCAACAATTTTATCTACTCTGGAAATACTTTCTGTACCATATGCCAAAGCTCCAATGGCCTGTGCGCCACCTGCCTTATAAATAACGTCAACTCCCGCTTCATGCGCTGCGACCAAAGTTGTTGGTGTTATTTTCCCGTCTTTTCCCGGAGGAGTTACCATAACAATCTCTTCTACCCCTGCCACTTTTGCAGGAATCACATTCATAAGCACAGAAGAAGGATATGCTGCTTTTCCGCCAGGTACATAAACGCCCACTTTCTGAAGAGGTGTCACTTTCTGTCCTAAAATTGTTCCGTCACTGCTGCTATCAAACCAACTGTACTGCTTCTGTTTTTCATGATAAATCCGGATATTATTCATTGCCTCCCGGATAATATCTACAAGACCTTTATCTACCTTTGCATATGCTTCCTTAATTTCTGTTTCTGTGACCTTAATGTTTTCTGCATTAATATCAGCATGATCAAATTTTTTAGTATAGGCAAAAAGAGCAGTATCCCCTTCTTCTTTTATGTGATTGAGGATTTCTGAAACTCCTGCTTCATATTGACTATACTGGTTAGGACTTCTCTTTAAAAGATCCTCCAGCAGATTTTTTTTGGAATGGCTGTCAAGCTTCTGTATTCTCATTTTTCTTCATCCCTTTCTATATTACCGTACGCAGTCTGGAAATAAGATCCTTGATCCGGTCGCTTTCCATTCTCATACTCACAGGATTTACAATCATCCGTGCGGAAAGAGGACATACTTCCTCCAGAACGGCGAGTCCATTTTCGCGCAGAGTAGATCCCGTTTCCACAATATCTACAATAACTTCTGCCAGGCCAACAATGGGGGCCAGTTCAATAGAACCATTCAATTTAATAATTTCTACCGTCTGATGCTTAATATTATAAAAATAATCTTTTGCAATATGAGGGTATTTTGTAGCCACTCGGATGAGTTCGTGGTGCGAAAGAAGGGGTGCGGCGCTCTTAGGGCCGCATACACACATCCTGCAGGCTCCATATCCCAGATCCAGCACTTCATGTACCTTCCGTCCTTCTTCCAGAATCGTATCCTTACCTACGATTCCGATATCAGCGGCGCCATATTCTACATAAGTGGGAACATCCGGGCCTTTCGACAGGAAAAATCGAAGTTTTAAATCCTCATTGACAAAAATCAGTTTTCTGGAGTCTTTATTTTTCATTTCCTCGCATGTAATACCAATCTTTTCAAATATTTCCAGCGTCTGCTTCGCAAGACGCCCTTTTCCAAGAGCAAATGTTAAATATCTCATGATGTATTTTTACTCCTTCGTATTTATGGTTTTCATTTCACCAGTGACCAGATTAAACATCTGAATCTGATCATCTTCCTGAATATAGATCATATTTCCGGCATAATATTCTTTTCCATACTGCATGTAATCTTCCAGTGTTTTGTTAGGTTCCTTCTTCAGCAGTTCTGTATTTTTACACTTTTCACGGAAATCACCAGCAATACGGATGGCCTTTTTTTCCATTCCTTTATCATACAGAATCAATGTATTTTTGCGGGAATAAGTAATCCGTATATGCTGTCTTGTTAAAGCATTCATTAACTCATCAATAACAAGTGCAAAACCAATGGAGGGAGATTCTTTCCCGAACTTCTCCAGAAGATGATCATACCGCCCTCCTTTTACAACCGCATCTCCGGTTCCAAACGTATAGCCTCTGAAAATAATTCCAGTATAATACCCGTAAGTTCCACTCATACTAAAATCAAAATGGATATATTGCTCTGCACCATAATATTTCAACATATCATAGATCTGTTCCAGACGACGTACAGCCATGATTCCTTTCGAATTTGGTGCAAGGTTTCTTGCCTGTGCAAGAATCTCTACTCCACCATACAAATCTCCCAGCGCTACAAGCGCTTCTTTAGAACTTCTCTTTACCTGAATGCTGTCAAGGTATTCTTCCAGCCCAAAATAGTTACGGTTGTTTATCAGTTCCCGTACCCGCATTTCTTCTTGCTCATTAAGAGCTGCATCTTCAATTAGACTTTGGAAAAAATCTACATTTCCCACACTTAACTGAAAATCTCGAAGACCAATCGTTGTCAGGCAATCTGCTACCATAGCCAGCATTTCTGCATCTGCTTCAATCGAATCCACGCCAATAAGTTCTGCCCCCATCTGCGTATTTTCCCGTAGCCGTCCCTGATAACTGGAATGATTCACAAACGTATTTCCGGTATAACACAATCGGATGGGAATGTCCTCATCCTTAAATAAAGTAGCAGCTGCTCTCGCAATAGAAGGCGTAATATCCGGTCTTAAAACAAGAGTATTCCCTTCTTTGTCAAAAAATTTATATAACTCTCTGGAAGGAATGGTTCCAATTTCCTTCCTGAAAACATCGAAATATTCAAAAGTAGGTGTCTGAATATCATGATATCCATACAACTGAAGCACTTTATGAAGCCGACTTTCCAAAGAAAGTTTCTTACCACATTCTATATTGTATATATCCCGTACACCCTCAGGTGTATGCAATTGTTGTTCCATATGATGCATATCCTCCCTTGGCACTTTATCGTGCTAATACGTTAAAACCTTATTGAATTATACGCATTTTACGTTTCCTTGTCAAGCGAATCGCGAATGCTAAGATCTATATTCATATAATCCAGATAAGGAATATAATAATTTTGCTTCAGATTCATAAAAAAACGTGGATCTAATTCTTCCAGCCGAAAGCTTTTACGGCCTCCCTCCATGGAACGATTCCAGAATTTTTTTAGCTCTTCAAATCGCATATAGTAAGCCATACTCTCTCCTGTGTAATAGATCAAAAGAAAAGAGATCCCGCCCTGGCGCTCAAATTGTTCCATAAACACTACCTGATGTTCATGAATATTCTGAATTGGAAATGTAACCCCGGCACATTCTTTTGCGTCAAAACATACAGGAATCCCCTGCACAGCACCAATATAGTCCACAGTACTTCTCTGTTCGAAATAGGCAAGTGTGATCTGGCGATGTTCCTTATCCATCCGCACCGGAGTAATTGGAGTTGGAATTTTTTGAATAAGCGCCAGATTTTTCTCCTGATACTGCTCATTTGTGCGGTTAATCAATTCCTCAAGAGTGGAACCTCTAAGGCCCCTTGTATTCCATGTTGCCATTACTTTATTCCTTCTTTTATGCTATTTCCCATCCTGTAGCTTTTCCCCCTGCAGTACTCTTTGGAAAGCATTTGGTAAAGATGCTTCAAATATTTTTCCTGATAAATAAGCCAATTCTCCTTCTATCTGCGGAAACTCCAGACGGCTTGAATGAAGCAGCTGGGAATTCAGTCCATATTTTTTCTTATACTTTTCATTTTTTTCCCGGTTTCCATATTTGTAATCTCCAATCAGAGGATGTCCTATAGAAGCCAAATGTGCCCGAATCTGATGCGGACGTCCGGTAATCAAATGAACTTCCAGATACGTAGCAGCATCTGTCACAGAAATAGGATGATAGGAAGTTTCAATCAAAGAATCACCCTCCTTTTGAGGAGATTTACTGATTATTACCTTATTTGTTTTTTTATTCTTAGAAAGATACCCTTTTATATAGCCCTTTGTTTCCATTTTTCCAACGACCACACAACGGTAATACTTTTTAAGATCTCTTTCTTTAAAAAGCCTGCTTAAAGTCTGAAGTCCAACAAGGCTTTTTCCTGCAGCAATCAAACCGCTTGTATTACGGTCAAGCCGATTACAGACCGAAGGACGAAATGTTCGGAGATCCTCTTTGGAAAGAGCCTTAGAAGCCAAAAGATAGCGGATAATCCACTCCACCAATGATTCTTCTTTTTCGTCAGCTCTCTGTGAAAGCACACCAACAGGTTTGTTTAACAACAAAATATGATCATCTTCGTAAATGATCTGCTCTTCTTTCAAAATCCCCTTCCCTTGCGAAAGCTTTTTTTCTATGATACTCTCTTCTTCTGAAAAAGTCCGAATTGTTTCATCAGACAGATAAAGACGAACTTGATCACCGATCGTTAGTTTTTCATTTCCAGATGCTTTCTTTCCATTGAGTGTAATATTTTTTTTTCGAAGCATTTTATAAAAAAAACTTTTGGGCGCCTTTTTCATATATTTAGCTAGAAATTTATCCAGTCTCTGCCCTGCCTCATTTTCATTGATGACAATTTCTCTCATATTTCTTCTAACCTCAGCGTCTGCCTCTTACATCGAAATATTTAAAATAATCTTTCGTATTTTTTGTTCCCGTCTTTTACGGTCATCTTTTTCTATTTGTGCAATATTGTTAAGTCCCTCTACCCGTGCAAGAAATGGAGTGTAATCCCTTAAAATTTTAACAGTAACTTTAGAAATTCTGTTATCTTCCAGAATATTTTTAATATGCTTTGCAGCTTCTTCCGGATCTGTTTTTTTGTCGGGAGCATATCCAAACACTGTATTGCCTGCAATCACAACAGCTGTCACAGGCATAATTCTCTCACGACTTGTAATGATCGTATCATAAGCTGTTGTAAGAAGAGACGCTTTATTCTCAATTTCTTCCACAACTTCCGGATCAGCGGTCTGATAAGGCAGTATTGTAATTAAACCTACCAACATTTTGCAGGCTGGCAGACATCCTACAATCGCTACAACAGTCAAAAGGTTAAGCCTTGTCCCTGTCTGTATAATACCAAGTATCAAAAGTGCTATGACAACTGCAAATTCCAGCAAAGTCATAAAAAGCAACTTCTTTTTTCTATATTGAATATATCCGGGCTGTCCTTTATCTATTTTCATCTTACATTGTACTCCTTGTATTCATTCTGTTCATAAACCAGTCTGTCACTCGGTCTGGTGACAAACGTACAGCCAGCTTGGCTCCTTTCATGGCCATACCATAAATAGAAATACTGCGTCTATGTCTCACATCCAACAATGCCTTTCGTACAACTTGATCGGGCTGAGCCATTAATTTCTGTTTTGCAGGAATTTTGATATTTCCGGCGGTCTCAAAGAAATTTGTATCTACTGGTCCTGGACACACAGCAGTTACAAAAATCCCTTTTTCTGACAGTTCACGCCCAAGAGCACGGCTATAGCTTAATACATAAGCCTTTGTAGCCGCATACACAGCAGATCCTGGTTGTGGAGCAAATGCCGCTGCCGAAGCAAGATTTACAATACGGCTTCCTCCTGACATGTACGGAATACACTGGCTTGTAAGCCGTGTTAATGCCTGGCAGTTCAGGTGAATCATATTGGTAAGTGTATAAACTTCGGTGTCAACAACTGCTGCAATTTTTCCAAATCCCGCTGCATTAACAAGTATTCGAATATCCGGTTTCAATGCTTCCATATCTCTTTGTAAATGATCATAAACGGCATTCTGTAAAAGGTCACTGGCATAGAGACGGCAATACACTCCGTTCACAGATGTAATTTCCTGCTTTATTTCCTCCAGTTTCTCAGTATTTCTGGCAATAAGCCAGATTTCATCCAGATTACGATAACATTTCGGAATTTGTCTTGCAAATTCCCTTCCAATTCCTTGAGAAGCTCCCGTAATTACTGCTATTCTCATTAAAATCCCTTCTTTACTAATTATTTCTACTCTTTTTATGAATATTCCGGATTGTCTTTTTCTTTCCAGTCTTCCTAAATTTTTCTTTCTCCCCCTGCTCCTTTTTAGGTCGGATCAAACAATTCTTTCCATAACCGACTAAATCCATTCGCCCTCCCTTTTTCAGTGCTTCCAAAACCAGATCATAATTTTCCGGCTTTCTATATTGTATCAACGCTCGCTGCATTGCTTTTTCATGTGGATTCTTAGGTACATAAACCGGTCTCATATCTCTCGGATCTACACCTGTATAATACATACAAGTTGAAATAGTGGATGGCGTCGGATAAAAATCCTGCACTTGTTCCGGCATATAGCCAAGATCCCGAAGATACTCAGCCAGTTTTATAGCTTCTTTCAAAGTTGAACCAGGATGAGATGACATGAGATAGGGAACAAGATACTGCTCTTTTCCAAGTTTCTGGTTTATACGTTTATATTTTTCTGCAAACGCCTGATATACTCTATGTTCCGGTTTTCCCATCTTGGCTAAGACAGCATCGGACACATGCTCCGGCGCCACTTTCAGCTGTCCGCTGACATGGTACTGACACAATTCTCTTAGAAAACTGTCATCCGGATCGGCCATTACATAGTCAAAACGAATACCGGATCGGATAAACACTTTCTTCACTCCCGGCACATCTCTTAATTTACGTAATAATTTTATGTAATCTTTGTGATCCGCATGAAGGTTTTTACAAGGCTTTGGAAATAGACATTGCTTGGAAGGACATACTCCTTTTTGCAGCTGTTTCTGGCAGGACGGCTGTCTGAAATTAGCTGTGGGACCGCCCACATCATGAATATATCCTTTGAAATCTTTCTCTTTTGTAAATTGTTCTGCCTCTTTCACCAAAGAGTCGTGACTTCGTGTCTGCAAAATTCTTCCCTGATGAAAGGTTAATGCGCAAAAACTGCATCCTCCGAAACATCCCCGACTGCTTATAAGAGAAAACCGAATCTCCTGAATGGCCGGAACGCCCCCATCCTTTTCGTAAGATGGATGATATGTTCGCATATAAGGGAAGCTGTAGACCTGATCCATTTCACTTTGTGACAACGGCTTTGCTGCCGGATTTTGTACCACATAAAGATGATCAGAATAAGGCTCTACAAGCCGCTTTCCTGAAAATGGATCTGTATTACAGTATTGCGTATAAAAGCTTCTTGCATAATTCAGCCGATCTGTCAAAAGCTCCTCATAAGAAGGCAACATAATTGCATCATAAGCAATGGACGGGTCCTTCACTTTACAGACGGTACCGTCTATATATGTAATATCCTTAATGTCAATCCCAGCATCTAACGCTTCAGCGATTTCCAGAATAGATTTCTCTCCCATTCCATATGAAATAAGATCTGCTCCCGAGTCAAGCAATATGGAACGTTTCAGCTTATCTGACCAGTAATCATAATGAGCAAGTCTTCTTAAACTGGCTTCAATTCCTCCCAGAATAATCGGAACATCTTTATATGCCTGACGTATCAAATTACTATATACCACTGCGGCGTGATCCGGTCGTTTTCCCATAATTCCACCTGGCGTATACGCATCTGTTTTACGTCGCTTTTTAGATACGGAATAATGATTCACCATGGAATCCATATTCCCGGCAGATACAAGAAATCCAAGACGTGGTCTGCCAAATTCCATGATACTTTCTTTATGGCGCCAGTCTGGCTGCGGAATGATACAAACCCGGTATCCATGTGCTTCCAAAAGCCTTGTAATAATTGCATGACCAAAAGATGGGTGATCCACATAAGCATCACCAGAGACATAAACAAAATCTGCTTCGTTCCAGCCTCGTTCTTTCATGTCTTGTCTGCAAATGGGTAAAAATCCCTGTTTCATTTTAAAACTCCTAACATATTCATCTCTTCATAAGTAAGCGGACGATATTCTCCTGGTCTTAAATCCGGGTCCAGAACAAGGGGACCCATTGTTTCTCTTTTCAGATAAACAACCTTCATTCCTACAGCATGAAACATCCTTTTGATCTGATGATATTTTCCTTCCTGAATCGTAAGTCGAATATGGGACACTGCCCCGCTGTCTAAAATTACCAGTCGAGCCGGTAACGTAATTTCCGGCTCGCTATCTGTTCCAATATTGACTCCGTTCTGAAATAGTGCAGCAGTCTCATCCGTAACCACTCCCTCTACTTTAGCGTAGTAGGTTTTGTCTACATGCCGATGAGGTGATAAAAGACGATGCGCAAGTTTTCCATCATTTGTAAGAAGAAGCAGACCTTCTGTATCCTTATCCAGGCGGCCTACCGGAAAAAGATCCTTTCTCTTTTTATCCAAAATAAGTTCTACAACTGTAGAATCTTTAGAGTCTTCCGTGGCCGACACAACACCGGAAGGTTTATTCAGCATATAATATTCCACTTCAGCATAGGAAACTTCCTGTCCATCCAGACAAATCTTCTGCATGGGATCTACTTTAAATTCGGGAGCCTTTTCTATCTCACCATCAACGGTTACTTGTCCTTTTCTGATATATTTTTTTACTTCCTGCCGTGTTCCAGCTCCCATCTCGGCCAGATATTTGTCTAAACGCATTTTCATCTCAATGCCATCTCCATCCAGGTAAATACTTATTCTTTAATGTACCGCCTGCTAACTTTCCCCATCCAAGCGGATATCCGTCAACGCAAAAAAGATACCAGCCTTTTTCTTTGGATGAAATCAAATCATTAAGATCTAGGGTTTCTCCTTTCAGATAACGGATCACTCTTTCATCGCCGGATGGAAGATCTACGGTAAAAGCATAATCTTTCTTATCTAAATACATAGCAAGTGCCTGACTTGGTTCAAATCGATTCTTTTTCAATTCACCGAGAAGCAGACCAGTTCTAAGAAAACGAATTCCTCTTAAATCCGGAAGCCCTTCTGGCATATAATAAACCTTTTCCCCACGAATATCCAGACAGCTGGCACTTAAATCTATCTTAATTTTCTTTAAAAAATCTTTCAGCTCATCTGGAAGCTTCCACTTTCTTTCCCGCTTATTGGAAACGGATCCCTCCAGGGAAGAACTACCTTCTCCTTTTTTCAGCAATGCAATATAATGCCCTTCCCCATGCATTTTATGCGGAAAAATACGAACTGTTTTTTCCAGGTGTTTCTCTTTTCCCATCTTTCCAGGCAATCCGGAAGCAAACCCTTCATACTCTTCCATATCCTGAACAGAAAATTCCGGACATTCATCCAAAAGATGTGAGATGATATCTTCATTTTCCCGTTGATCAAAAGTACAGGTAGAATAAAGCAACATTCCGCCCGGACGCAGCATAGCCGCTGCCTGACCTATTATATTTTTCTGAATACGGCTGAAATATTCTGGTCCGTGTTCTTCCCAGGCTTTTACCATTTTTTTGTCCTTACGAAACATTCCTTCTCCAGAACAAGGAGCATCAATTAATATTTTATCGAAATATTCAGCAAAATGTTCTGTTAAATTTCCCGGTTCTTCACTGGTTACAAGAATATTACCAATACCGAACAATTCAATATTTTTCAATAAGCCCTTTGCCCGCGAACTGCTGATATCGTTTGCTACCAAAAGTCCTTTGTTGTTTAGTTTTGCCCCAAGTTCTGTTGCTTTGCCTCCGGGAGCAGCGCAAAGATCCAACACCCGTTCTCCCGGTTCTATAGGAAGCCGATTTGCCGGAGTCATAGCACTTGGTTCCTGTAAATAATAAAGTCCGGCAAAATAATAAGGATGCTTTGCTGGAAAGTCCTTTTCACCATCATAATAAAATCCGTTCTCAATCCACGGAATCGGCCGGATAGGAAACGGACAGATTTTCATAAATTCTTCTGTTGTTATCTTTTTTGTATTTACCCTGAGGCCGTAATATCTCGGCTCTTCATAACATGCAATATAGTCACTGTACTCTTCTTTTAAAAGAGCTTTCATTTTTTCCTGGAATTTTTCTGGCAGGTTCATCCTGTCATCCTCCTTTGTGCATCAACAATGGCATCAGTGCATAGAAACAATTCTCTGCAAATCTATACACTGATGCTATTATATCATTTTAAGCATATTCTAGGAATAGGCATATTTTAGTTTTTTCTTTTCCAATTTCTGCAGAACATAATAAGGATTAACGCTGATCTCTTCTCCCGTATCCCAGCTGTAAATGCCGAGATGCAGGTGTACCGCAAATTTACCGTATGTCCCCTCATCTCCATATCCAGAGTCTCCCATAAAACCCAGGAGCTGACCTGCCTTTACGTGATCTCCCTTTTGAATGTCACTGTAAGATTGCAGATGGGCATAATAATAATAGACACCTTGTGGTGACGTAATTCCTACTCTCCATCCTCCCAGTTCCAGCCAGCCAAGACTTGTCACTGTTCCATCAGAAATACTTACGACCGGGTAAAGTCCTCTTTGATTTTTTGATGCCATAATATCTGTACCTTCATGATGATTTGTTTCTCTATAGGTACGTTCGACCATCCACGAATTCTCATAAGAAACCGTAAGAGACTCATCGATACTGGAACTGGGAATCGGAAAATATATGCTGTCCTTCTCAACTTTATTAAGAAAAATGCGGCATTCCGCAGACAAAACAGCTTTGTTTTCTCGCATGTCCGGTGAAAAAAACTCCTGACGGTATATTCCGCTGTCTATGCCCTGTCTGGATTTTTCATTGTATTTAGCTTTTTCAACAAGATCCTGTATACCAATCGTACAAAAAAGCGAAATCAAAAGTAAAAGAATCAGAATTTTTCGAAACATATTGGCCTGCCTTTTTCTTCTACTATATGCTCGGCCATTTCTTTCTTATGCGGAATCTTATTCACAAAACCTTACGTTTTATAAGCTGGCAAGTACTGCCTTCAGATAACGATAACTTCTTTCTACCGATTCAATAGAAAGGCGCTCTTTTACGGAATGAATATCTAAAATATCTGGACCAAAAGATACGCAATCCAGGTCTTTCTTTTTATCCATAAATAGGCCACACTCCAAACCTGCATGAATGGTAAGAACTTTCGGATCTGTACCAAATAACTCACAATATGTTTTGACCATCAGATCTCTTAACGATGATTGTTTTTTATATGCCCACCCTGGATACTCATTGTCTGCCAGAAAGGTAGCTCCGCACAACTTGGATAGAATTTCCAATCTCTTTGCCAGCTCCATTTTTTTACTGCCAACAGAACTTCTGACAAGAGTATCGATTGTCAAATACCCATCTCTAACAGCCATAATCCCATGGTTAAGTGATGTCTCTACCTGACCGGGCAAACTACGATTGTAACCCATAGGACCATCTGGAGCAGCCATGAGATAGTACACAATTTTCTCTGTCATATCTTCGGAAATCGTGTTAGCCGTTATGTATCCCTGATTCTCAATTTGGACCATTAGACCCGGCTCTTCCTCTGCATATTCCTCTTTCCATATAGAATACATCCTATCTGCAGTATCTTTAAAAACATCTGGATCTTCCGCCATTACAACAATTTCTGCCCGACTCGCTATCACATTTTCTTTTCCGCCGCCTTTCGCATCGATTAGAAAAATTTTTGTGCTTTGCATTGTCTCGTATAGAAATCTTCCCACTAATTTCAATGCATTTGCCCTTTGACGGTCAATTTCTGAACCCGAGTGTCCTCCTTTTAGCCCGCAAATGACAACTTGAAAAACATTACCTTGTCGACCGGAAAAATCCATAGGGAAAGAAGTATGACAACTTACCCCGCCGGCACATCCCACAGTTAGTACGCCTTCTTCTTCTGAATCTATATTAATCAGTTTTCGACCTTTTAAAAGTTGAAGATTCAGTGCTTTTGCTCCACCCATTCCTGTCTCTTCATCAGCAGTAAACACCGCCTCAATAGGAGGATGGGGAACATCATTTTCATCAAGCAAAGCAAGAATCATTCCAAGAGCAATCCCATCATCCCCACCAAGCGTTGTATTTTTAGCTTTTACAAAGCCGTCCTCTACATAGAGCTGCAAAGCATCTTTTTTAAAATCATGATTTGACTCGGCTGTCTTTTCGCACACCATATCCAGATGACCTTGCAAAATAACAGGTTCTTTTCCTTCGTACCCCGGTGAGGCCTCTTTCCATATGATAATATTATCCGCATCATCCCGCATCACTTTCAACCCACGTTCTTCAGCAAAGTGTACACAATATTCACATATTTCCCCTAAATTTCCTGATCCATGAGGGATTTTGCATATTTCTTCAAAAAACTGAAAAACTTTTTTAGGTTCTAACTGATTTAATACTGCCATATCTTTCTCCTCTTTTCTTTTGATTTTATTATTCTGTACATAAAAAAGAACCTTTCTCCATAAAATGAATAAAAGTCTTTTTATGGAAACAAATTATGAAACGTCGCCTATTTATGTTGTCAGTTGTTTTTCTTTTTATAATCATGCTTTTTTTCCCGGCCCCGGTTTTTGACGGTGCCAGTGAAGGAATACTCCTTTGGTTTCAAATTGTCCTTCCCACCTTACTTCCTTTTATTTTGCTCTCCAATTTAATGATTCAGACAAATGCTGTCTATTACATATCCAGAATTACCGGACCTGTCCTTGGAAAAATCTTTAATGTGTCAAACAGCGGCTCTTTTGCCGTAATCGCAGGATTTCTCTGTGGATATCCTATGGGAGCAAAGGTAACATCCGATCTTCTTAAAACAGGACGCATTTCTTATAGCGAAGCATCCTATCTCCTCTCATTTTGTAACAACACCAGCCCTATGTTCATTATCAGCTATGTTGTTATGCAAAATACTCCCTCAGAGCTACTTATCATTCCTTCTATTGCTATTCTTTTTTTGTCACCTGTAATATGCAGCAGAATATTTCTGCCTTTTTATAAAAAAAATGGGATTTCTAGCAGATTTCCAGGACTGGACCCTGCAAAAGAGAATCCCTTTTCCCTGTCAATATTGGACACTTGTATGATGAACAGCTTTGAAGCAATTGCAAAGATAGGTGGCTATATCATGCTCTTCTCCATCATAACAAAATTAGCCGGTCTTCTGCCATGGAATAACTGCATTCCATTCCAGATTTTTCTTTCCTTTCTAGAGATCACAGCAGGAATTCCAATGATAACACAACTCTCCGTACTCCCATGGCAAATACGCTGGATTCTACTTTTGGGACTTACTTCTTTTGGAGGACTGTGTGCTGCCGCACAGACTTCCTGTATGATACAAGGTTCAAAACTTAAACTCTCTTCTTACTTAATAGAAAAACTGGTTACTATGTCTGTAACCAGTCTTTTGTGCCTTGGCATCTTTGGATTTTTATTCTAACTCATCCTCTGCTTCTTCATAGGATTCTTCCGGAACAGAACCAAACTCAGCTTCCAATCCTCTGGAAGACTGATCCGGAATTTCCAATTCTGAACGATTATTACGGACCATATCATAACATTCCTGAAGAGAATTTACTAATCCGTCATATTTCGTCGTATAACTGTCAAGGGTATGACCAATAATACTCTCTGCATTAGCGAGAAGATCATCTGTATACTGCATTGCACCAATACGGATATCATTCGCATCATTTGTAGCATTATCAAGAATCTGCTGTGCCTGTTCTGTAGCAGCAGTTACAATCTCATTTGCCTGTGCATATGCCTGCTGCATAATTTCATGTTCGCTCACAAGTTCAGTTGTCTGAATCTGTGCCTCTTGGAGCATACTATCAGCCTTTGCCTGTGCATCTGCAAGAATAGCATCTTTATTTGCAATAATCTTCTGGTATCGTTTGATTTCATCCGGAGTTTTCATACGAAGTTCACGCAGAAGCTCATCAATCTGATCCTTATTTACAATAATTTTGGTTGTTGATAACGGCTGAAATTTACAGCTGTCAATGTACTCCTCAATTTCTTCAATAATCTGTTCAATACGGCTGCTCATAATTTACACTCTCCTTTTTTTATCCATTTTCTTCTCTATTTCTTCTATCACGATGTCCGGTACAAACTGCGAAATATCTCCCCCGAAAGCCGCTACTTCTTTAACAATCGAAGAGCTCAGATAAGAGTACTGCAGGCTGGTTGTTAAAAAGACAGTTTCCAGACTACCTTTCAATTTACGGTTTGTCTGTGCCATCTGAAGCTCGTACTCAAAATCAGTAATTGCCCTCAGCCCTCTTATAATCATTTTTGCTTCCATTTTTTTCGCAAAATCTACCAGCAATCCTTCAAATGGAATCACTCTGACATTTGGAATATTTTTAACAGTTTCCTCTAATATTCTAACACGTTCTTCCAAGGAAAACAACGGACTTTTTGCGTTATTATACAATACTCCGACAATTAATTCATCCACCATCTTTGCCGATCGTGTGATCATATCAAGATGACCAAATGTCACCGGATCAAAGCTGCCTGGATAGATTGCTCTTAACATATTTCTTTCCTCCCTGCCGGTTCAATAAATACGTGTTTATTGGTCTTATAAACCTTCTCTTTAATAAGGCAAAAGCCAAGTTCATCCAGATAATCAAAGGAAGTATCTTTGGATGCTTCCACAATAATGACTCCCTCATCAGCAAGAAGTTGTGACTCTGCCAGATATTCCAGTACTTTTTTTTCTAGTTCCTGGTTATAAGGAGGATCCATAAAAATAAAATCAAATTGTTTTTCTCCTTCCAGTCGATAAAGTGCAGTCATAACATCTGAAGATATTGTAAGAGCCTTCCTGTCTAGCCGTGTATATTTTAAATTATCCTTGACGCAGGCCATAGCCTTTGGATTTTTTTCCACAAAAACAGCTTCCATCGCTCCGCGACTTAGAGCTTCAATTCCTATTCCACCGCTTCCTGCAAACAAATCTAAGAAAATGCAATCGTAAAGATAAGGAGACAGCATATTAAACAAGGTTTCTTTAATTCGATCAGTCGTCGGACGGGTATCCATTCCATCCAGAGTTTTAAGCTGCAACCGCTTTGCACTCCCTGCAATTACACGCATAATACCACTCCCAACTTGTTATGTATACAAAATATTTCTTGTTCATTATACGAAGCAAAACCGTAAAAGTCAAGAAAAAGCACCCGTCGGCGTGCATGAAGCTTCCAACGGATGCCTTCTCGTTTTGAACAAAAATTTTTACTAATCAGTAAGACAGCGTAAACTATTTACCTGCCATCTGTCTTTCCTGCTGTTCGATCATCTTCTTTACCATATATCCTCCAACAGAGCCGTTCTGTCTGGAAGTAAGGTCACCATTGTATCCGTCTGTGAGCGGTACTCCCAGCTCACTTGCAACCTCATATTTGAATTTGTCTAATGCACCCTTTGCTTCAGGTACAGCTGCTTTGTTAGATGAACGATTTGTCATTTCTATACTCCTCCTTTTTTGTAACATTTTTTTGTTTTTGTTACAACGATAGTATATGGAGGATTTATAAAATTACACTAGAATTTCCTGTATAGTTTTCCAGTTTTTTCAAATAATCGCATTCTTCTTTTGCAAGTTCAGAAACTGCTTCATTTGCCATTTGAAGAACAGATGCATCCTGAAACACATCTCCCAGCCGAAAATTCATAAGTCCACTCTGACGAATACCAAAAAGATCACCTGGTCCTCTCAGTTTCAGATCTTCAGCCGCAATTTTGAATCCATCGTTGCTTTTATTTAAGATATCCAGCCTTTCCTTTGTATCTTTTGTCTTAGAACCTGTCATAAAAATACAATAGGATTGATATTTTCCTCGTCCCACGCGTCCTCGAAGCTGATGCAACTGGGCTAACCCAAAACGCTCTGCATTTTCAACCATCATAACAGTAGCATTTGGCACATTAATTCCAACTTCAATAACAGTCGTTGATACTAGTATATGAATCTTTTTCTGCCCAAACGCTGTCATAATTTGATCTTTTTCTTCCTGTTTCATTTTGCCATGAAGACACGCCACTACAATCTCGTTCCCCATCTCTTCCTGCAGCATAGCAGAATAATCTGTTACATTTTCAACCTCTAAATGCTCACTTTCTTCTACCATAGGACAGATAATATAGCATTGTCTTCCTTCTTTAACCTGATTTTTGATAAAACGATATGCGGTAGGACGATATCCGGTATCCACTACACAATTTTTTATAGGAAGACGATTAGACGGAAGTTCATCTATTACAGAAATATCAAGATCCCCATATAAGATAATTGCCAATGTTCTGGGAATCGGTGTTGCACTCATAACAAGTACATGAGGAGTTTCTCCCTTTTTAGAAAAAATTTCTCTTTGATGTACACCGAATCGATGCTGTTCATCGGTTACTACAAGAGCAAGGTTATGGTATATGACTTTTTCTTGAATCAATGCATGTGTTCCAATTATAATCTGAGCAGTTCCTTCTTCAATCCTGCTGTAAACATCCTTTTTTTCTTTTTTCGTCATTGAACCGGTTAGAAGCACTACCCGAAAAGGAATCCCATGTTTCTCAATCAAATCGGTAATGGATTCAAAATGCTGTTTGGCCAATACTTCTGTTGGAGCCATTAAAGCACCCTGTAGTCCATTATATGCCACTGTAAGCAAGGCAAGAAACGCAATAACCGTTTTCCCTGATCCTACATCTCCTTGTACCAGTCTTGACATAGAACGGTCTTTCTGAAGATCCTTTTCAATCTCATGCCAAACCTTCTTTTGCGCTCCAGTCAGTTCATAAGGAAGTTCACGCATAAACTGTGTTACTTTCTCAGAAGGCTTTATATGAAAATTATTTTCACTTTTTCCGCCATCCTCCTTTAATTGGCGAAGTGAATAAATAAACTGTGCAAATTCATCGAAGACTAGACGTTTTCTGGCATGGCAAAACACTTCTTTATCCTCTGGAAAATGAATTCCCCGGAGTGCATAATTATATTCGGCCAGATGATATTTCATACGAATATGTTCAGGAAGAATCTCCCGCTCAAGCGGGAGATTCTCTAATGCCTGTTTCACCGCTTTCATGACTGTATGATTGGAAAGTCCTGCTGTCAGAGGATAAACTGGCTGCATAGCGCCACATTTTTCTTCATACTTTCCGGGTGGATAGAAAATCTCCGGATGTTCCATTACGAGACCGTTCCGTCGTCTGACAATGATTCCGCGAAGAGTAATCATCCCACCCCGGGAAAGTGTAGTACGAAGAAAAGGCATACGAAACCATATAACCTTTAACGTACCTGTAAGATCCTTCACATTTAAAGAAGTTACCTGCATGGCACGATTTCCGGACACCTGGACTTTCCCATAGATAGCCCCGGTAACTGTCTGTATCCGTCCTTCTTCTACCTCACTGATCGGTACAGCCTCTTCATAGATATCGTATGCCCTTGGATAATAGCGGATCAGGTCCCCAACAGTCCTGATCCCCACTTTCCAAAACAATTTTTCAGTTTTCTCTCCAATCCCTTTCAGACCATGAATCGGTGTATATTCATTCACCTACTCTACAGCCAGCACGTAATAGTAAATAGGCTGGCCACCATAATGAGCATCTACATCAAGATCTGGATACTTTTTCTCAATTTCTGCAACAAAATTTTCTGCTGCTTCTTCGTTAACTTCTTCGCCATAGTAAATACTAATCAACTCTGAGTCTTCGTCTACTAACTGTTCCAGCATCTCTGCAGCTGTCTTATCAATATCCTGTCCCACTGCCAGAATACCCGAATCTCCAATTCCCATAATATCACCTTCATGGATCTCCTTATCATCAATACGGGTATCACGCACAGCATAAGTAACCTGACCGGACTTTACGTTCTGGATAGCTTCCAGCATTGCTTCTTCATTTTCCTGCACGCCAGCTTCCGGCATAAAACTAATGATTGCTGTAATTCCCTGTGGTACAGTTTTGGTGGGAATTACGATAATCTCTTTATCGTTTACAAGCGCCTTGGCCTGATTTGCTGCAAGTACAATATTTTTGTTATTAGGAAGAATAAAAACAGCATCTGCATTTACTTGCTCGATTGCATTCAGCATATCTTCCGTACTAGGATTCATTGTTTGGCCACCTTCAATAATATAATCCGCGCCAAGTTCACGAAATACACTATTTAAGCCTTCTCCAATAGAAACTGTAATAAATCCCATTGGCTTTCTGGGCTCTGTCATTTTCTTCTTCCGTTCTTCCTCCTGCTGTTTCGCAAGTTTCTGTGAATCACGGATTAACTTTTCCTGATGTTCTTCTCTCATGTTGTCAATTTTCATTCGTGACAACTGCCCGTAAGTGAGAGCTTTTTGAATAGCAAGCCCCGGATCATTCGTATGAACGTGAATTTTTACGACATCATCGTCTGCCACACAGACAATAGAATCACCAATAGATTCCAGATAAGCCTTGAATTCCGTCTCATCCTTCTCTGTAAATTCCCGCTCAGTCATAATAATAAATTCTGTACAGTATCCAAATTTGATGTCTGCTGTTGCTTCAGCGGAAACTTTTGTCATGCCGGATCCCGCTCCTTCAGCGGAAATAGCACTATAATCTATTTCTTTGCCAAGAAATGCATCATAAGCTCCTTTGATGACTTCCATAAGTCCCTGACCACCGGAATCCACTACTCCGGCCTCTTTCAAAACAGGAAGCATCTCTGGTGTCTGCGCAAGGACTGCATCTCCTTCTTCGATGAGCGCCGGAATAAACACTTCCAAATCATCCGTTTCTTCCGCAAGAAGTACCGCTTTTTCAGCAATTCCCCTGGCGACTGTAAGAATGGTTCCTTCTTTTGGTTTCATAACTGCCTTATATGCTGTATCCTTTGCTCTGTCGCAGGCAGCTGCCAAGATCTTTACATTCACTTCTTTTTCATCCCGAACAGCTTTTGTAAAGCCCCTAAGAAGCTGAGAAAGAATAACACCAGAATTGCCTCTTGCTCCTCTAAGGGAACCAGATGAAATCGCTTTTGCCAATGATTTCATATCCATATTTTCAAGAGCAGTTACCTCTTTTGCCGCTGACATAATTGTCAAAGACATATTCGTTCCAGTATCGCCATCCGGAACAGGAAATACATTCAACTCATTAATAAATTCTTTTTTTGCCTCAATATTCTGTGCACCGGCAAGAAACATCTTAGCCAGCATTTCCACACTGATTGTCTTTACAGCCACTTAAATATCCTCCTTAACTAATCGATGACCCGGACGCCCTCGATATAGATATTGATTTTATCAACTTTCATACCGGAAAATTCTTCAACTTTATATTTTACATTGCTGATCAGATTATCCGTCACTGCAGAAATGCTGACCCCATATGCTACGATTACATGAAAATCAATGGTAATCTCATTTTCCTCTGATATAGATACCTGGATTCCATGAGTCAGGCTATCTTTTTTAAGAAGTCTTACCAGACCATCCTTTACATTTACTGCCGCCATTCCCACAATGCCGAAGCATTCCACTGCTACAGTTCCCGCATATTTAGCAATCACTTCAGTACTTACTGTTATGATACCCATATCTGTACTCATGCTTCCCTTCATATAGTTACCTCCAATTATTTCTACTTTTATTTGGTGTCTATCCTTTTATAAACGTGAGTTTAACACAAGTATTATACTCTGTTTTCCTGTCTTTTACAACAAAAAAAGACTAACTTCCCTGACTAGCGGAAAATTAGTCTCTCTTTAGACTTTTCATTAAGCGCGCTCTACTTTTCCGGACTTTAAACAAGAAGTACATACATACATTCTTTTAGATCCGCCCTCTGTTTTTACACGAACAGATTTTACATTTGATTTCCACATTTTTGGTGTCTTTCTATGAGAGTGGCTGACACTGTTACCAAAGTGAGCACCCTTTTCGCAAATAGCACATTTAGCCATGACTGCACCTCCTAACACTCTAAATAAGCCTGTTCTCCAGACTCGCAACAATGATATTCTATCAGAATACTCTAAAAAAAGCAAGTATTTCTTCACATATTTCGCAAAAAGATTAAGAAAAAAGTAATTCAGTCGTCTTTACAACAAAAAAACAATTCGTACGCTACCAAAAGACATAGTATAATACATAGAATCTCTACAAACATATTTGGGAGCCAAAGGCTGATTGTAATTCCTGCCGCAATCCAGAACAAGGCAAATCCCGCCATTTTTTTCATCTGAATTCCTCCCGCCTGGGCCTTGTTTTATTGTATGCTCCGCTTAACAAAAATATTCTTTCTCCTTTTGGATTTCAATTGCTTTCTTGATTTTACTCATCCGCTTCATCAAGAATATCATTTACTTCTTCTTCCGTCATACGACTATTGCTTTTAGAAGTAAAACGATCCAGCACATCCGGAACCATGTCAAGAATCTTTGTCATTGTATCCTGATTCCTAATATTTACAAGTCTTGTTGTTCCGTTTTGTATTACAAGAACCGCACTGGGAGTCATTTTTCCGCCAAGACCACCTGCTCCCTTTTCCTTTTTTTCCCCATTAAAAGCTCCGGCCCCAATTGCAAAGGAAACATCTACAAGCGGTAAAATAATGGTATCTCCTATATGAATCGCATCACCTACTACTGTCCTAGAAGAGATAACCGCGTCCATTCCATGAAATAATGCTTCTACCGTTCCTTTAAAATTATTGTTATCTGCCATAATATAATTCCTCCCACATCTTTGATCTCCTGTCAGGACTTTTAAAATTCACTGATAAATTTCCGAATATCCTTATAAGTCTGTCTTACTGCTCTGCTGACAAAAAGCCGCAGCGCAAAAATCAGAAAATGTATAAAATAAAGCTTTCCCTGTATATTTACTTTTCCTTCAAACACTTTTTCTTCAAATTCCGGAACAATAATGAACTCTCCTGGAAAGAAAGGATATAACACTGCCAAACCTGCCAGACTTGTCCCTGTCAGTGCCGGATCTTCCAGACCATATCTTAAAAATATTCTGCCTTTCCTAGGAAAGATCTTTTTTAGAAGATGAATAAGAGCTCTTTTTGCCACATTAAATGCCTTCCGATGCAACTCATTCTCCAGAAACTGTATCAGTTTTTCTTTTCTTTCACTGAATAGATTTATTTTATCACAGATTCCTTTTATTGTACATTTTATCTTTTGAAAGAATGCAGATATCTTCTGGCCTGCTTTATGAATCTTTTTTGCAGAGCTTTTGTCTTCCTGAGCATCATAGGACCATTCCTTTTCATACGTCGAATCATCTTCGGAAACTTTGTACGGATTACTTTCCTCACACTCTTCTTCTTTTGGAATTTCCTGTTCAGCCGGCTCATCTGGCGCATCAGCTTCTTCACTTTCTTCCTTCGCCTCCAGATTTGTATCAGATTTTTCTTTTTCATTATTCTCCGTAATTTTTTCTTCTTCATCATCTGGTTTTTCTCCTCCCTTAATACGCTTCCAGGCCACTCTTGTACAAAATGCACTTGCCTTATCTTTATAGAGAATTTTTAATTCCAAAAGAGAAAAAAGCCATGTTATTTTACATCTTACCTTTGTTCCCTTTGCTGTCCCATCAGTTTTTGCAGACACCTGATAACAAACTGGCACAAAAAGCACTACACTAAGTAACAATATCAGTATACCCAGTATAATTAACAGTATGATACCTGCAATTTTTAAAATTAACAATAAAAGATGCAGCATATTATTTTTCCCGCTCCCTGTCTTCCAAAAATCCACATATGTCATCTGCCCTTCCCTCTGAATAGGCATTCTGCAGTATAGTTCCGACTAATTCCAGCGCATCATCATAGTTTCCTGCCATTCCGACAATTGTTGTTCTATCTTTGGGACACCTGTACTGCATAAACTCAAGAGAGGACACGATTTCTAATCTTTTAGTTCCATAGTCCGTTAATACCAGAAAACAGAGTAATCGTGTGCATTTTCCTTTTTTGATTCGGGAAATAATCTTCTCTTTCTTCTCTTTTAGTTCCGTAGACACATACAGATGTGATGCAAATCTCATAATCCTTATCCTCTGACCTGTTATTTCTAGTTATAATAATAACTGTCCAGAATCTGTTTTGCAACATTAACAGCTTTTGTATTTCCGTCAGATTCCTCAATAATAACACTGATTACAAGTTCCGGATTGTCAACATTCGTGAAGCCAACAAACCAGGAGTGATTTTTTGAAGAGTCTCCGTCACTGTATTCGGCAGTACCTGTTTTTCCGGCAACACTGTATCCAGATCCGGCAAAAACAGAACCTGTCCCATACTCTGTTACACCTTGCATATAAGCTTTTAGCTGTGCCGCTTCTTCTGACGTCATCAGATTTCCATAACTTTCCGGATCAGTCTCTTTTACAATTGAACCGGAATAGTTGGTTACTTTTTCTACCAGATAGGGTTCCATTAACCTGCCACCGTTAGCAATTGCAGAAGTAATAAGTGCCATGTGATAGGGACTTACGAGGGTCTCTCCCTGCCCCATAGCTGTCATCATTCGATCTGATGAAGTGGCATTTTTGTCCAGGGCAAAACTGCTTTTATTGTAACTGATGTCTTTCCCCGGAAGAGCACTGTTAAAAAGCAGCTCCTTCGCAGTACTACTGTATTTCGAGAGGTTAAGCTGGAGTCCAATATTGCAGAAAGAAGCATTACAAGAATAGGCAAAAGAACTTGCCAGATCTTCCTGCCCATGTATCTGCCCACCAGCACATGGGATTGTCACATTATCATAGGTAATAGATCCGTTGCAGTTATACGTATAAGATGCATAATCACTATGTTCCCGCATATATTCCAATGCTGTTACAATTTTAAAAGAAGATCCTGGTGCATATTGTCCCTGAGTTGCCCGGTTTAAAAGAGTACTGTTTTCGTCCGTATTAAGCCATTCCCAGTTTTCGCTTACTGTATTAGGATCAAAATCCGGTTTGGACAGCATAGCACGTATCTTACCTGTAGATGGTTCCATAATCACAACTGCACCTTTATTGTCACCCATAGCATCGGATGCCGCCTGCTGAAGAGAAGTATCCAATGTAGTTACAATATTGTCTCCTGTATTCTTTTGGTCTTGGAACTCATTTTTCAATTTTTCAAGAAAAAAAGTATTTGAGGTAAGAAGCTCAAAATTTCGAGTAGATTCCAATCCGGACTTGCCCTGAGATGAATATCCTACCACATGGGCATAAAGATTACCATAGGGATAATAACGATATTCACTTCCATCCTCGGCGTTTTTTGTCTCTGCCAGCACATTCCCATCTTTATCAAGTATTTTCCCGCGTACAACTCGATCAGCCATAGAATCCAGTCGTGGATTATAAGGACTTCTAATAATGTCCTCACTTTCCACAACATTAAAATAAGCAATATACCCCATTAATACAAGGAACAATGCAACAAATACATATGTTACTCTAGCGAACTCTTTGTTTACTTCCCGTTTTCGCTTTTTGGCCTTCCTGTCTTGTTTTGACTGCTCTTTTCTTTCTTTGCGGCTCATCTGAAGTCTTTCCTGCTTCTTTTGCTGCCGCGATTCTTCTTTTCTTAGCTCGTAACTGTTGTTCTTTTTTCTTTCTTTCAATGCTTTCTTCCTCGTCCTCTCTTACAATATAAAGTCCCTGGATGATTGCAAACATAATCAATGTGCTGAGCAAAGAGCTTCCACCGTAACTTACTAAAGGAAGCGTTACACCTGTGGAAGGAATAAATTTTATTACGCCGCCTACATTCAAGAATACTTGAAAAATATAACAGGTCCCAAGCCCCAGCGCCACTAATTTATAAAATTGATTGTGCAGCTGCATAGCAATGTTTAAAAACATAATATAACAGCTGACAAAAATAAGGATCAGACACAGGGCAAACACAAGTCCTAATTCCTCAGCTATTGCTGAAAAAATGAAATCGGAATCACGTACAGGAATACTTTCTGGAGACCCTTGACATAGTCCCATTCCAAACCAGCTTCCTGTGCCAATAGCAAACAGTGACTGTGCCACCTGATATCCACCATTATCATACGTTGCAAAAGGATCTCTCCATACATTTACCCTTGTACGGACATGGCCAAATAAATAATAACCGATCACCGATGCTCCTGCCCCCGCTCCCAGTCCTGCCAACATATAAAGCGGCTGTCTTGTAGCAACATAAAGCATTACAAGATACACGACAAAAATAATTAAAGCCGCTCCAAGATCCGTCGAAATTACAAGAATCAACACATGGAGTGCAGCAACCATAGTTGTCATCACTACATTTTTGAAAGCAGTTGATTCTTTCAGACTTGCTGCCACATAAAAAACAAAAATAATTTTGACAATTTCAGAAGGCTGAATACTGATTCCACCCACTGAAAAACCCAGTTTCGCTCCATAAGATACTTGTCCTAATACCGCCACAACAGCAAGAGACGCCATTCCGGCAATTGCATACACCTTTCTCAGTTTTGCCAGACCTTTCACTTTACGGATAATAACCGGGACAATCAAACTCATAACAATCCCTGCAGCAGCAAAAATAAACTGTTTCATTGCTGTCTTATAATCCAGTCTGGTCAACATGACAAGCCCAATACAAAGAAGCATACACATATTATTGACTACCAGCCTTGACACCTTCGGATAAATATGGGTATACAGAAGAATAGTAGCTCCAAGAAGAACAACTTGTGCCAGATAAAAGGCTGCTACTTTTATATCTTCCATTTCCAGATAGAGTATGATAAAAGCAATCAGATGAAACAGAAACATAAGAACGTTCTGTCTTCTTAACATTCCCTGCTTTTTTTCCATATCATGGTATCCAAATATTGTAAAACAAAGATATGTGTACATGATAATCAGAAGAATAATCAAATATTTAGAAATTTCAACAATGATATTTACCAAATTTTCACCTACTTTACTCCCCGTTTAAAATGTCCTCTTGTAAAATCTCCTTCCCAGGTGCTTGGCTCCTGCTCGCCTTGAAGGACTTTGAAAAACCATTCCATAATAGAAGCCATCTGTCGGCCATTTTCTCTGGTAAAAGCGAGAATAAGAGCAGATGGATGGAGTTTTACAATCTCCTTTCTTTGATCTGCCAGCAACGTGGGGGTTGTATTATAAATTACATTATAACAATAGAGACATTCATTTTTTACTGCAAATTCTTTTTGGTATCGATCTGACATAAAAAGCCAGCCACTTTTTTTGGTACATTGATCTGTATGACAGCGAATACATCCGGCACTTACCATTACCGCTGTATATCCATATACAGGAAGTTCCATATTACTTCTGTCCAAATCTTCTAACTCCGACACATTAAGTTCAACTGGCGCAACAAATGCATCAGCTCCTGATCGTTTCCAGAAATTCTGTGCCTTTCTGTTCCATTGATAAGCAGACGAATCTGCAACAATGATTCCCTGGTATTCCTGTTTTTTAATTAATCTCAAGCTCTCCATATTCCGTATCAACATGCCGTCAGCAAGAGCAAGCAATTCCCTTAAATTATTTTCATAAATCGTTTCTGCTTCGCTGCGGAAAATTCTTGCCATTGCAAAAAAGATTTCTTTCCCACTTTCCTGTATACCACAAAATAATGTCCGAAGCTCTTCTTTTTTATCTTTTGAAGCTCCCAGATAAACCGTATCTTCTATATAAATCCGTTTTACATACAAGGCCAAAGCAGCGCACTTTAACTGTTCTTCTGTTTCCACAGATACATAAACTGGAAAAAATTTCTCCTCAATATTAGATATCCTGTCAGAAGAAACCGTTGTTTTCTCAAGTCCAGATAAATGGCTTTCTATATTTTTAGAGTCCTGCAACGTGCGCCGATATGCCCCGGTAATCTTATTTTCTAATTTCCCAAGCGCATCTCTTCTAAGTTCATTGACAGCCTGTATCGGCAAAAAAACCTCCCCTTCCAAATCAATAGAAAGATTTTGAAAAACAAAAGGTGTACCTCCCGTTTTTCTTAACTGACGTTCCAGTCTCTCTGCTGACATAGGTTGTTTTAGTGCTCTTTGCACCAATGCCCCTTCACTTTCTATATGAACTTGACCATATTTTCCCGCTGCAGACAGATATAGTTTAGCACTTTTTCCTTCTGAAAGTATTAATTTACCATTAATTTTTTCCTGTATTTCTCTTTCAGGCAAGTCAATATCTTTGTTTGTTTCATTGCTATTTGGTCTTGTAAGGGAAAGCATCTCTTTTCCATTATGACGATGATAATATCCGTCTGTATAACCTCGTCTTTGATAAGCACGATACAACAGGCGGCGATCTTCTTTATTCACAGTAAACGGTTTATCTATTCCAGCAGCCTTTTGTTCCAGATATTGATCCACATATTTTCGGTACATTCTCACAACAGTTTCAACATAGGTAGCCTGCTTCATTCTTCCTTCGATTTTAAAAGAAGTAATGCCCGACTCAATGAGCTCTGGAATTAAATCAACAGTACATAAATCTTTCAAACTCAAATAATCTTTAGATTTCTCACCCGTATTTTTTACGCTTCCCTTATTCCTGTTTATTGTCCATGGGAGTCTGCATGGCTGAGCACACTGACCACGATTACCGCTTCTGCCGCCTATCATACTGCTTAACAGACATTGACCAGAATAACAATAGCAAAGTGCCCCATGTACAAAACACTCGATTTCCAAATTTGTATGTTGAGAAATCATTCGAATTTCCGCCAAAGAAAGCTCTCTGGCTGGTACCACACGAACAACCCCCAACTCTTCTAAATACTCAGCCATTCTATAATTTGTAACTGTCATCTGGGTACTTGCATGAATAGGAAGATCTGGAAAATGTTCACGGATTATCTCCATAACTCCCAAATCCTGCACAATGACTGCATCTAATCCCTGCTGATAAAAAGGAGTCAGATAATGTACCAGCGCATCCATCTCACGTTCTTTTACCAGCGTATTGACCGTCAGATACAGCTTTTTGCCATGTAGATGAGCATAATCAATAGCTTCTAAAAGTTCTTTTTCTGTAAAATTTTGCGCAAAAGCTCTGGCTCCAAAGCAGCTTCCTCCCGCATACACTGCATCAGCTCCAGCGTTTATAGCTGTCTTCATAATGCTGTAAGATCCTGCCGGAGATAGAATTTCTATCTCTTTGTTTTCTGTTTTTGCAGTTGTTTCTGTCATTTTTTCCTCCGGATATATCAGAATCACATCATAAAATAAGCTGTCCTTGGACAGCCTATTTCTTCTGATTATTCTTCATTTCTGTTTCCAGTTTTACAATTTTCATCTGCAATTCCCGGTTCTCTTCTTTCATTTTGTCGAGAGCTTTCTCTGCATTTTCCAACTTGATCTGCACGGAAATAAGTTCATGCTTCAAATCGTACATCTCTTTATCTTTTGCTTCAATATCACTCTCCAGAGTACCACCCTGTTTTTTTGCCTTAAAATAATCATCCGCTATATTAAGCGCCAGCAAAATACTTCTCGTCTCTGCACTTTGTTTACGGTATCCCTCGCTGTTTGTACACTCTTCCAGTTTATGATTCAGATAGGTGGATACTCTTTGCAGATATTCTTCACTCTCAAATCCGCTTAATGTAAAAACCTTTCCCCCTATGAGAACTTCCGTAAAATTTTTTGATGATGCCATAAAAGACCTCCCGCTCTTTCCTCTTACTATGAAATTATTATAAACTATTCGTTAATAAAAACCAACTATTTTTCATTATTTTGATATGAAATTCCCAAATGACTGCAGGCCAACTCTGTTACCACACGCCCCCGGGGTGTCCGCTGTATAAAACCGTTTTTTAAAAGATATGGCTCATACACATCTTCAATCGTACCGGCATCTTCACCGACTGATGCTGCCAATGTATCCAGTCCCACAGGACCGCCCTGAAATTTTTCTATCATTGTCAAAAGAAGATTTCTGTCAATATGATCCAATCCATATTTATCTACATCCAGCAAATCCAATGCATAGTCCGCCACTTCTTTGGTAATGACTCCGTCATATTTCACCTGGGCAAAATCGCGAACGCGTTTTAAAAGACGATTTGCAAGACGTGGAGTTCCCCTGGAACGCCTTGCCAGTTCCATTGCTCCCTTTTCTTCAATTTCCACGCCCAGAATCTTTGCCGAATGCAATATGATCGTCTGTAATTCTGAAACTGTGTAGAATTCGAGATGATTCACGACACCAAATCGGTCTCTTAAAGGAGCCGTCAACATACCAGCCCGGGTAGTAGCACCGACTAGTGTAAAATGGGGCAGATCCAATCGGATAGACCTGGCTCCTGCACCTTTGCCGATTACGATATCAATAGCGTAATCCTCCATAGCCGGATAAAGTACCTCTTCAACTTGACGGTTAAGTCGATGAATTTCATCCACAAACAGCACATCTCCCTCTTTCAAATTATTCAGGATTGCTGCCATTTCACCGGGTTTTTCAATTGCCGGACCAGAGGTTACTTTTAAATTCACCTGCATTTCATTTGCAATAATTCCGGCAAGTGTTGTTTTACCCAAGCCAGGAGGACCATAAAAAAGAACATGATCAAGAGCTTCCTTTCGCCCTTTTGCTGCTTCAATATAGATTTTTAAAGTTTCTTTTGCCTTTTCCTGCCCGATATAATCCTTTAAATACTGTGGGCGCAGACTATTTTCTATTTTGATATCTTCTTCAAGATTTTCTGTTGTAATAATTCTTCTGCTCATACCATTCCCCTGCTCTTTAGAATACCATAAGTTTTAAAGCCTGTTTCAGCACTTCTTCCACTTGTGTATCTTCCGTTATCGCAACCTGTTTTACAGCCCGAAGTGATTCTGTATTGCCATATCCCAGAGCAACCAACGCCTGCACGGCTTCCCCTTGAATATTTCCTTGAGGACTTTGGAGGGCAAACTTCTCTTTTTCTTTTCCTTCACTATGACTTAGTGCATCTTCCAGCTTTAATTTATCCTTAAGCTCCAGAATCAGTTTTTCAGCCGTTTTTTTCCCAATTCCCGGAGCAGCTGATATTGCCTTTACATCTCCAGACAATACCGCAAATCGCAAATCATCAGGAGTAAGCTGTGACAAAATATTCAAACCACCCTTGGGACCGATTCCATTCACTCCGATCACAAGACGGAAGACTTCCAAATCATCTCTCGTTAAAAAACCAAATAACTGCATGCAGTCTTCTTTCACATTTAAATAGGTGTGAATCTTAACCTCTTCGCCTATAGGCGGCAATAATCCAATTGAAGAACCAGGCATAAAAATGGCATATCCGACTCCTGCCACATCCACAACCACTTTGTCTTCTTCTATATACGCTAACTCCCCTCGTATATATGAAATCATTTTATATCAGCTCCTTAATTCTTTTCAGTGTTTCATTTGCTGCAATTCCAATAAGCATTCCTGTAATAAGTCCTGCAATTAAAAGAACCGGAATATAATACGCCACACTGAAAGTTTCTATCACAATCATAGCTACAATCAATTGTCCAATATTGTGAGCTACCCCTCCGGCTATACTGACTCCCATTACACTGAATCCTCCGGCTTTTTTTAAAATTGCCATAACCGTAAGACTCAAAAGCCCACCGGCCAGGCTGTATAGAATAGCAAACATATTTCCGAACATAAATCCAGATAATACAACCCTTGTCACAGACAAAAGATATGTCTCCTTCAGACTTATTTTATAAAGTGCAATAACGATAATCAGATTTGCAAGTCCCAATTTCACTCCAGGAATCCCGAGCTGTATGGGAATCAATGTCTCAACATAGCTAAAAATCAGTGCCAATGCTGTAAATACACCGAAATATGCAACCCGGCTTCTCACCTTTATTGTCCCTCCTTAGTTCGTCATTCCATCCAATTCACTATTGACTTTTGATTCCACCTCTACAATGACTCGATTTGGAAGACAAATGATACTTTCTCCACTGGCAGAAACTGCTTTCTGATGTACACAAAGCTGATCGGGACAATCCGCTTCGATCATCTTTGCCTTTCCGTTTCTAATCCGCAAAATATTACTTCCATTATTTATTTTTATCTCCTGATCTTCATTTAAAGGATAGGTCCCTTCTATTTTCCCATTAACCTTGATTACAGCTGTCCCGGCACTGGAATCTTTCAGTACATTATGCAGTAAAAATGCAGCTGCCGCAACTATAATGATAATAATCATCAGGACAATATCTTTCCTACTCAATGCTTTTTTCATTTTTTTAGCTACCACTTTCCTACCCTACAATCTTTCCGACGGATCTTTCTAAATGCAGGATATCGATATTCTCTCCTATTTTAGCATAACAGTCTTTTTTATGCAATCACATGTTCGATTCCTCCTGTATTGCCAAAAATGAAATTTTAAATTCCACCTCTCCCAAGGGCAGTGGAGTTCACTTCTG
>JAHZAV010000010.1 GCA_019423745.1 Lachnospiraceae bacterium
AAAAAATTTTTTCTGACAGGAGTGAGGACCATATGATCTGTACAGTAACTTTTAATCCTTCGTTGGATTATGTAGTGGGCCTGGATAAGTTTATCCCAGGAACGGTAAACAGAGCCGTAAGAGAGTGTGTTTACCCTGGAGGAAAGGGGATTAATGTCTCAGTTGTCCTTTCAAGTTTGGGATATGAGAGCCGAATTTTGGGATTTTCAGCAGGATTCACAGGAAGAAGTCTTAAAGATATGCTGGAACATTATGGCTGTCCTACAGAATTTATAGAACTGAAAGAAGGACAGACTAGAATTAATGTGAAATTAAATGCAGGAGAAGAAACAGAGATTAACGGACAAGGTCCATTGATTACAGGACAGGCTATAGAAGCACTTTACAATAAAGTGGACACTTTGCAGGAAGGAGACTGGATTATTCTGGCAGGAAGTATTCCCCGGTCTGTGCCTCGGGATATCTATGCTAGGATTATTCAAAGGTTGGAGAAAAAAGGTGTGAATTATATTGTGGATGCTGAAAAAGAACTTTTAATAGATGTCCTGAAATATCATCCATTTCTCATAAAGCCAAATCAATACGAACTGCAGGAAATGTTTGGGAAAAATCTGAAAACACAGCAGGAGATTATTGACCATGCCAGATTGCTAAAGGAGATGGGGGCAGTTAATGTTTTGGTTTCCATGGGTGGAGAAGGCGCGATCTTAGTGTCTGAATCGGGAGAGATCTATAAGAGAAAAGCTGTTGGAGGAAAGGTGATAAATTCTGTAGGTGCAGGAGACTCTATGGTTGCTGGTTTTCTGGCAGGATATCTGCAGACAGGAGACTATGAAAAAGCACTTGATCTGGGAATCGCTGCAGGAAGTGCGACAGCTTTTACTGCTTGGCTGGCAGATAAGGAAAAAATTTATTCCATACTTTCAAAAATGACGCCGGCTTAATGCCGGCGTCAGGGTAAAATAAAAGAGATTATTTATAAATACCATTTATTGTTACGGTAAATACAGCATCTTTTCCATTTAATTTTTCTTGCCCATAATCCTCGGGGAAAGTGACCTGTACTTCTACCGTATCACCAGGATGAGACCCAATCAGTTGGTCTTCAAAATCATCGATATAATTTCCAGATCCAATCACAAGGTCTGTTCCATTTCCATCTGTACTTCCGCCTTCAAATTCAACTCCATCTACAGTTCCCACGTAATCAATGTTTACAGTATCTCCGTCTTCAACAGTCAATGATGCATCGGTTTGATAGCTGTCAGTCTGCTCATTTTCTTCTGTTTGCTGACTTTCTGATTGTTGAGTATTAGAAGTCTCTTTATTTTCGGAATGAACGATGTCCCAGATTATAGCAGCAGCTAAAATTAAAATGGCCAACAGGGGAAGGGTAATTTTGAGAATTTTTTTTACGCGTGCCTGACGTACTTTCTTTGCCCGTTCGCGTGCTCTTCTTTCTTGGGCCATTTTTCGGTTTTCTTTTTTCATATCTGTAGCACTCCTTTGTCTTTTCTGCTCATATTATATCGGAAAAATGTGGAGCAAATGTGAAATCGCAGAAAAAGGTAAAAAAGGAGAGAAAAATGCTTTAATTGAAGAGAAGAAAAACAATATTGATTTTTGTTACAATGTCTAGTAGAATGATTCTAGTAGCGTTGGAGGAGATAAAAATGGCAGAATTGACAAAAATAGCGTTGGACGCCATGGGAGGGGATAACGCCCCGATAGAAATGGTAAAGGGCGCAGTTGATGCAGTTGGAAGAGAAGAGTCCATCAAAGTTTTTCTGGTAGGACAGGAAGATGTTATAAAAAAGGAACTGGAAAAATATACGTATAACTCAAATCAGATAGAAATTGTTCCTGCATCAGAAGTGATAGAGACAGCAGAACCACCGGTCAATGCGATTCGAAGAAAGAAGGATTCTTCAATTGTGGTGGGAATGAAAATGGTGAAGGAAGGGAAGGCAGACGCTTTTGTGTCCGCTGGAAGTTCGGGAGCTGTACTTGTGGGAGGACAAACCATTGTTGGAAGAATTAAGGGAGTGGAAAGACCTCCGTTGGCACCACTGATTCCCACAGAAAAAGGAGTGTCTCTTCTGATTGACTGCGGAGCAAATGTAGATGCAAGACCTTCACATTTGGTACAATTTGCAAAAATGGGCTCTATTTATATGGAACATGTTATGGGAGTGAAGAATCCTAAAGTAGCAATTGTAAATATTGGAGCTGAGGAAGAGAAAGGGAACGCCCTTGTTAAGGAAACTTTTCCATTATTGAAGGAAACAAAAGGAATTAATTTTACCGGAAGTATTGAAGCGAGGGAAATACCTCATGGTCAAGCAGATGTCATTGTCTGTGAAGCATTTGCAGGAAATATTATTTTGAAACTGTTTGAAGGCGTAGGATCGGTACTCATCAGTAAGGTGAAAGAGGGAATGATGTCCAGCCTGCGCAGTAAAATAGGTGCGTTGCTTGTAAAACCGGCTTTAAAAGAAACTTTGAAAAGCTTTGATACAAGTGAACATGGAGGAGCACCGTTATTGGGATTGAAAGGTCTTGTGGTAAAGACACACGGAAGTTCTACAGCAAAAGAAGTTTCAAATTCAATTATTCAATGTCTTACCTTCAAAGAACAGAGAATTAATGAAAAGATTCAGGAATGTATTCAGACGGATCGTGAGTCCGATGAATAGATATTAAGCAACAAAAAGGAGATGAAAACTATGGAATTTGAAAAATTACAGGAAATCGTTTCAGATGTTCTGAACGTAAACAAAGATGAAATCACAATGGATTCTACTTTTGTAGATGATCTGGGAGCAGATTCCCTGGACATTTTCCAGATTATTATGGGAATTGAAGAGGCATTTGACATTGAGATTGACAATGATGATGCAGAGAAGATTGTAACTGTAGGGGATGCAGTAGAGCAGATTAAAAACGCAACTAACTAGGCGGAAAAAGGAAAAGCCCAGGTTTGGGCTTTTTCCTTTTATGAGGGAAAATATGAGTCATAAAGTAAAAGAATTGAAAGAATTGCAGGAAAAAATTGAATACCGTTTTCAAGATCCTCAGATTCTTCGACAGGCAATGATACACAGTTCTTATGCCAATGAGAATCACCTTCAGAAATATGAATGTAACGAAAGGTTGGAATTTCTTGGAGATGCGGTATTAGAGCTTGTATCAAGTGAATTTCTGTTTCAAGAGGATAAAAAGATGCCGGAAGGTGAGCTGACAAAGACGAGAGCCAGTATGGTTTGTGAGCAGGCATTGGCATTTTGCGCACGCCAGATTGGACTGGGAGATTATCTTTTGCTTGGAAAAGGAGAGGACGCCACCGGTGGAAGAAAAAGGGATTCCATTACCTCAGATGCTCTGGAAGCCCTTATAGGCGCAATTTATATAGATGGTGGTTTTGCTAATGCAAAAGAGTTTATACATCGGGTTGTGTTAAACGATTTAGAGAACAAGAAACTCTTTTATGATAGCAAGACTATCCTGCAGGAAATCGTGCAGGCCAATTTCCAGGATCCTATAGAATATCAGTTGTTGGGAGAAGAAGGACCTGATCATGATAAATCGTTTCAGGTTGTTGTGTATATAGGAGATAAAAAATTTGGTCAGGGTAAAGGCCGGGCAAAGAAAGCTGCAGAACAGGAGGCTGCCTATCAGACAATTCTTATGCTGCACAAGAAGAATATAAAGTAGGTGTTACATGTATTTAAAGAGCATTGAAGTGCAGGGGTTTAAATCCTTTGCAAATAAGATTGTATTTGATTTTCATAATGGAATTACAGGTATAGTCGGACCAAACGGAAGTGGTAAAAGTAATGTGGCTGACGCTGTGCGTTGGGTGCTTGGAGAACAGAGAGTAAAGCAGCTGCGTGGCGGAAGTATGCAGGACGTTATTTTTTCAGGGACAGAGAATCGAAAACCATTAAGTTATGCTTCCGTTGCCATTACTTTAGATAATTCAGATCATCAGCTTTCGGTAGATTTTGAGGAAGTGACTGTTACAAGAAAGTTGTATCGATCTGGAGAAAGTGAATATTTGTTGAATGGATCTCCCTGTCGTCTGAAGGATATCAATGAACTTTTCTATGATACGGGAATTGGAAAAGAAGGGTATTCTATTATTGGACAGGGACAGATTGATAAGATTTTAAGTGGAAAGCCAGAAGAGCGAAGAGAGCTATTCGATGAAGCAGCTGGAATTGTAAAATTTAAGCGTAGAAAAAATGTATCAGTCAAGAAGTTAGAGGATGAAAGAGCAAATCTTCTTCGGGTAAATGATATTCTTGCAGAACTGGAAAGACAAATTGGGCCTTTGAAGCGGCAGTCGGAAGTAGCCAGGGAGTATCTGAATAAAAAAGAAGAGTTGAAAACATTTGACATTAACATGTTTTTGCTGGAAACAGAGCGGTTGAAAGAGGAAATTCATAAGATTGAAGAAAATTTGGACACCGCCAAAGGAGAATTGGATACAGCAGGAGCCTCCTATGAAGCGATGAAAGAAGAGTATGAGGCTATAGAAAAGCAGGTTGATGAAATTGATGCAGCTATTGAAAGATCCAAGGGGCAGCTTAACGAGACAAATCTTTTGAAGCAGCAGTTGGAAAGCCAGATTGATCTACTGAATGAACAGATCAATAGCGCTAAAATGTCAGATGAACATTATGGGCAACGTTTTCATGCTATTCAGATTGAAATAGAAGAAAGAAACCGCCAGCTGAAATCATTTCAGTGTGAGAAAGAAGAAATTTCCGGAGAACTCAAGGAGAAAAAGAAAGCAGAGGAAGAGGCAGGCCAGGCTTTGATACAGGTACAAAGCAGGATTGTCTCTCTTACCGATGAGATTGAAAAATATAAAAATGACATTATAGAAATATTAAATAATCGTGCGTCCACCCGCGCTAAAATTCAGCGATATGACACGATGATGGAACAAATTCAGGTGCAGAAATCACAGATGCATCAAAGGCTTATATCATCGGAAAGTGAAGTAGTCGTTCAGCTGCAGAGTAAAAAAGAATACGAGGAAAAGTTAAAAGAAATTTCCGAACATATAAAGGCTTTGCAGGAAGAGAACAGTGGCCATGAAAAGAGGATTGAAACTTTACAAAAAGAACTTTCACAGCAGACGGAAAAACTTAGAATCGGACAGACAGCATATCATCGGGAAGAGTCCCGCCTGGAATCGCTGAAGAATATTACAGAGAGATATGACGGATATGGCAACAGCATCCGAAAGGTTATGGAACATAAGGATCAGGAAAAAGGACTGCTGGGTGTTGTGGCAGATATTATTAAGGTGGAAAAAGCATATGAAGTAGCGGTTGAGACAGCTTTGGGAGGCAGCATCCAGAATATTGTAACTGACAGTGAGGAAACCGCCAAGAAGATGATAGTTTTTTTGAAAAAAAATCGCTTTGGACGGGCAACATTCCTTCCGCTGACCAGCGTCAGTTCGGGACAGAAATTTATGAAACCCGAAGCGTTAAAAGAGCAGGGGGTTATTGGCCTTGCCAGTACGCTTGTAAAAGTAGAAGAAAAATACAGGGGAATTGCAGATCATCTGCTTGGGAGAACAATTGTTGTTGATACCATCGATCACGGGATTGCCATTGCAAGAAAATATCACCAGAGTCTGCGTCTTGTAACGACAGAGGGTGAACTTTTAAGTCCTGGCGGATCTATGACAGGTGGGGCATTCCGTAATTCCAGCAATCTCTTAAGCCGGCGCCGTGAGATAGAAGAATTTGAAAAAACAGTGCGGCAGCTTAAAAAAGAAACGGACGAGATGGAACATTACTGCGAAGGGTTGCGAAAAGAAAGGACAGAGTGTTATGCAGCTGTTGATGACATTCAGCAAAAACTGCAGAAGGCTTATGTTATTCAAAATACGGCCAAAATGAATCTGGAACAGGCAGAAAACAGAATCCAGATGCTTAGACAAACTTCAGAAAATGTTCGGCGGGAAACAGATGAACTGGATCAACAGATTACAGACATTAGCAATAATCAGGAATCTATTACAGTAGAACTGGATACTTCCACAAGTTTGGAAGAAGAACTTACAAGAAAAACAGAAGAAGCACAGAGACAACTTGAAATAGAAAAACAAGAAGAGACAAAATGTCAGAAAATTTCAGAAGAAGTACATCTTGCATATGCATCTCTGGAACAGAAGAATACATTTATTCTGGAAAATACCGAGCGAATTCAAGAGGAAATTGCCAAATTTGAAGAAGAAAAAAGCGGACTTGACGAAAGTAAGGAAGATACTTCTAGAGAGATTCGTGATAAAGAAGAACAAATTGCAGATATTCGTAAGACAATCGAAAATTCGAAAGAACTTTTTCAAGAGATTGAAGAACAGATTCAGGCTGATGTGCAGCAAAGAGATGAATTAAACAGGCAGCATAAGAGTTTCTTGGGAAAAAGGGAAGAACTCTCTAGACATATGTCAGATCTGGATAAAGAAATCTTCCGTCTGGAAAGTCGGAAGGAAGGATATGAACAGGCATCTGAAAAGCAAATCAATTACATGTGGGATGAATATGAAATTACCTACAATCATGCACTTGAACTTAGGGATAAAAATCTGACTGATCTTGCATTTATGAGAAAACGTACACAAACATTAAAAAATGAAATTCGCGCATTAGGTTCAGTTAACGTTAACGCAATTGAGGATTATAAAAATGTATCAGAACGATATGAATTTCTTAAGGGCCAGCATGATGATTTGACAACAGCAGAGGCTACATTGGAAAAAATCATTGCAGAGCTGGATGAAGCTATGCGGCGACAGTTTACAGAACAGTTTGCCCGGATTGCAGCAGAATTTGATAAAGTATTTAAAGAACTGTTCGGTGGGGGAAAAGGGACCTTGGAATTGATGGAGGATGAAGATATACTGGAAGCGGGCATTAAAATTATCGCACAGCCTCCTGGCAAGAAATTGCAGAATATGATGCAGCTGTCAGGTGGTGAAAAAGCGTTAACAGCAATATCACTTTTGTTTGCTATACAGAATCTGAAGCCTTCTCCATTTTGTCTGTTAGATGAGATTGAGGCGGCTCTTGATGATTCCAATGTTACTCGTTTTGCAAAATATCTTCATAAATTGACGAAGAATACACAGTTTATTGTTATTACCCACCGCCGTGGGACTATGACAGCTGCGGACCGTCTGTATGGAATTACCATGCAGGAGAAGGGGATTTCGACCATGGTTTCTGTCAGTCTTCTTGAAAACGAGCTGGCGGAGATGGAGAAGCAGCATAAGACAGGATAAGAAGGGGGAAAAGAAGGAAATGGCAGAGGAAAAAGGATTTTTTAAACGCCTGGTATCGGGACTTGCCAAAACAAGAGAAAATATTGTATCCGGTATGGACAGTATATTTCATGGCTTTTCCTGTATTGATGAGGAGTTTTATGAAGAATTAGAAGAAGTCTTGATTATGGGAGACTTAGGCGTACAGGCAACAGAAGATGTTTTGGATGATTTGCGTGTTAAGGTTAAAGAACGTCGTATCAAAGAGCCGGAAGAATGCCGGCAGATTTTGATTGACAGTATTAAGGAGCAAATGGATGTAGGCAAGACAGCTTACGAGTTTGAGGAAAAGACTTCTTTTGTTATGGTAGTAGGAGTCAATGGTGTAGGGAAGACAACTACTATTGGAAAATTAGCAGGAAAACTGCGGGCTCAAAACAAGAAAGTTGTATTAGCAGCAGCTGATACGTTTCGTGCGGCGGCGGGAGAACAATTGAAAGAATGGGCCAATCGGGCGCAGGCAGAGCTGATCGGCGGTCAGGAAGGATCGGATCCGGCTGCCGTTGTCTATGACGCTGTTCAGGCTGCAAAAGCAAGGCATGCAGATGTACTTTTGTGTGACACAGCGGGACGACTTCACAATAAGAAAAACTTGATGGAAGAGCTACGGAAAATGAACCGCATAGTAGACAGGGAATATCCGGAAGCTTTTCGTGAAACACTGGTTGTTTTAGATGCCACAACCGGACAGAATGCACTTCAGCAGGCCAGAGAATTTAAAGAAGTTGCAGATATTACCGGTATTATTCTTACAAAGATGGATGGAACTGCTAAAGGTGGAATTGCAGTAGCCATTCAGGCAGAGCTTGGTATTCCAGTAAAATATATTGGGGTAGGAGAGACAATTGAGGATCTTCAGAAATTTGATGCAGATACATTTGTAGACGCACTTTTTACATTACCAAAGGAAGAAGAATAAAGAAAGGCAGGAGAGAAAAATGGAAAAACTGACATTGGAAAATTTTGAGCAGGCAAGTGAGCTTGTAAAGAAGGTAACCCTTCCCACAGAGCTGGTGTATAGTGAACATCTTAGTCGACAGACAGGCGGGAAGATTTATCTGAAACCGGAGAATATGCAATACACCGGAGCTTATAAGGTGAGAGGCGCTTATTATAAGATCAGCACTATGTCAGAAGAAGAAAGGGAAAGAGGGCTGATTACAGCTTCTGCCGGAAATCATGCCCAGGGTGTTGCCTTTGCGGCACAGAAATTCGGCTGCAAAGCAACAATCGTGATGCCTACTGTGACCCCTCTTATTAAAGTGAACCGGACGAAGAGCTATGGGGCTGAAGTAGTGCTCCATGGAGATGTTTATGATGATGCTTGTGCATATGCTTTGAAATTAGCAGAAGAGGAGGGACTGACTTTCGTTCATCCGTTTGATGATCTTGAGGTGGCAACAGGACAGGGAACCATTGCTATGGAGATTATTCAGGAACTTCCCACAGTTGATTATATTTTGGTGCCGGTAGGAGGAGGCGGACTGATTACAGGAGTATCTACACTTGCGAAAATGCTGAATCCGAAAATCAAAGTGATTGGTGTTGAGCCTGCAGCAGCAGCTAGTTTGAAGGCAGCTCTGGAGGCAGGCGAACCGGTGACATTACCAAGTGCGAATACAATCGCTGATGGTACAGCTGTTAAGCGTGTCGGGGAAAAAGTTTTCCCATATATTCAGGAAAATGTAGATGAAATCATTACAGTAGAGGATGATGAATTAATTGGCGTCTTCCTCGATATGGTAGAAAATCATAAGATGATTGTAGAGAATTCCGGTTTGCTTACAGTTGCAGCTTTAAAGAAAATGGATCTGAAAAATAAAAAAGCAGTTTCTGTTCTGAGTGGCGGTAATATGGATGTAATTACGATGTCCTCTATTGTACAGCACGGACTTATCCAAAGAGACAGGATCTTTTCTATCTCTGTACTGCTTCCGGATAAACCGGGTGAACTGGTGAATGTAGCGACAGCTGTTGCTAATGCACAGGGAAATGTTATTAAACTGGAGCATAATCAGTTTGTAAGTACAAATCGTAACGCAGCTGTGGAACTTCGTATTACCTTGGAGGCTTTCGGAACAGAACATAAACATCAGATTATCAAGGCTTTGGAAGATGTAGGATATAGTCCGAGAGAAATCGGAGCAAAATTGTATTAAAATATAGAAGTTATAGCGGAAAACGCTTCTCAATGATAGAGGAAGGAAGATTTTGTCATTGGGAAGCGTTTTTTCTTGACTTTAAATGTATAATTGTATACAATTATACAAGAATATTCTAAAGGAGAGATGAAAAATGGAAGATAGGAAGGTTTATTTGGATAGACACACGAACTTGCTTCAATTGGAGGAGCATATGTATCCTCTGGTAGATGTGGACAAACCAAACGTGTTCAGAAATCTGTTCCACTATGATGAGATACCGAAAATTGCATTTAATGACAGGATTGTGCCTCACAGTATGCCGGAAGAGATCTGGATTACAGATACAACCTTCCGGGATGGACAGCAGTCTCGGGCACCATACAGCACAAAGCAGATCGTAGATATCTATGATTATTTTCACAGACTAGGTGGACCTAATGGAAAAATTCGTCAGTGTGAGTTTTTCTTATACAGCAAAAAGGATCGAGATGCCGTTTATCAATGTATGGAAAAAGGATATAAATTTCCAGAAATTACTAGTTGGATTCGCGCAAGTAAAAAAGATTTTGAGTTAGTGAAAGAAATCGGTATGAAGGAGACAGGGATTCTTGTAAGCTGTTCGGATTACCATATTTTCTATAAACTGAAGATGACAAGAAAGCAGGCCATGGAGCATTATCTTTCTGTTATAAGAGAATGTTTGGAGACTGGAGTTAGTCCAAGATGTCATTTGGAGGATATTACGAGGTCTGATATTTATGGATTTGTCATTCCTTTCTGTCTGGAACTTATGAATTTAATGGAGGAATATCAGATTCCAGTTAAAATAAGAGTCTGTGACACTATGGGCTACGGAGTGAATTATCCGGGAGCTGTAATTCCAAGATCTATTCCCGGAATAATATACGGACTTAGAATTCATGCAGGTGTTCCAAGCCATTTAATTGAATTTCATGGACATAATGATTTTTATAAGGCAGTCAGCAATTCATCTACTGCATGGTTATACGGTGCAAGTGCAGTAAACTGTTCTTTATTTGGAATTGGAGAGAGAACGGGAAATACTCCATTGGAAGCAATGGTATTTGAATATGCGCAGCTTAGAGGAACTCTGGATGGAATGGATACGACAGTGATTACGGAACTTGCCGAGTATTATGAGAAAGAAATAGGTTATCATATTCCCTCCCGAACTCCTTTTGTAGGAAAAAACTTTAATGTAACAAGAGCAGGTATCCATGCAGATGGACTTTTGAAAAATGAGGAAATTTATAATGTATTTGATACAGAAAAATTCCTTAATCGCCCGCCGCTTGTAGCTGTATCCAATACGTCCGGACTCGCTGGAATTGCTCATTGGATCAACACTTATTTCCATCTGCCGGTAGCGAAGCAGGTTGATAAGAATTCGGAAGTTGTTGCCATAGTAAAGACATGGGTAGATCAGGAATATGAGAGTGGACGTGTTACAGTGCTGACGGATGAAGAACTTCTCAAGGTAATAGACGATGCATGTCAGAAAACAGGTACAATGCTGACAGCACAGGAGGAATAAACATGGAGGAATATCAGGATCAATCTCTTAGAGGAAGAGTGTTCCGCCAGCTTAGAAACGATATTTTATCCGGAGTCTATAAGGAGCGTGATGAGCTTCGGGAGACTACCATAGGAGAAGAGTTGGGAGTCAGCAGAACTCCGGTACGGGAGGCGCTTCGTCAACTGGAACTGGAAGGGCTTGTAACGATTGTTCCTAATAAAGGAGCATATGTGACAGGAATTTCCAGGAAAGATGTACATGATATTTATATGATACGTTCCATGCTGGAGGGGATGTGTGCCAGATGGGCGACTAAATATATTACGGCGGAGCAGATTGAAGAGCTTGAGGAAGTGATCCTTCTGTCAGAATTTCATTTGAAACGGCAAAGCGGTGAGAAGGCATTGCAGGTGTCAGAATTGGATGGAAAATTTCACAAGGTTCTGTATCAGGCTTCCAATAGTCGTATACTGGAACATGTGTTATCCGATTTTCATAAATATGTGCAGATGGCAAGGATTCTTTCTGTAGAGTCAAGAGAACGTGCAGAAAAGTCCATTGAAGAGCACCGCGCTATTTTAGAAGCCATAAAAAGGAAGGATGAAGATCAGGCAGAAAGACTTGCTAATGATCATGTGATGAAAGCAATGGAAAATCTTCATATTGAAGAATAATTGATAAAAAGCGGTAAGTAATGCAGAAATATAAATCAGAAATAAATGAAAAAAGAAAAGGAGAATGCAAAGAATGGAAAAGATCAAAATGACCACCCCAATTGTAGAGATGGACGGAGATGAGATGACAAGAATTCTCTGGAAAATGATCAAAGAAAATCTTCTGGAACCATTTGTTGAACTGAATACAGAGTATTATGATCTGGGACTTGAACACCGTAATGAAACAAACGATCAGGTAACTGTAGACTCTGCAAATGCGACAAAGAAATATAAAGTCGCTGTAAAATGTGCGACTATTACACCTAATGCTGCACGTATGAAAGAATATGATCTTAAGGAAATGTGGAAAAGTCCTAATGGAACTATCCGTGCAATTCTGGACGGAACCGTATTTCGAGCTCCTATTATTGTAAAAGGAATTGAACCTTGTGTGAAAAATTGGAAGAAACCTATTACGATAGCAAGACATGCATATGGCGACGTATATAAAGGCACGGAAATGAAAATCCCGGCACCTGGAAAAGTTGAACTTGTATATACAGCGGAAGATGGAAGTGAAACAAGAGAACTTGTACATAATTTTACCGGCTCTGGTATTGTACAGGGAATGCATAATGTTAATGCATCTATCGAAAGCTTTGCAAGGAGCTGCTTTAGCTATGCACTAGATACCCACCAGGATTTATGGTTTGCAACTAAAGATACAATTTCTAAAAAATATGACCATACATTTAAAGATATTTTCCAAGAAATTTACGAAAAAGAATTTGAAGAAAAATTCAAAGAAGCAGGAATTGAATACTTTTACACTTTGATCGATGATGCTGTTGCACGTGTGATGAAATCAGAAGGTGGATATATCTGGGCATGTAAAAATTATGATGGTGATGTCATGAGCGATATGGTATCCTCGGCATTTGGCTCACTTGCAATGATGACTTCCGTATTGGTTTCACCAGAAGGTTATTATGAATATGAGGCAGCACATGGAACTGTACAGCGTCATTATTATAAACATCTGAAAGGCGAGGAGACATCAACCAACTCTGTAGCAACTATTTTTGCATGGACTGGCGCACTTCGTAAAAGAGGAGAGATGGATGGAAATAAAGAACTTCAGGAGTTTGCTGATAAATTGGAAAAGGCGACAATTGATACAATCGAAGAAGGTAAAATGACAAAAGATTTGGCGCTTATTACAACTATAGAAAATCCCACCGTACTCAATAGCGAAAACTTCATAAAAGCAATCGCTGAAAAGTTAGTATAAATGCAATTTGGGACGTAACAAAATTAAACTTTGTTACGTCCCAAATTGCATTTTATGGTGTGTAAAAATGTAGAAAGCCCTGTATATTTTACATAAATTTAACAAAAAGGCAGAAACTATTTTTACACAGTTCCTCTATAATTAGATGAAATATAAATTTAAAGGACAGGGGAATTATGAGATTAAGGAAAACGAGGCATATTTTAGGTTTAGTGGGATTGGTATTATTGTTGGGAGGATGCGCCCAATTAACTAGTTCTAGTGAATCGGATGGATTAAAGTGGAATGAAATCGAAAAGATTATTCCTGTGACGAGAGAGAACGGCTCTGGTACAAGGAGTAGCTTTGCGGAGGCTCTTGAATTGAATATGGAGGGTGTGGATGACCGAGATGCAATTACAGAAGCAGCACAGACAGAGACATCCGGGGAAGAGATGATTCGTGCTGTTGAAAAGGAGCCAGGGGCGATAGGATATGTCACCTACAGCACAGATCTTCCCAGTGAAAATGGTGCGAAAGAAATTGAAGTAAATGGAGAAAAGGCAGAAAATGAAACAATAGAGAAGGGAAGCTATCCCCTTACGCGTAGCTTATATTTGGCTTATTCGGGTAACGAAAGTGAACTGGAAAGAGATTTCGTAAATTATGTAACGGGCAAAGGACAGCTTACAATAGGAGAGTTTTTTGTACCCGTAGGCGGGAAAGAAGTTTTTTTATCCAATCAGGCATCAGGAACGTTAATAATTCATGGCTCTACTACGCTGGCACCAGTGATAAAAGAATTGGCAGAAGAGTATGAGAAAGAAAATACCAATGCGCAGATTCAAGTGGAGGCTTCGGACTCTTCACAGGGTATTACAGATGTGCTGACCGGAAAATGTAATATTGCCATGGTGTCCCGTGAGCTGTACCAATATGAGTCAGAGGTACTGGAAGTAGAAGTTGTTGCAAAGGATGGGATTCGTGTAATTGTAAATAAGGAAAATCCGATAGATGATATTTCACTTGATATGTTGGAAAAAATTTATAGCGGAGAAATTAGTAAATGGAAAAATACACAGGAATAAAGAAAGAGGATAAGATGGATAAAGTATATATGAACAGGGAATTATCCTGGTTAAAATTTAACGAAAGAGTATTAGAAGAGGCAGAAAATAGAGAGGTACCACTGTGTGAGAGGCTATCTTTTGTTTCTATTTATCAAAGTAATCTGGATGAATTTTTTATGGTTCGTGTTGGTTCTTTGCAGGATCAGAGTCTTCTTGGTAAAAAAATACGAGACAATAAGACGAATATGACGGCAAAAGAACAAATTACAGAAATTTTGAATAGAGTACATGTTTTAAACGAGCGTCGTGACAAGGTATATGACGAACTGATGAGAAATCTGAGAGAATGGGATTTTGCTATTACAGATTTTAGAAACATTGAAAAAAGTGAAAGTGCTTATATGGCAAAATATTTTTCAATGGAGATGGAACCTTTAATTTCCCCCACAGTAGTAGGAAAACGCCAACCATTTCCGTTCCTTAGAAATAAAGAAATTTATGCAGTAGCTGTGCTGGAAACAAAGAGCGGAAAGCAGAGAATAGGCATTATTCCCTGTACGAATAATATGCTGGAGAGGCTGATTGCAATTCCAGGCAGACCAGGTACTTACATGCTGGCTGAAGAGCTGATTCTGCATTATATGCCAAAGGTATTCAAAGGTTATCAAATTAAGGCAAAATCATTAATTCGTGTGACCAGAAATGCAGACATTGATGCGGATGCTTTATATGATGAGGATCTGGATTACCGAGAATTTATGGCAGATCTGATTAAAAAGAGAAAGAAACTGTCACCTGTCAGACTTGAGCTTTCCAGAGAAATGGATGGTGATATCGTTGAGATTCTTTGTAAGTATCTGGATTTGGAGGAAGCCAGAGTATTTCGTCAAAGTACGCCGCTTGATATGTCTTTTATATCCCAAATTCAGGATATGTTAAGAAAAAACCCGCAACTGTTTTTTGAAAGGAGAACGCCACAGAAGTCGACTTCCTTTGAAGACGGGAGGGGAATTATGGAACAAATTCGTGAATCGGATAAAATGCTTTCCTATCCCTATGAATCTATCCGCCCATTTTTAAGAATGCTAAATGAGGCTGCAGAGGACGAGAGCGTAGTTTCTATTAAAATGACACTTTATCGGTTGGCAAAACAAAGTAAAGTAGTAGAAGCCTTGGTAGAAGCGGCTGAAAACGGAAAAGAAGTAGTCGTTCTGGTAGAGTTGCGTGCAAGATTTGATGAAGAAAATAATATTGAATGGTCAAGGCGCCTGGAAGAAGCAGGATGTCAGGTGATCTATGGACTGGAAGGGTATAAAGTTCATTCTAAACTTTGCCTTATTACAAGGAAAATAGAAGGGAAAATCGAGTATATCACTCAGATTGGGACAGGCAATTATAATGAAAAAACCTCTAGACTGTATACAGATCTCTCCCTTTTAACGGCAAATCCGGATATCGGAATGGAAGCAGCAGGAGTATTCCAGGCTTTGTCAAAAGGTGAGACTGTAGAGAGGAGTCAATATCTTTTAGTAGCTCCAAAATGTCTTCAGTCCCGTATCATGGATATGATAGATGAAGAAATAAAACATGCAAAGGAAGGACAGAAAGCTTATATTGGATTAAAGTTAAATTCTTTGACAGATAAAAAAATTATTGATAAACTAAGAGAAGCATCAGAAGCTGGAGTGAAGATTGACATGGTGATTCGAGGTATTTGCTGCCTGCTTCCGCAGATAGAAGGAAAAACAGAAAATATTCGTGTAATCAGTATTGTGGGAAGATACTTGGAGCATTCCAGAATCTATATTTTCGGATGCGGAGAGAGAGCAAAATACTATATTGCTTCAGCAGATTTTATGACACGAAACACAGTGCGGAGAGTGGAAGTAGCAGCTCCTGTATTTCAGAAAAATCTGAAAGAGAGACTTCAGGGAATGTTTGATCTTATGCTGAAAGATAATCAAAAAGCGCGGTATGAAACAGCTGACGGCACGTATCTCTTTGTTAACAGAGAAAATCCAGAAGAGGAAAAAGTAAATTCGCAGGAATATTTTTATAAGGAAGCATATGAAAAAGCAGGTCAGAACATAAGATAAGAGTGGTGGTAGGATGATATGGAAACTTGGAGAAAGGCTGGAACAGATTGAAGCAGAAACATGGAAGCAGACAAAGCCTCCGGCAGTATTTCTCACTGATTCCAAAAATGCACGTCAGGATTTGGAGATGGCGGGTATACAGTATGAAAATGAAATACAGACGAATAAGATCGGTTTCTGTAAATTAGAAACACAGCAGGAATGCCTGGCGGGTACACTTTGTATTCCCAGGCTTTTAGACGTGCTTGGAAGCAGATACCGAATTTACTTTTTCATTAATCAGGATCATGTTGTACTGGTAGATGATGAGGATTTTTCTTTGAGATTGATACGAAGAATTAAAAGAAAAAAAGCTCATCAAGGTGAGACTAAGGAAAGATTTATTTATAATTTTATAGCTGAATTTATGAGTAGGGATCAGGAAATTTTGATGCAGTACGAGAAAATCCTTATGCACATGGAAGAAGAGGTTATGCAGGGGAAAATTGACAATTTTCAGAAGGAATTGATGCCTATACGAAGAAAGCTTTTGACACTTCGGGGATATTATGATGAAATGATGGATATGGGTACTGATCTGGAGGAAAACGAGAACGGTTTTTTCGCCAAGAAACAACTGAAATATTTTGGAACCCTGGCTAATCGAGCAGATCGTCTGATGGGGCGGACAGCACACCTTTTAGAATATGCACAGCAAGTAAGAGATTTGTATCAGGCACAGGTGGATGCAAAACAGAACAATAATATGCAATTTTTGACTGTTTTGTCCACCATTTTCTTTCCTCTTACGTTAATTACCGGGTGGTATGGCATGAATTTTGAAAACATGCCGGAACTACAAAGCGGATATCCCGGTGTGATTATACTTAGCCTGATAGTTATTATCGTTTGTATTTTAATTTTTAAAAAGAAAAAGATTCTTTAGACCAGTAAAAAGGTTGGTATATGAACAGAATATACGTTATTCCTGGGAGGCAAGAGCCTCCCATTTTTCATATAATTCCTCCAGTTTAGCTGCAATATCAGCCTTCTCTCTGGCAAGTTCCTGGCAGCGCATGGAATTAGTATAGACCTCTTCCATGGTCATTAAATCATCAATCTGTCCATTTCTTTCCTCAAGAGAAGTAATGTGGTCCTCAGTTTTTTTCAGATCATTTTGTCTTTTACGTTCACGAGCCTTTGCTTCTTTTTGTTCCTGCCAGCTTAATTTGGATTCAGATACTGTTTCAGTAGAATCGATACTATCACAGACAGAAGTTGTGGTATATGCAGCGGTAAGTTCCTCACGCTTTTCCAGATAATAATCATAGTTACCGATATAATTGATGAAAGTCTGGTTGACCAATTCCAGAATCCGGGTGGCTGTCTGATTAATAAAATATCGGTCATGAGATACATAGAGAACAGTACCACTGTAGTTGTTAAGGGCATTTTCCAGAATTTCCTTGGATGCAATATCCAGATGATTAGTAGGCTCGTCGAGGATGAGGAAATTCGCTTCGGAAAGCATAAGTTTTGCCAGGGAGACACGTCCGCGTTCTCCACCGCTTAAATCACCAATCAGTTTAAAAACATCGTCTCCTGTAAAGAGGAAAGCAGCAAGCATATTACGAATTTCTGTATTGGTAAGGGAAGGATAGTCATCAGAAATTTCTTCAAATACCGTTTTTTCCATATGCAGAACATGATGTTCCTGATCATAGTAACCAATATGGACATTTGTTCCTAGCGTAAAACTCCCACTGTCAGCAGGCAGAACCCGGTTCAGGATTTTCAGAAGCGTTGTTTTTCCAGTTCCGTTATCTCCAATTACTGCAACGTGTTCTCCACGTTTGATTTCAAAGTTGATATCCTTAAAAAGAGGCTGGCCGGGAAACGATTTACTTAAGTGTTCCACAGAAAGGACATCATTTCCGCTGACGCAAGATGGTTCTAATACCAGGTGAATATCCGTCTTTTGCTCTACAGGTTTTTCAATACGCTCTATTTTCTCCAGCATTTTCTCGCGGCTTTCTGCTCGTTTGATTGATTTTTCTCTGTTGAAGGAGCGAAGCTTTTCAATGACTGCTTCCTGATGGCGGATTTCCTGTTGCTGATTAAGATATTCCTTCATTTTAGCTTCACGGATTTGCTGCTTTTTATGGGAATAGTCTGTATAATTTCCCAGATAAGTCATAATGGCACCTTGTTCAATTTCAATTACTTTTGTGACCACTTTATTAAGAAAATACCGGTCATGAGAAACGATGAGTACAGCGCCTGTATAGTTGAGAAGATATGTCTCCAGCCAAGAGATGGAATGGAGATCCAGGTGGTTAGTAGGCTCATCCAGAAGAAGGACATCCGGTTTGGTTAAAAGTAATTTTCCTAATGCGACCCGTGTTTTCTGTCCACCGGAGAGTGTGTCTACCGGTTTGGAAAATTCACCTTCTGCAAATCCAAGTCCTTTAAGAACGCCCGTAATTTCACTTTCATATGCATAACCGTTTTCACGATCAAAACGATCTGATAGTCGGTGATAGGTATTTAAACGTTCATTAAGAGTTTCTCCTGTAAGAGAAGGAAGCTCCTGTTCGATTCGGCGGATTTCTTTTTCCAAGGCAATGATATCTGCTTTGGCGGTACGTACTTCTTCATAAATCGTATTTCCACTGGCAAGTTCCTGATGCTGGGAAAGGTAGCCCAAAGATTTTCCTTTTGCCAAAGTAACATTACCGGCGTCAAGGGGCAGTTCTCCAACTATCATTTTAAGTATAGTTGATTTACCGGCTCCATTGATGCCAACAAGAGCTGCTTTTTCATGTTCCTCTATATGAAAGGAACCATTTTTTACAATGATATCCTCTCCAAATGCTTTTTCTATTGAATGACATGCTAGTATCATATGATATACCTCCGGGACTATTATATCGGTGAACTGGATAAGTGTCAATTTATAAGAAAACTAAATAACTAAACCAACTTTTCCGAACAAAAATTTGACTTTGAACAAACAATTCTATATAATGTGTTTAGAAAAAGATTGAGAAGGTGAGAAGAGTGGAAAGCAGAGAAATTTCGCAGGCGGTAATACGGAGGCTTCCAAGATATTACAGGTATTTAGGAGAACTGCTTGAAAATGGGGTAGAGCGTATCTCTTCAAATGATTTAAGCAAGAGAATGCAAGTAACTGCATCTCAGATTCGGCAGGATTTAAATAATTTTGGTGGTTTTGGCCAGCAGGGATATGGATATAATGTGAAATATCTATATACGGAGATAGGAAAGATCCTAGGCTTGGAAGAAGAACATGGTATGATTATTATTGGAGCAGGAAATTTGGGGCATGCTCTGGCAAATCATGCAGGTTTTGAAAAGAGAGGATTTGTGCTAAAAGGTATTTTTGATATTAATCCTACTTTACGGGGAATGACAATTCGTGGTGTGCCTATTTACATGATGGATGAACTGGAAGATTTTGTGAAGAATAGCGATATTGAAATCGGAATCCTCACCATACCAAAGACAAAGGCAATTGAAGTTGCCAATCAATTGGTAGACTATGGAGTAAAAGCAATCTGGAATTTTGCCCATACAGATTTAAATCTGCCAGATAACGTGATTGTAGAGAATGTCCATTTGTCAGAAAGTCTGATGAGATTATCCTATAACATTAGCCGTTATAATGAGGAACATAAAACTGAAAAATAGCGGAAACATTACAGCGTGTGAGGTAAGCGTGTGCGAAAGGACAGGCTTTCTTTACACGTTTTTTTAAAAAATTAATAAAAGGGGGCTGGATAATATGAAATATTTGCCGGATGGAAGACAGATGAAAGCAGCGGATGGATTTACAATACGGGAGAAAAAGATGCCATCCCTTATTCTGATGGAGAGGGCAGCAAGGACATTTGTGGAAACCATATGTGAGATGGAAGCAGATCTGTCAGAGGTATGTGTTGTATGTGGATCCGGAAATAATGGAGGAGGCGGATTTGCTATTGCAAGACTTTTATTGGAAAGAGGAGCAAAAGTGACAGCCTTTATGGTGGGAAATTCTGACCATTGTACAGAAGAAACGACTAGGCAAATCCAGCTTTTTCAGGAAGCAGGAGGAATTATCGAAGAAGGATTTACAGAAAGAAAGTGCAGCCTGCTAATTGATGCAGTGTTTGGAGCAGGGCTGAGCAGACGAGTAGAGGGTACTTATTTGGAATGTATTCAGTCGATGAACCGATCAGAAGGGTGGAAAGTGGCTGTCGATATTCCCTCCGGCGTTTCTACATCTACCGGGGCTGTTGCGACTGATGCTTTCCGTGCAGATCTGACCATCAGCTTCCAATGCGAAAAACTCGGATGCGCTCTTTATCCGGGAAGAGAATTTGCAGGAGAAGTTAAAGTGACGGATATAGGAGTAGATGTATCTGGAATGCCAGGGGATCGAGATGTAGCCTATGCACTGGAACCTGCAGATATTGCTGAAATGTTGCCAAAACGCAGAGAAAATTCTCACAAAGGAAATTATGGAAAGGTTTTAATTATTGCTGGAAGCAAGGGAATGGCTGGAGCGGCATATTTAGGAGCATTGGCAGCTTATAATACGGGAGCTGGTCTTGTGCAGATCTATACCCCTGAAGATAATAGGGTTATACTGCAGACTCTTTTGCCGGAAGCTATTATCCGTTGTTATGATTTCTTTGATGAACGAGAACTTCTACAGCTTTTGAAATGGGCTGATGTGGTAAGCATTGGGTCTGGTCTTGGAACCAGTGATAAATCCAGAAGAATTTTGCAGACAACCATTGAAAATGTGGAAGTCCCTTGTATTATAGATGCTGATGGATTAAATCTTTTATCTGAACATAGCCGATATATGAAAAAGCTTGCCCGCGGTCAGTTTATTTTTACCCCACATATGAAGGAAATGTCCAGGATTACAAGAAAGTCAGTAGAAGAGCTGCAAAGCAGTCGGATGGAAATATTAAAACAGTTTGCCGGAGAATATGATATTACGTGCGTATTAAAAGATGCCCGTACTTGTATTTTCAGCCCGGGGGAACATCCATTTGTGAATTTGTCTGGAAATGCAGCTATGGCAAAGGCAGGAAGTGGAGATGTTCTTGCCGGAGTTATTACAGGTTTTCTTGCCCAAAAGATGTCTTGCTTTGATGCTGCCGTGCTTGGAGTTTACATTCATGGGCTGGCAGGAGATGAGGCTAAAAAATTAAAAGGAAGCTACAGCGTACTAGCCAGAGATCTGGCAGAAAATATAGGGACTGTTTTAAAAAGACTGGAGGAAAAATAGAATGAAAAATTACAGCAGAGTTTGCGCTCGAATAGATTTGGATGCAGTGGAATATAATCTGGATATGATGAAACGGAACATTATGGAAGAGACCAAAATGATTGGCGTGGTCAAGACGGATGGATACGGACATGGCGCTTCGCAGATTGCCAAATATGTTATGGAAAATAAGGATTATATTTGGGGATATGCCGTTGCTACATTAGATGAGGCTGTTTTACTGAAAAAGAATAATATAAAAAAGCCAATTCTTGTTCTGGGATGCATTTTCCCAGATCAACGGGACGATATGATACAGCATGAAATAAGAATGACCTGCTATACTTTGGAAATGGCTAAGGATGTTTCTGAGAGAGCAGAACGACTAAATAAAAAAGCTTATATCCATATTAAGTTGGATACAGGAATGTCCAGGCTGGGCTTCCAGATTACAGAAGAGGGTGTGGAGGAGATATGTCAGATTGCTGCTTTGCCTAACCTGGTGCTTGAAGGAATGTATTCTCATTTTGCTACAGCAGATGAGACAGATAAAACTTTTACTAAAAAGCAGTTAGAACGTTACAACTGGATGAAGACGAGACTGGAAGATCAACAGATTACGTTCCAGTATTATCATTGCTCCAACAGTGCCGGTATCATAGATGTAAAGGAAGCGAATATGGATCTTGTAAGAGCAGGTATTTCTATTTATGGATTGTATCCATCTGCGGAAGTAGAAAAGAAGAATGTGCCTCTTAAACCGGCTCTAGAACTGATTACTCATGTGGCCCATGTAAAATGGGTGGATGAAGGAACTACAGTCAGCTATGGCTGTACTTATGTGACCAAAAAAAGAACCAAAATTGCGACCATTCCGGTGGGATATGGAGACGGTTATCCGAGAAGCCTCTCTAATAAAGGATATGTCCTGATTCATGGAAAGAAAGCAGCAATTTTGGGGCGTGTATGTATGGATCAGTTTATGGTTGATGTTACAGAAATAGAAGATGTAAAATTTGGGGACAGAGTAACTTTAGTGGGAGCGGATCAAGGCGAAGAACTTCCGGTAGAAATTCTGAGTGATCTGTCCGGCAGATTCAATTATGAGTTTGTGTGTGATCTTGGGAAAAGAATACCAAGAGAATTTATCCGGCACGGAAAAGTTGTTGAGCAAATGGACTATTTTGCATAGAATCCTAATGATGCATACTTTGGAATACATTCGAAAAAGCTGGCAATACTAGAAATATCTTAAGCAAATCGGAGTGTGAACAAAGGTGCAGGTGAAGCGAGGAGACATTTATTATGCAGATTTAAGTCCGGTAGTAGGGTCCGAACAAGGAGGAGTGAGACCAGTACTGATTATTCAGAACAATATTGGAAACAGACACAGTCCTACTGTCATATGTGCAGCCATTACATCACGCATGAATAAGGCAAAACTTCCAACGCATGTGGAGATAGATGCCGGCAGATATCAGATTGTAAAAAATTCTGTTATATTGCTGGAACAGATAAGAACTATTGATAAAAGAAGGCTGAAGGATATGGTGTGCCATTTGGATAAAGAACTAATGAATAAAGTCGATGAAGCATTGAAAATTAGTTTTGAGCTTCATACATAATAGCAAAGGAGCAGGAGACGAAAAATTATGGAAGAAGGCAGTTTGTTTCAGAGGATGAAACAGATTTTTCAAGGAGATGATGAAGAAAAAGAAGCTTTGGGGCAGGAGGCTGCAGAGCTGATACGTAATATTTTCCGTTATATGGATAAGGACGCCAAGGATATTATGACTCACAGGCGTGATATTGTGGCTATAGATGGGGAAGAAACCTTAGAGGAAGCTTTGAAATTTATGCTTGAAGAGAGTTATTCCAGATTCCCTATCTATCATGAAGATATAGATGGGATTATTGGAACCATGCATCTTAGAGAGGCAATGAGGTGTTATTTCGATAAAGAACAGAGGCAAAAGCCAGTCAGAGAACTGGAAGATTACATACGTCCGGTTACATTTATCCCAGAGACAAAGAGTATTGATACATTGTTTAAAGAAATGCAGGCTGGAAAACAACATGTTGTAATTGTACTGGATGAGTATGGCCAGACAGCAGGGCTTGTGGCAATGGAAGATATTCTGGAAGAGATTGTAGGAAATATTCTTGATGAGTATGACGAAGAAGAGGAAATGCTGACACAAAGCGCAGACGGCTCTATGTTGGCCAATGGTTTTATGGATCTGGAAGATCTGGAAGACAGCTTAAAGATCAGTTTCGACAAAGAAGAATATGAAACTTTGAATGGATTCCTTATTGATCAGTTAGATCGGATACCGGCAGAAGATGAGCACTGTGCAGTAGAGTACGAAGGATATTGTTTTACAATTCTTTCTGTGGACAATAATGCAATTCAATCAGTTAAGATTGAAAAAATATCCAAGGAGTGATAGAATAGAAAAAGTGTGAATAGTGTCTGAGAGTAAAGACAACTTATTGTATTTGAGGTAGATTGTTTTTCATTCAGATACTGAAAAGGATAAATGCAAGGAGAGAGAAGAACATGTCAGGACATTCAAAGTTTGCCAATATTAAACATAAAAAGGAAAAAAATGATGCAGCAAAGGGTAAGATTTTTACGAAGATTGGGAAAGAGCTGGCAGTAGCAGTCAAAGAAGGCGGAAGCGCTGATCCAGCTAATAACAGCAGACTTCGGGATGTTATTGCGAAGGCAAAAGCCAACAATATGCCCAATGATACAATCGAAAGAAATATTAAGAAGGCAGATGGAGATGCTAACTCTGCTAATTATGAATATATTACATATGAAGGATATGGACCGGGAGGAACAGCGATTATCGTAGAAGCGCTTACAGATAATAAGAATCGTACTGCTTCTAATGTAAAAAGTGCATTTACAAAGGGAAGCGGAAATGTAGGAACTCCTGGATGTGTGTCATTTATGTTTGACAAAAAAGGTCAGATTATTGTTGCAAAAGAAGAGTACGAAGGAGATGCAGATGATCTGATGATGCAGGCATTGGACGCTGGGGCTGAAGATTTTGCAGAAGAGGAAGACAGCTATGAAATATTGACAGCGCCGGAAGATTTCAGTGCAGTTCGTCTTGCTTTGGAAGAAGCAGGAATTGTTATGGCACAGGCAGAAGTAACAATGATTCCACAGACATGGGTGGAATTATCAGATGAAAAAGATATTCAGAATATTCAAAAGACATTGGATCTTCTGGATGACGACGATGATGTACAGGACGTTTACCATAACTGGGACGCGTAGGTGACTTTTATGGAACTGGAATATTTAGAAGAATTAAAGAAAGAATTGGTGGATTTTTTCATAGAGACGCAGGAATATCGCCAGTATTTTAAGCGGAAACTTTATGAAGAAAAATTTGAGAAATGTTATGAAGACCACAGAGAGATGATTGAAAGAATTGTTCGGGGCTGTGAAGAAGCAGATGATAGCGAGTCTGTTTTAGAGGAATTGGCCGGGGCAATTCCGGAATATGCCCATGGACAGATAAATGCACAGAAAAGCCGGGGGAAAAGAGAAGGTCTTATTGTTGATTATAATATGTCAATGGTGACATTTGTCATACCGATTCTTGGGCATAACAGGAATGATTTGTGTGATAGATTAGTTGATCTTATGATTAAAAAGTGGAACGTGAGTCCCATTACAATGAGAATCCAGAAGTCAGAATATGATAAGTTGAAAAACGGCTTTCGTTCCCGTTTATGTTATATTACAACTGCTGTCTGTGAAAGCAGAAACCAGTCTGATGACTGTTATGAGCTGAATCTTTTAAGAGATTATCGAGACAGCTATCTTGCGGCAGATCGGAACGGGAAATTATTGATTGAAGAATATTATAACGTTGCGCCTACTATCGTAAACCGCATAAATAAAGAAAAAAATTCCAGCGAAATTTACGAGAAAATTTATCAGCAGTATCTTCAGAAATGTGTTCATCTGATTGAAGAAGGAAAAATGGAAGAATGCGGCGAGATTTATACTCGAATGGTAGAAGAGTTGGAAAAAAAATACTTATTTTCTTAGAAGGAGGAGTTAAAAGTGAGCGATTATAAAATAGAGACAAAATGTATCCAGTCCGGGTACACACCAAAAACAGGAGAGCCAAGGGTACTGCCGATCTATCAGAGTACAACTTTCAAATATGATACAAGTGAGCAGATGGGACGCCTGTTTGACTTGGAGGACTCTGGATACTTCTATACACGTCTGCAGAATCCTACCAATGATGCAGTAGCGGCAAAAATCTGCGATTTGGAAGGTGGAGTTGCAGGTATGCTTACTTCCTCCGGACAGGCAGCAAGCTTCTATGCTATTATGAATATTGCAGAGGCAGGAGATCATATTGTATGTGCATCTGCAATTTATGGTGGAACATACAATCTTTATGCACATACAATCCGAAAAATGGGAGTAGAGGCAACTTTCGTGGATCCGGACTGCAGTGAAGAAGAACTGAATGCAGCGTTTAAGGAAAATACAAAAGCAGTATTTGGTGAGACGATTGCTAATCCCGCTCTGGTGGTGCTGGATATTGAAAAATTTGCAAAAGCCGCACATAATCACGGTGTACCGTTAATTGTAGATAATACATTTGCAACTCCGATTAACTGTCGGCCATTTGAATGGGGAGCTGATATTGTTACTCATTCTACAACAAAATATATGGATGGACATGCATCTGCAGTGGGTGGAGCAATTATTGATAGTGGTAATTTTGACTGGGAGGCCCACAAAGAAAAATTTCCAGGACTTACTACACCAGATGAGACCTATCATGGAATTATTTATACCCAGAAATTTGGAAAAGGAGCTTATATTACCAAGGCTACAGCACAGTTGATGAGAGATCTTGGTTCTATTCAGTCTCCACAGAATGCATTTCTTTTAAATATTGGATTAGAGACATTGCATCTTAGAATGCCAAGACACTGCGAAAATGCGGTAAAGGTTGCTTCTTATCTGAAAAACCACGAAAAAGTTGCATGGGTACATTGCCCGTCTCTTGAAGGAGATCCTTACTATGATCTTGCAAAAAAATATATGCCAAACGGAACATGTGGTGTAATTACCTTTGGATTAAAGGGCGGAAGAGAAGCTTCTGTAAAAATGATGGATAGCCTGATACTTGCAGCAATAGTAACTCATGTGGCAGATGCCAGAACATGTGTCCTTCATCCAGCAAGTCATACTCATCGTCAGATGAATGATCAGGAACTACTTGAAGCAGGTGTTCAGCCAGATTTGATCCGCTTCAGTGTAGGAATTGAAAATGCAGAAGACATTATTGCTGATTTGGAACAGGCACTTGCACAAGTATAAGTGTTTTATGGATTAATAAATGCATATGCTTGACGTTTTCTGGAAGTAACGGATAAAACTTCAAGTATAAAAGGAAAAGCCACCTCCATACTAATATTATCGGTGTACAAGGGAAAATACTTCTGTACATTGATCGTAGAGTAGTATGGAGGTGTTTTTGTTATGGATAATGATGCAGGAAATAATATCGAGAAAGATACGGAACAAAAGAATGAACAGATCAAAGAGATGGGGAGTCTGGATCTTAAGGAGGATTCCACTTCTCACAGAATTAAACTAATTACAATCATAGGTGAAATTGAAGGGCATGAATCTGTATCCGGCAGTACTAAGGCAACGAAGTATGAACACTTACTTCCTATGCTTGCGGAAATAGAGGATAACCAGAATATTGACGGGCTGTTGATTTTGCTAAATACACTTGGCGGTGATGTGGAAGCGGGTCTTTCTATTGCAGAATTAATTGCATCGTTGAGTAAACCTACAGTATCTCTTGTCCTTGGAGGCAGCCATTCTATTGGTGGGCCCTTAGCAGTATCAGCAGACTATTCTTTTATTGTACCAAGCGGTACAATGATGATTCATCCGGTACGCTCTAGCGGAATGTTTATAGGCGTGATGCAGAGCTTTCGGAATATAGAGAAAACACAAGATCGTATTACCAGTTTTCTGGCCAGGCATTCCCATATAAAACAGGAAAGGATTGAAAAGTTGATGCTGAATCCCACACAACTTGTGAAAGATGTAGGAACCTTGCTGGAAGGAGAGGAAGCTGTTCAGGAAGGTCTGATTGATGAGGTGGGAGGCTTGAGTGATGCGCTGAAAAAGCTACATCAGATGATTGATGAAAGGAAACAGAATTAGAAAAAAATGAGACAAACTTATGTAATTTTAAGTTTTAAGATATAGAAGCAAAGAGTAAAATCAGCCATGGATCAGAGCGTCATTTGAGCTCTTTTCCATGGCTGTTATAGATTATTTCTGTTTTTAAAAGTTTTTACATGTTTGTATATCCCATCAAATATTGATCTACTTGACGTGCACACTGGCGACCTTCAGCAATAGCCCAGACTACAAGAGACTGACCACGGTGTACATCTCCGGCTGTAAAGATTTTTTTTCGCTGAGTTGCAAAGGAGTCTGGAATTGTGGAAATGGTTCCCTTGGGAGTTCGCTCCAGATGAAAGGCGTCAGTAATGTAATCTTCGCATCCCGTAAATCCGGCAGCAATAAGTAGAAGATCAGCTTCCATGATCTTTTCACTACCTTTTACCTCTGTCATTTTTCCATCTTGAAATTGGACTTTGACAGTTCGAATACCTGTCAGCTGTCCTTTATCATTGGATAAAAATTCTTTGACAGTTGTTTCATATATACGTGGATCATGTCCGAATACGGCACAGGCCTCCTCCTGACCATAATCTGTCTTACAGGTCTTAGGCCATTGAGGCCATGGATTAGAGGATAGGCGCTCGTTCGGAAGTTTTGGCATCATTTCAATTTGTGTAACAGAGGAACATCCTTGGCGTATGCAGGTGCCAACACAGTCATTTCCAGTGTCACCGCCTCCTATAATGACTACCTTTTTTCCTTTTGCAGAAACAGGAGCTGTCAGGTCCATTAAATGTTTTGTCGCAGCAGTTAAAAAGTCTACTGCAAAATGAATCCCAGTTATCTGACGATTTTTGCCAGCTAGATCACGAGGTTTTTTAGAGCCGCAGCAAAGAATTACCGCATCGTAATCCTTTTGAATTTCTTCTGCAGAAATATCCCTTCCAACATCTGTATTTGTAACAAAACGAATTCCCTCTGCTTCCATAAGCGAAATTCTTCGAAGGATAATAGATTTGTCTAATTTCATATTAGGGATTCCATACATAAGAAGGCCACCGGGCCGATCTTCTCGTTCAAAGACAGTAACACGATGTCCCCGCTGGTTCAGCTGGTCTGCAACAGTAAGGCCGGCTGGTCCGCTGCCAATAACAGCAACTGTTTTGTTGGTACGTACAAGAGGGATAGCAGGCTTCATATTTCCAGAGGAAAATCCTGTTTCGATAACAAAAAGTTCATTATCTTTGATAGTGACCGGATCATCATTTAAGCCGCATATACACGCCTTTTCACAGAGAGCAGGACATACGCGTCCAGTGAATTCCGGGAAATTATTTGTTTTTTTAAGCCGTTGAAGGGCTTGTGAAAAATTGCCGTGATAGATTTCATCGTTCCATTCTGGAATCAGATTGTGGAGAGGGCATCCTGTTACCATTCCCTGAAGCATAAGTGCTGACTGACAGAAGGGAACACCACAGTTCATACAACGGCCTCCTTGTTTTTTGCGTTCATCCACAGAAAGGGACGGATGAAATTCATTATAATCCCGGATCCGCTCTTTAGGAGCAGAAGCAGGATTCGCTATTCGTTGATATTCTAAAAAACCAGTCGGTTTTCCCATAAAAACAGTTCCTCCTTCGGCTTATTTCTGGATTTCATAAAATGCTTCCAATGCAGCATCCTCATGGGAGAGTCCTTTTTCTTCATATTTGCTGATTGCATGAAGCATTTTTTGATAGTCATTGGGAAGGATTTTCTTAAATCCTGGGAGATAAGTATCAAAGTGTTCCAGGATGTCTTTGGCAAGAAGAGAGGATGTCTCTTTTTCATAATCCTTCAAAATATTTTTTAACTCTGCAATATCATGCCTTTCTGTTACCTCAGACATAGTTACCATTTCTTTATTCAGTTTCTTGTATAGCTGATGATCCAGATCAAGGACGTAGGCGATACCGCCGCTCATTCCTGCAGCAAAATTTTTCCCTGTAGATCCCAGAATTACCGCACATCCGCCAGTCATATATTCAAGCCCATGATCGCCACATCCTTCGGCAACGGCCGTGACGCCGGAATTGCGGACACAGAAACGTTCTCCGGCTACACCGCATATATAGGCCTTACCGGATGTAGCTCCATAGAGAGCAACATTACCAATAATAATATTTTCAGAAGCGGAGAATTTGCTCCCTTTAGGAGGATAGACAATTAATTTTCCCCCAGAGAGCCCTTTGCCAAAATAATCATTTGCATCTCCTTCTAGGATAAGAGTTAACCCTTTTGGAATAAAAGCCCCAAAAGACTGACCACCTCCGCCTTTGCAGCGTACAGTGAAAGTATCTTCCGGCAATGTGTTTTGGAAGGTTTCTGTAATCACGGATCCAAGAATAGTACCTACGGTACGGTTTACACTGTTAACATGAATAGATTCGCTATGTTTTTTCCCTGTTTTGAGAGCTTTGGCAAAACGAGGCAGCAAAATGGATTCATCAATCGTTTTTTCCAGTTCAAAATTGTAGACATTTTCAGGATTAAAATGAATGGCTCCTTCATCTGGAAAAGAGGAGAGAATGCGGGATAGGTCAATGCCACGGTGAGAAGAACCATCCAGTTCATGACGCATAGTCAGACATTCGGTATGTCCAGTCATTTCTTTAAGAGTAGCAAATCCAAGTTTTGCCATGATTTCTCTTAATTCTTCTGCAATAAAAAGCATGAAATTCATCACATATTCTGGTTTTCCACGAAAACGTTTCCGTAGACATTCATTTTGTGTAGCAACACCGACAGGACAAGTATCCAGATTGCAGACGCGCATCATCATACAGCCTAATGAGACAAGTGGTGCAGTGGCAAATCCAAATTCTTCTGCGCCTAAGAGTGCAGCGACAGCAACATCCCGACCACTCATGAGTTTACCATCCGTTTCAAGAATGACACGGCTTCTTAAATGGTTCTGAATCAGTGTCTGATGAGCTTCTGCCAGCCCAAGTTCCCAGGGGAGTCCAGCGTGATGAATAGAACTTTGGGGTGCAGCACCGGTACCACCGTCATGTCCGGAAATTAGAACAACCTGTGCGCCTGCTTTTGCAACACCTGCTGCAATGGTTCCAACGCCTGCTTCAGACACAAGTTTTACAGCAATACGTGCCTTGCGGTTTGCATTTTTCAGATCGTAGATCAGCTGTGCCAAATCTTCAATGGAATAAATATCATGGTGGGGCGGAGGCGAGATCAAAGATACGCCAGGAGTAGAATGCCGTGTCTTGGCAATCCACGGATATACTTTTTTCCCTGGCAGATGACCTCCTTCACCAGGTTTTGCTCCCTGTGCCATTTTAATCTGAATTTCTTCTGCACTCACCAGATATTCACTGGTAACTCCAAATCTTCCAGAAGCTACCTGTTTAATTGCACTGTTTCTTTCTGTCCCAAGACGTTCTGGTTTTTCACCACCTTCTCCAGAATTAGATTTTCCTCCCAGGCGATTCATGGCAATAGCAAGACATTCATGAGCTTCTTCAGAGATAGAGCCATAGGACATTGCTCCGGTTTTAAAATGTTTTACAATTTCTGAGGCGGGTTCCACGTCTTCTATGGGAATTCCGCCGTTTTGTGGATACCGAAATTTCAAAAGTCCTCGTAGAGTGTGAGGCTTGTTCTCATCGTCTACCATGGCAGTATATTCCTTGAAACGCTTATAGTCACCTGTTTGTACTGCTTGCTGTAAGGCTACAATAACAGCCGGATTGTAAAGGTGATCTTCCTTATCGTCTCCAGTTCTTAGGCGGTGAAATCCCGTGCTGTCTAATGAGGTATCTACTCCAAGTCCAAGAGGATCAAAAGCATGATTATGTCGTGCGATAACGTCTTCATTTATTTCTTTTAAACCGATTCCGCCTACCCGGCTCACTGTGTTAGTAAAATATCGGTCAATAACCTCTTTGCTGATTCCAACCGCTTCAAAAATTTGTGCGGACTGGTAAGATTGAAGAGTAGAAATTCCCATTTTGGCTGCGATTTTCACGATCCCGTGCAAAATAGCTTCATTATAATCATGAATTGCAGTGTGATAATCTTTATCTAAAACACCTTTGTCGATCATTTCTGAAATGCATTCATGGGCAAGATAAGGGTGTACAGCTCTTGCGCCATATCCCAGGATTGCAGCAAACTGGTGCACATCTCTTGGCTCTGCGCTTTCCAAGATAATAGAGACAGCAGTTCTTTTCTTCGTACGAACCAGATGTTGTTCTATTGCAGAGACTGCAAGAAGAGAAGGAATTGCTACATGATTTTCATCTACGCCCCGGTCAGATAGAATGAGAATATTAGCTCCTTTTGTATATGCTCGGTCACAGCTGACAAAAAGTTGGTCTAAGGCACGCTCCAAAGATGTATTTTTAAAATATAAAAGAGAGATGACAGCACTTTTAAATCCAGGTCGGTCAAGGGATCGGATTTTCATGAGGTCAACACCGGTAAGAAGAGGACTTTTTATTTCCAGAACAGTGCAGTTTTTACTGGATTCTTCCAAAAGATTTCCATCCGATCCAATATACACAGTAGTATCGGTGACGATTTCTTCTCGAAGAGAATCAATAGGTGGATTTGTTACCTGAGCAAAAAGCTGTTTGAAATAATGAGACAGTGGTGGATGCTTTTTGGAAAGTACGGCAAGAGGGATATCTGTTCCCATAGAGGCAATAGCCTCAGAGGCATTTTTTGCCATAGGAAGAAGTACGTTTTTTATATCCTCATAAGTATAGCCAAAAACTTTATAAAGCTGATCCCGTCTGCGTTGGTCATAAGTAGGAACCTTTTTGTTTGGTGTAGGAATATCTTTTAGGTATAAAAGATTCAGATCCAGCCATTCGCCGTAGGGTTGCCGAGAAGCATAGTATTTTTTACATTCTTCATCAGAGATCACCCGTTTTTGTTTGGTGTCAACCAGAAGGATTCTACCAGGCTGAAGGCGTGACTTCTCTATGATATGATCTGAAGGCAAATCCAGTACACCTACTTCAGATGAGAGGATCAGGTGCCGGTCATCTGTAATATAGTAGCGCGAAGGGCGAAGACCATTTCGATCCAATACAGCACCCATAATATCTCCATCGGAAAAAAGAATAGCCGCCGGGCCATCCCAAGGTTCCATCATAGTAGCATAGTAATGGTAGAAATCTTTTTTTGCAGAATCCATATATCGGTCATGTTTCCATGGTTCCGGAATGGTAATCATGACAGCAAGAGGCAGATCCATTCCGTTCATATAAAGAAATTCCAGAGTATTATCCAGCATGGCAGAGTCAGAGCCACTGTTATTAATGACAGGGAGAATCTTATCAATATCATCGGATATGACAGGAGAGTGCATCGTTTCTTCTCTTGCCAGCATACGGTCTGCATTACCTCGAATGGTGTTAATTTCGCCATTATGAAGAATCAAACGATTTGGGTGGGCTCGTTCCCAGCTAGGTGTTGTATTTGTAGAGAAGCGGGAGTGAACCATGGCTATCGCAGTCTCATAATGAGGATTCTGCAGATCATCATAAAAGCGCCTTAGCTGTCCAACCAGAAACATCCCTTTGTACACAATGGTTCGGGAGGATAAAGAAACTACATAAGTATCCTCACAACTTTGTTCAAATTCTCGTCTGGCAATATAAAGAAGACGATCAAAGGGAAGCCCGGAAGGACAATTTTGTGGTCGTTCTATGAAGCATTGCATAATATAGGGCATACGTTCTCGGGCATAGTCGCCTAGAATCTCCGGATGGACGGGAACTTCTCTCCAGCCTAGTAAATTTAAATTGCTTTTCTCCAATATTACTTCAAACATTTTGCGGGAAAAATTGTATTTTAAAGTGTCCTGTGGAAAAAAGAACATACCAATTCCATAGTCGCCTGCATTTCCAAGATTAATTTCCAAATCAAAAGCAGCTTTTTTAAAAAATGAGTGAGAAATCTGTGTAAGAATTCCCACTCCATCGCCGACTTGACCTGTGGCATCTTTGCCGGCGCGGTGTTCTAGCTTTTCCACAATTGTAAGTGCATCATCCAGAACTTTATGTTCTTTAATACCGTCAATGTTGACAACAGCTCCAATACCACAGGCGTCATGCTCAAAGCGGTTTTGATAAAGGGGTGATAGATTTTGATTCATATAAAACTCCTTTTATTTTTTAGTCTGTCGAAAACTGCTTAAGCAGTTTTTTTTCGTTATATGCCGCTGGCACCATAGTTGGAAAGAACCCTTGCTGAAGGATCATTTACATTACATCCTTCCCAGGACCGGTTAGGCATCCAGAAATCAGAAATCATTTGGCCCTGTCCGGGATAAAATTGTTCAAAGATCTCTCGATATAGAAGAGACTCTTTTGTAAAAGGTGCAGCGTGTGTATATGTTTTACATTTTCTTTCATATTCTTCATCGGTATAGTAATTATTAGCATATTCTTTCAGATAATCTACAAGAGAATGCCCCACTGCATCGGAAAAAGCTGCTTTTTCACGCATGAGAATATCATGGGGAAGATAATCACCTTCGAATGCATGTCGAAGCAAATATTTTCCTTTGTGATAAATATTCATTTTTTTAGCAGGATCTATAGACATGACATAGGAAACAAAGTCCAGATCACCAAAAGGAACTCTGGCTTCCATTGAGTTGACACTAATACAGCGATCGGCCCTCAGAACATCATACATATGAAGTTCACGAATCCGTTTTGCCGATTCCTCCTGAAAGGCTTCCTTTGAGGGAGCAAAATCTGTATATTTGTATCCAAATAGTTCGTCAGAAATTTCCCCGGTCATCAAAACACGGATGTCAGTGGTTTCGTGGATTGCTTTACAAATCAGGTACATTCCGACGGATGCTCGGATTGTTGTGATATCAAATGTACCAAGTGAATGGATTACATCGGGCAGAGAGGAGATGATGTCTTCTTTTGTAATAAGTATCTCTGTGTGATCACTTCCGATATACTCCGCTACTTCCTTTGCATATTTCAGATCAATGGCGTCTTCACTCATACCTATGGCAAAGGTGCGGATCGGGCGTCCGAGAATACGGGCAGAAACAGCACAGACCAAAGAAGAGTCGAGACCTCCGCTTAACAAAAATCCAAGAGGGGCATCTGCATCCAGCCTTTTTTTAATGCCTTCTGTCAGTTTATCATGAATATTTCGACAAATGGTCTCGATATCATCCTGACAGACAGAAGAGACCTCTGTTATGTCCCGGTAACAGATAAATTTACCATCTTTGTAATAATGGCCTGGCGGAAAAGGCATAATACGTTCTGTAAGTCCGATAAGATTCTTTGGTTCACTTGCAAAGATAATAGCCCCATTTTTATCATACCCGTAATAGAGCGGACGTATACCAATGGGATCTCTGGCCGCAATATAAGACCGGGTATTTTTATCAAAAATAATAAGTGCATATTCAGCATCCAGCATTCGGAACATATCGGTTCCATATTCTTGGTATAAAGGAAGAAGAATCTCGCAATCGCTTTCACTTTGAAAAGAGTAACCTTTTTTTTCTAAATCTTTTTTTAGAGAGCGAAATCCGTAAATTTCTCCGTTGCAAACAAGGAAATGTCCGGAAAGGGAGAAGGGTTGCATCCCTTCTCCCGTAAGTCCCATAATTGCAAGTCTGTGAAAACCAAGAAACCCGAAACCAGTATCTATGATGCGGCTGTCATCGGGACCTCGCGAAATCGTACGGTCAAATCCTTGTTTAAATAATTCATAATCAGCATCGGCTGTACAATAACCCATAATTGAACACATAGTTTTTACCTCCAGGAACTTATTTTATATAATTCCGAACAGCAGCTCTCCATATGCTGGGAAAGGCCACGCTGATGATGCAGTCATGGATTCTAACGCATCAATATCCGTTCGGAGTTTTTCCATTGCCGGTATTACAGAATCACGGTAATAGAAAGCTTCTTTTTCAAAATCAGAAATTTTTTCGGCCTCTTTTAATGCAGATTTCAAATCTTCCAGTTTTGAATAAGCAGATGAAGTAAGAGCAGAAAGTTTTTTAACAGATGCATATTCATAACAGCAGTTGATATCACTACCCAGTGCTTTTTTGGAAAGAGCTGTATCTGCAATGGAATGACTATAACCGGATACTGCCGGAAGGATATCCTTTTCAGCCATATCAGCCATGGTAAGAGCTTCGATATGCAGAACTTTTACATAGTTTTCCATTAAAATTTCGTAGCGTGCCTGCATTTCTTCTTTGATAAATACTTTATGAGTAGTAAATAAACGGACATTCTTTTCAGATAAAAAGCAGGGAAGAGCATCCGGTGTTGTAGGTAAGTTTAAAAGGCCACGTCTCTTGGCTTCTTCAATCCACGCTTCGTCATAACCATTTCCATTAAAAATAATTCTTTTATGATCATGGATTGTCTTTCGAATTAGGTTGTGAAGATCACGGTCAAAATCATCGGTTTTTTCCAAAATGTCCGCAAATTGTTTTAGTTCTTCGGCCACAGCTGTGTTCAGGACAATATTAGGACCGGAAATAGAAGCGGAAGAGCCTAACATTCGAAATTCAAATTTATTTCCGGTAAATGCAAAAGGAGAAGTCCGGTTCCGGTCAGTCGTATCTTTGGGGAATTTTGGAAGTACATGCACGCCTATACGCATGAGCTCTTTTTCACGTCCGTCATAATTTTCATCTTTTTCAATTGCCTTCAGAATTTCTGTCAGCTCCGATCCGAGAAACATAGAAATAACAGCCGGAGGAGCTTCATTTGCCCCTAGTCTGTGATCATTTCCCGCGGATGCGGCAGATAGCCGGAGGAGATCCTGATATTCGTCTACTGCTTTTATGACTGCACACAGGAATAAAAGAAACTGTGCATTTTTCGATGGAGTATCGCCAGGCTCCAGAAGATTGATGCCAGTGTCAGTAGAGATAGACCAGTTGTTGTGTTTTCCGCTTCCGTTGATGCCTTCAAATGGTTTCTCATGAAGAAGACAGACAAGGTCGTGCTTTTTGGCTATCCTTTGCATCAGTTCCATCATTAACTGGTTGTGATCAGTTGCGATATTTGTAGTAGTAAAGATAGGAGCCAGTTCATGCTGTGCAGGAGCTACCTCATTGTGTTCTGTTTTTGCAAGAATTCCCAGTTTCCAGAGCTCTTCATTGAGTTCCTTCATATAAGCCTGAACACGAGATTTAATTGTGCCAAAATAATGATCTTCCAATTCCTGACCTTTTGGGGCTGGAGCTCCAAAAAGTGTTCTTCCTGTGTAAATAAGATCTTTGCGTTTTTCATAGAATTTCTTATCTACCAGAAAATATTCCTGCTCCGGTCCAACCGTTGTTTTAACAGATGTTACATTTTCATTTCCAAACAGGCGAATGACACGTAGAGCTTGACGGTTAATCGCCTGCATACTGCGAAGAAGAGGAGTTTTTTTATCCAGGGCATAACCGCTGTAAGAACAGAAAGCAGTGGGAATGCACAGAACTCCATTTTTAATAAATGCATAGGCCGTAGGATCCCAGGCTGTATATCCGCGAGCTTCAAAAGTGGCACGAAGTCCGCCAGATGGAAAAGATGAGGCATCCGGCTCTCCCTGTACCAGCTCTTTGCCGGAAAATTCCATGATTACTTTACCGTCTTGGTCCGGAGAGATGAAGCTGTCATGTTTTTCGGCAGTTCTTCCGGTCATAGGCTGGAACCAGTGTGTATAATGTGTCACACCTTTTTCAATAGCCCAATCTTTCATAGCATTTGCAACTACATTAGCAATATTGATGTCTAGGCTTCTGCCATCTTTCATTGTTCTTTGAAGTTGGCGAAACGTTTCTTTTGGAAGGCGTTCTTTCATAACAGATTCATCAAAAACCATTGAACCAAATTTTTCTGTAACTGTACTCATTTACTCTGCATCTCCTTTTCTTGGCATAAATAACAAAAACGACAAAGGCACCGTTCTCCCTTTTCTGTAAGGAAAACAGCGCCTTTGCCGTTTCTATGCCTAAGACTATACTGCTCAAAAAATCTTTTGTCAAATATTTTTTTGTATTTATTTTGATACAATCCTCATGACTAAGGACGATAAGTTGACAAATAAAGGGAAATCCGCTATATTTCACCTATAAAAAGTAAGGGCAAGGGTGTTCTTTACGGGGGAAGATAACAAAAAGGGTTGTCTTGCCTGTGTGAAGAATACCCTTTTATTGTACCGCACGAAAGGAAGGGTTTTATGAGTGCATATGAATATGAAAAAGTCATGACTTTTGTAGATGAGGAGGATGTGAAATTTATCCGACTTGCCTTTTTTGATGTGTTTGGAATACAGAAGAATATTTCAATTATGCCAGGACAGTTAGAGCGTGCGTTTCGGGAAGGAATTTCCTTTGATGCATCAGCAGTAGATGGGTTTGGCGATGAAGTAAAAAGCGATCTTTTTCTGCATCCGGATCCGTCAACTTTTTGCATTCTTCCATGGAGACCGTCTGTTGGAAGAGTGGCAAGGATGTATTGTGATATTCGTTATCCGGATGGTACTCTTTATGAAAAAGACAGCAGATATATTTTAAAGCAGGCAGTAGAAAAAGCAAGGGAAAAAGGGTTGACTGTCTACTTTGGCACAGAAGTGGAGTTTTATCTGTTTGAGACAGATGAAAAGGGAAATCCTACGAGAAATCCTTTTGATCATGCAGGATATATGGATATTGCTCCGGAAGATAAAGGGGAAAATATACGCCGGGAAATCTGTTTTACTCTTATCGATATGGGAATTGAGCCAGAGGCTTCACATCATGAAGAGGGACCTGGGCAAAACGAAATTGACTTCCAATACAGCGATGCTTTAAGTGCTGCTGATAATACAGCCTCCTTCAAGTGGATTGTGCGTACTGCAGCAATGGGAAATGGATTATGTGCTGATTTTTCTCCGAAACCGGTGAAAGAATATGCAGGAAATGGGATGCATATTAATATGTCTGTTCAAAGTGAAGACGGAAAAGATTACAACAGACAATTCATGAGCGGAATTTTAAAACATATCAGAGAAATCACTTTATTTTTAAATCCGTCAGAGGAATCTTATATGAGACTTGGAGAGAAGAAAGCCCCAAAGTATATCACATGGTCTCCGGAAAATAGGTCACAGTTAATTCGGATTCCGGCTGTGAAAAATGGGCGAAAGAGGATTGAACTTAGATCTCCCGATCCAACAGCAAATCCGTATTTGGCATTTGCGTTGCTAATTTATGCAGGACTGGATGGAATTGAACATAACATTCCATTGATGGAGCCACAAAATATTAATCTTTACAAGGCTGGAAATGAAGTGACTGATCAATTGAAAAAACTGCCGGAAAGTAAAGGAGAGGCGTGGGATGCAGCAAGCAGCAGCCCTCTTATTAAAGCAGTTCTCCCGGAAGCTTATCTTGAAGTGTATAAGAAGATATAGAATCGTTTTTATACATAGGCGAAAGCGATTCGAGAAACAGTTGTAGAGGAGAGAGGACATGTTTACAGAAAAAGGAAGGTATCGTATATTGATTGTTTCCAGAGCAGAAAAAATGGCCGAACTCTTTAAAGAAACATTTCCAGGTCCGCAGTACAAAGATGTATCATGTGCAGCAGCGGCCGGAGATGCCAAACGGCTATGTGTCAGTAATTTGTACGATATACTTATTATTAATACACCGCTGGCTGATGATTTTGGCGTAAGGACAGCAATTGATCTTTCAGAGCAGCACCATAATATGGGGATCCTTTTGCTTGTGAAAAATGAAATGTATGAGCAGGTTGTCTGTCAGGTAGAAGATTATGGTATTATAACGCTTCCAAAACCTACTACAAAGCAAAATCTTTATGTAGCAGTTAAGATGTTAAGTGCTCTGCAGATGAAAATAAAAAGGATAGAAAAGGAGTCCAGACGGTTAAAAGAGAAAATGCAGGAGCTTCGCACCATTGACCGGGCAAAATGGGTGCTGGTAGATCAAAGAAAGATGAGTGAACCAGATGCTCATCGATATATTGAAAGAAAAGCTATGGACTTGTGTGTTCGGAAAATAGATATTGCAGAGGAAATCCTGAAGGATCTGTAACATACATATATAAAGTGAAAGGTTACCAGTTTTTACCAGTGTAAAAGTTTTCCTTCTTCGCATACTAACAAAAGACAGTTTAATAAAAAAGACAGATTGGTAGTGGAGAGACAGTATGAGAAGATTTTGGTACAGACGAATAATGGTTATGATACTGGTGTTTGCCGTATCGGTAGGAGGCGGCTGGTATGTAATCCGAACAAATCAGGAAGCGTTGGAACGGGAAGTAGGCGCGGATACTTCTAATGAACTTCTCATTCCCGGAGGGATGCCAGTAGGAATCTATTTGGAAACAGAAGGGGCACTTGTATTAGGTACAGAGGGTGTAACAGGGGAAGATGGGCAGGAGTATGAACCAGCCGCTCATCTTGTGAAAGAAGGGGACTATATAATTGGTCTGGATGATGAGGAGATTAAAAATAAATCGGAACTTATTGAGGCTGTGGCAGCGCTGGAAAGTGACGATATTGTTTTGACAGTACTTCGGAATAATCAAAAGATTGATATTCGGATGAAAGCGGTTCGATGTGAGAGAAATGAATACAAGCTTGGGATATGGGTAAGAGATAATGCACAGGGACTGGGCACAGTAACATTTTTAAGTGCAGACAGTCAATTTGGAGCCCTTGGACATGGAATTCGTGATACGGATACAGGTCAGCTTCTGAATGCTTCTGATGGACTTTTATATACAACTAGTATTAAAGACATTCAAAAAGGAGAAAATGGTACACCAGGCGGACTAGAAGGGATTATTGTATATAACAATTATAATATTCTAGGAACAATTCAAGAGAATACAAGTGAAGGTATATATGGAAAGCTTGACCGGGTAGATACGCTTTTTACGGATACCACACCTATGGAACCGGCGCTTGAAGAATCTGAAGTAAAAGAAGGGGAGGCGGTTATTCGTTGTGCAGTAAGCGGCAGTGTAAAAGATTATAAGATTCGTATTACAAAAATCGACGAAAACGCCAAAGAAACGAACAAAAAGTTACAGATTGAAGTAACAGATAAAGAGCTTTTAGAACTTACGGGAGGTATTATACAAGGAATGAGCGGAAGCCCTATCATTCAAGATGGAAAGATTGTTGGAGCAGTTACGCATGTATTTGTAAATAATCCAAAAGAAGGATATGGCATATTTATACAGGATATGTTGAAACATATCGAATAAGCTGAAAATAGCAGAACCATGTCGAGATTTTACGACCTTAATTTCTTGATTTCGCAACCTGCGGATTTTATAATTTTCCTTGACAGTTTTTCAAGAAATAGATAGGAGGATTATGGAATGGGAGAGATTCGCGTAGCAATCGCCGACGACAATGAAAGAATCCTGGAACTGCTTGGCGAAATAATAAGCAGTGATCGGGAGCTGAGTCTGGTGGGAAAGGCAAATAACGGGGAAGATATGTGCAGTGTTATTAAGGAAAAAGAACCGGATGTTGTCCTTCTTGATCTGATTATGCCAAAGATGGATGGGCTAAGTGTGATGGACCATGTGAATCATGACAAAACATTGAAAAAGAGGCCGAATTTTATTGTGGTGACAGCAGTAGGACAGGAGAGGATTACAGAAGATGCCTTCAACAAAGGAGCGATGTACTATGTGATGAAGCCTTTCAATAATGAAATGATTTTGGAAAGGATCAAACAGGTTGGCCAGAAAGGGGCCAATACGTTTTCGCATATTGGTGAATCCAGCCATTCTAAAGAAGAAGATCCTCAGATCAGTCTGGAAAATCGGGTAACAGATATGATTCATGAGATCGGTATACCAGCTCATATTAAAGGATATCATTATCTTAGAGATGCCATTATGATGGCTGTGGAAGATATGGATGTTCTTAATGCAGTGACGAAGGTATTATATCCTACCGTAGCGAAACATCATCAGACTACGGCAAGCAGAGTGGAGAGAGCAATTCGCCATGCCATTGAAGTGGCCTGGAGCAGAGGAAAGCTGGATACGCTGGATGAATTGTTCGGATATACAGTAAGCAACGGGAAGGGAAAACCTACGAATTCAGAGTTTATTGCACTTATTGCGGATACGCTTAGGCTGGAATATAAAAACAGATAACTCTTTTCATCTGAAAAAAAATACGATATAATATTTTTATAGCGTATATTGTGAGGATGGGAGGACCTTAATTATGAAGAAAATACTTTTTGCAGCGTCAGAATCTGTACCGTTTATAAAAACGGGGGGGCTGGCAGATGTAGTTGGCTCTTTACCCAAATATTTTGATAAAGAAAAATACGATGTCCGTGTAATGATTCCGAAGTATCTTTGCATTAAGGAAGAATGGAGAAACAAGATGCAGTATCGGACACATTTTTACATGGATCTGAACTGGAGAACAGAATATGTTGGAATTCTGGAGTTAGAGTACGAAGGAATAACCTTTTATTTTATAGATAATGAATACTACTTTAATGGCTGGACTCCATATGGAGATATTTATGCTGATATTGAAAAGTTTGCATTTTTTTCAAAGGCAGTGCTTTCCGCCCTTCCGGTCATTGATTTTAGACCTGATATTATCCATTGTCATGACTGGCAGACAGGACTTATCCCGGTATATTTGGATAACTTCCGTTATGGAAATGAGTATTACAGAGGAATCCGTACAGTTATGACAATACATAACCTGAAGTTCCAGGGAACATGGGATACGGCGAGAGTAAAGGATATTACAGGTCTTCCATCATACTATTTTGTTCCGGATAAACTGGAAGCGTATAAAGATGCAAATTACTTAAAAGGCGGTATTGTCTATGCAGACCGTATAACAACCGTAAGTAATACCTATGCAGAAGAGATCAAAATGCCATTTTACGGGGAAAAGCTGGATGGTCTTATGAATGCCAGATCTAATTGCTTATCTGGAATTGTGAATGGTATTGATTATGAGGATTATGATCCAGAGACAGACAAGCATATTGCAAGAAATTATTCCGTAGAAAATTTCCGTAAAGAGAAAATCAAAAATAAAATGGCCCTTCAGGAGGAAATGAACCTTACACAGGATCATCATGTAATGATGATAGGAATTGTTTCACGATTGACTGACCAGAAAGGCTTTGATCTGATTAACTGTATAATGGATGAATTGTGTCAGGATGCAGTACAGATTGTTGTGCTTGGTACAGGCGAAGCACGGTATGAGAATATGTTCCGTCATTTCGCATGGAAATATCAGGGAAAAGTAGCAGCCAATATTTTTTATTCAGAGGAATTGTCTCACAAAGTTTATGCATCCTGCGATGCGTTCCTTATGCCGTCACTGTTTGAACCTTGTGGTCTTAGCCAGTTGATGAGCCTTAGATATGGAACGGTACCGATTGTGCGTGAGACAGGAGGACTGAAAGATACAGTAGAACCATATAACGAATATGAGAAAACCGGAACAGGATTTAGCTTTTGTAATTATAATGCCCATGAGATGCTTGGGACAATTAGATACGCAGAGAGAATCTTTTATGACCACAAGCGTGACTGGAATAAAATAGTTGAAAGAGGCATGAAAAAAGATTTTTCATGGAATAACTCTGCAAGACAGTACGAACAGCTTTATGATGAATTATAAATAAAAATACAGCATTAGGAGAGGACAGACATGAAGATAAAAGATATTTTAAGAGAAGAGAAAGTACATATTTCCTTTGAGGTATTTCCGCCAAAAACCGATGCGGGATATGAGACAGTTTTAAATGCAACAGAAAAAATTGCAGCATTGAAACCGGCATTTATGAGCGTGACATATGGGGCCGGTGGGGGTACAAGCAAAAATACGGCTAATATTGCGTCACATATTCAGGATGACTTTCATGTGACAAGTCTGGCTCATCTGACTTGTGCATCTTCTACTAAGGAAGAGGTACATACAGTTATAGAAAATCTAAAAGAGAAAGGAATAGAAAATATACTGGCTCTTCGGGGAGATATACCGGCAAATGCAGAGTTTCCTCTTCCAAATCACTATAGATATGCCAGCGAATTAATTGAAGATATCAAAAGTCAGGGAGATTTCTGTATTGGAGCAGCTTGTTATCCGGAGGGACATGTGGATACAGAACATAAAAAAGATGACATTAGAAATCTGAAAAAGAAAGTAGACTGCGGAGTGGATTTCCTTACGACACAGATGTTTTTTGACAATAATATTCTTTACAATTTCCTTTACCGTATACGGGAGCAGGGAATTACTGTTCCGGTACTTCCAGGGATCATGCCGGTAACGAATGGGAAACAGATTGCCAGAATCTGTCAGCTTTCCGGAACAATTCTGCCGGAGCGTTTCCGTGCTGTAGTAGATCGTTTCGGAGATAACCCGGCAGCGATGCAGCAGGCAGGTATAGCGTATGCAACAGATCAGATTGTAGATTTGATTGCCAATGGGATCCATAATATACATATTTATTCTATGAATAAACCGGAAATTGCAAAGGCAATTATGACGAATCTTTCAGAAATTATAAAGGCGTAGAGACATATGGATACAAGGACAAAAGAAGCAGTCCGGTATCTTGGCTATGGCAGACATGCGGTAGATGAGGCGACAATGAACCTGATCAGCCAATCCTTTCAGGAGTTGGAGAAGGTAGTAAACGCCCGGATTGTCTACCGCATTTTTCTTGTATATGACATGCCGGATGATCGGATAGAAATTGGCGGAATGAAAATAAAAAGCAAAAATCTTGGGAAAAATATGAAAGGGTGCCGGGAAGCGGTGTTGCTGGGAGCTACATTGGGAGCAGGTGTAGATATCCTTATGCGGCGTGTTTCATTGACAGATATGGCTAAAGCCGTCGTTTTGCAGGCATGTGCAGCAGCAATGCTGGAAGAATATCTGGATCAGAAGCAGGAGGAAATTGCGAAAGAACTGGAAAAAGAAGGAAAATATCTTCGGCCTAGGTTTAGTCCGGGATATGGGGATTTCTCTATTGATCACCAGGGGCAGATTCTTGCTATGCTGGATGCACCGAAAAAGATTGGTCTAGCAATGACCGAGGGAAATATGCTGACCCCTATAAAATCTGTTACAGCGGTGATTGCAGTCAGTACCCACAAAGAACCTTGTCATAGAAAAGGCTGTGAAGAATGTGAAAAAAGAGACTGTTTATATCGGAGGAACGAAGGATGATATTAGATCGACTTGGAAAGGAACTGATATTTTTTGACGGAGGGATGGGAACCATTCTTCAAGAAAAAGGATTAAAACCGGGAGAGTTGCCGGAAAACTGGAATATTGAACATACAGAAGAAGTAGTGGACATACATCGTCAATATTTTGAGGCGGGAAGTGATATTGTCCTTACAAATACATTTGGAGCGAATGCTTTAAAATTTCATGGCAGTCAGTATGAATTAGAAGATATTATTACAGCTGCTGTAGTGAATGCCAAAGAAGGCGCTAATTTTGGCGTCCATGATGGGAGAGAAGTGTACGTGGGTCTGGATATAGGACCTACTGGAAAACTTTTGCAGCCGCTTGGTGATTTGAGTTTTGAGGAAGCTTATGATGCCTTTAGGGAAGCGATAAAGTATGGAGAAGCAGCAGGTGCCGACTTAATTCATATAGAGACAATGAGCGATACTTATGAAATGAAAGCGGCAGTCCTGGCAGCAAAAGAAAATACATCTCTGCCTGTTTTTGCAACGATGATTTTTGATGAAAAAGGGAAACTTCTCACTGGAGGAGATGTACCTTCTGCGGTGGCGTTGCTGGAAGGGCTCCGCGTGGATGCGTTGGGGATTAACTGTGGTCTTGGACCAGAACAGATGATACCTGTATTGGAAGAAATCATGCGATATTCGTCTCTGCCGGTTATAGTAAAACCCAATGCAGGACTTCCAAAACAGAGGGGTGGAAAGACATGGTATGATGTGGAACCGGAAGATTTTGCAAGGTCAATGGAGAAGATTGTAAAAATGGGTGCCTGCATAATCGGTGGCTGCTGTGGAACAACGCCGGCTCATATTCGCAGTATGACAGAAAGATGTAGAAAGCTTGTGGTCAAGCGACCTGTACCAAAAACAGATACTATCGTTTCTTCTTATGGAAAAGCAGTTGTGATTGGAGACCAGCCCGTTATCATAGGAGAACGAATCAATCCTACCGGAAAGAAGAAATTCCGTCAGGCTTTGAAAGAACATGACCTTGATTATATTCTTAAAGAAGCAGTAACTCAGCAGGATAAAGGAGCACACATTCTTGATGTTAATGTAGGACTTCCAGACATTGATGAGACTGAAATGATGAAGGATGTGGTAACCAGTCTGCAGAGTATTACAAGTCTTCCTCTTCAGATTGATACAGTAGATGCAGAGGCTATGGAGGCTGCTATGCGTCTTTATAATGGAAAGCCAATGATTAATTCCGTAAATGGAAAACAGGAGTCTATGGATCAGGTATTTCCTCTAGTGAAAAAATATGGAGGAGTAGTTGTGGGACTTACACTGGATGAAAGTGGAATTCCAGATACGGCGGAAGGACGGCTCGAAATTGCTGGAAAGATTATCCATGAAGCAGAAAAATATGGAATTTTAGCCAAAGATATTGTGATTGATGTACTTGCTATGACCATTAGCTCTGATCCAAGTGGGGCGAAGACTACCTTAGATGCATTAGAGTTGGTAAGAAAAACATATGGTGTACGGACTGTGTTGGGAGTTTCCAATATCTCTTTTGGACTTCCTTATCGTCCGGCAATTAATTCAAATTTCTTTACTATGGCAATGCAAAAAGGGCTAAGTGCAGGAATTATTAATCCATCATCAGAAGAGATGATGCGTTCCTACTATTCTTATTGTGCATTGATGAATTATGACAAGAATTGTGAAGAATATATTCGGCAGTACGGGAATTTTTCAGCAGCTATGAGTACTCCTTCGGAAACTGGCAGTCTTACATTAAAGGGAAGCATTGAGAAGGGATTGAAAGAAGAAGCACGACTTATCACTTCGCAATTGGTGGAAAAGGAAGCCCCCCTTGCAATCATTGATGAACATTTGATTCCAGCCCTTGATGAGGTGGGAAAGGGATTTGAAAAGGGGACTGTATTTCTTCCGCAGCTTCTGATGAGTGCAGAGGCAGCAAAAGAGGCATTTGCCGTTTTGAGGGATAAAATGTCTGTAGAAGGGAAAGAAAATGAGAAAAAAGATAAAATTATTCTTGCAACAGTCAAGGGAGATATTCATGATATCGGAAAAAATATTGTAAAGGTTCTTCTCCAAAATTATGGATTTGATGTGATTGATATGGGAAAAGACGTTCCTCCGGAAGACATCGTAGAAAGGGCTGTAAAAGAGGATATATGTCTTGTTGGTTTGAGTGCTTTGATGACTACAACCGTAGGAAGTATGGAAGAAACGATCCGAAGACTGCGGCAAGAAAAGCCAGAGTGCAAGGTTATGGTAGGAGGAGCCGTTCTCAACCAAGAATATGCGGATATGATTGGAGCAGATTTTTATGGGAAAGATGCAATGCAGTCCGTATATTATGCACAGAAAGTTTTTGGGGCGTGATATGTTTTTGATTTTGTACACGTGAGAATGTTGACAAAAAATTAACGTTTGTCTATAGTGAGAGTGAAAATGAGAGAATAAGGATAGGAGGAAACTGTTCTATGATGAGAGGTCTGAATACTACAGTACGTCAGATACGAAGAAAAGTATTTGAAGAAGTGGCCCGTCTTGGATTCCAGTCTAATGATGAGACACTCAATGATGATATGGAGGCAATTCCATATGCTATTGTAAATGAAGATTCCAAAATAAAATACCGGGAAAGTGTATATCGTGCACGTGCTATTGTGCGTGAACGTCTTCGTCTTGCAATGGGACTTTCCCTGAGGCCTGAAAATCGTCCGGTGCATTTGACAGCCGGGGTAGAAGCTAGTAATATTTCTGATAAATATTATGAACCCCCTTTGATGCAGGTCATTCCTTCAGCGTGTGAAGCATGTGAGGAAAGAGGATATGAAGTTAGCAATATGTGCAAAGGATGCCTTGCCCACCCATGTATGGAGGTCTGTCCGAAAAACGCAATTTCTTTTGTAAAGGGCAAATCTTTTATCGATCAGGAGAAATGTATCAAATGCGGTAAATGTAAATCTGTTTGTCCGTACGATGCAATTTCCAGAAAAGAGCGTCCCTGCCAGAAGGCTTGTGGTGTAGGAGCCATTGAGTCTGATAAGATGGGACGTGCCTATATTAATACGGATAAATGTGTATCCTGCGGTATGTGTATGGTTAATTGTCCTTTTGGTGCTATTTCTGATAAATCACAGATTTTCCAGCTGGCTCATGCACTGAAGAATGGAGATCGGGTTATAGCTGAAATTGCTCCGGCGTATGCAGGACAATTTGGAGATAATATTACTCCGAGAAATTTGAAAGCAGCTCTTCAGGAGCTGGGGTTTGAGGAGTTTTATGAAGTGGCACTTGGAGCAGATATTGGTGCGATAGCAGAAGCACATCACTATGTGAATAAGGTTACCACAGGAGAACTGCCGTTTCTTCTCACCTCTTGCTGCCCTTCCTGGGCAATGCTGGCTAAAAAGTATTTCCCGGATCTGATTGATGAAGTGTCACAGGAACTGACACCTATGGTAGCAACAGCGCGCACAATAAAACAGAAACATCCGGATTCCAAGGTCGTATTCATTGGTCCATGTGCAGCGAAGAAGTTAGAGGCAATGCGTCGCACAGTACGCAGTGATGTAGATTTTGTTATTACGTTTGAAGAGCTTCAGGCTATGTTTGATGCAAAAGGCATTGATCTGGAAAAGTACGAAGCTGAATCATCTTTCCATAATGCAACAGGTGCAGGGCGTGGATATGCTGTGGCTGGTGGCGTTGCGGAGGCTATTGAAAAATGCATCAATGAGTACTATCCAGATGTGGAAGTTAATATTGAGCACGCAGAGGGGCTTGCAGAGTGTAAGAAAGTATTGACTCTTGCGAAAGCAGGTAAAATGAATGGATGTCTGATTGAAGGAATGGGATGTCCGGGAGGATGTGTTGCAGGAGCGGGAACGAATATTCCGGTAGCGAAAGCACAGAAGAAGATTAAAGATTTTGTGAAAGCTTCCTCCAGACAGATTCCGCCGAAAGAGTTGGAAGAGATCGAGTTAAAATAAAATCAAATGCTGAAATTAATGCATAGACAAAGGGAACCCCGGCGTTGACAAACGTTGGGGTTCTCTTTATAATTAGGAAATAGTAGCGTCAAAGTGAACTGTAAACTTTGTACGCTGATGCTTGAATTTTTAGGAGGAAATTATGCAGAAATACGGTGTAAATGAATTAAGAAGAATGTTCCTTGAGTTTTTTGAAAGTAAGGGACATCTTGCAATGAAAAGTTTTTCGCTGGTGCCTCACAATGATAAAAGCCTTTTGCTCATTAACTCAGGAATGGCACCATTAAAACCATATTTTACAGGACAGGAAATTCCACCGAGAAAGCGTGTAACTACTTGTCAGAAATGTATACGTACAGGTGATATTGAAAATGTAGGTAAAACCGCACGTCATGGTACATTTTTTGAAATGTTGGGAAATTTTTCTTTTGGGGATTATTTTAAAAAAGAATCGATTGCCTGGACATGGGAATTTTTAACAGAGGTAGTGGGCTTAGACCCGGATCGTCTTTATCCTTCTGTTTATCTGGAAGATGATGAAGCATGGGAAATCTGGAATAAGCAGATTGGTATTCCTGAAGACAGGATTTTCCGGTTTGGAAAAGAGGATAATTTCTGGGAACACGGATCCGGTCCATGTGGTCCTTGTTCAGAAGTATATTATGACCGTGGAGAAAAATACGGATGTGGAAAGCCGGATTGTACGGTGGGTTGTGAATGTGACCGCTATATGGAAATCTGGAATAATGTATTTACTCAGTTTGATAATGACGGACATAATCATTATACAGAACTGGAACAGAAAAATATTGATACAGGAATGGGACTGGAACGTTTGGCATGTATTGTACAGGATGTAGATTCCATGTTTGATATTGATACAATTCGTGATCTTAGAGAGCATGTCTGCAGAATTGCTGGAAAAGAGTATGGCAAAGAAGATAATACGGATGTATCTGTGCGTGTGATAACCGATCATATCCGGTCAGTTACTTTTATGATTTCCGATGGAATTCTTCCTTCTAACAGCGGAAGAGGATATGTTCTTCGTCGTCTCCTTCGTCGTGCCTGCCGGCATGGTCGTCTTCTTGGTATTGAAGGAGAATTTCTGATTCAGCTTGCACAGACAGTCATTGATGGTTCAAAGGATGGTTATCCGGAGCTGGAGGAGAAAAAGGATTTTATCTTCAAAGTAATTACAAAAGAAGAAGAACAGTTTAATAAGACAATCGATCAAGGTCTTTCTATTTTGGAAGGACTGGAAGCAAAGATGGAAAAAGAAGGAATAAAGGTACTTTCAGGTGCCGAAGCATTCCGGTTGTATGATACTTATGGTTTCCCTGTCGATTTAACAAGAGAAATTCTGGAAGAAAAAGGATTAAAAATCGACGAGGAAGGTTTTGAAAAGGCTATGGCAGAACAAAGGGAAACTGCAAAAGGAACCTTTGGAGAGACAAATTATATGGGAGCAGATGTGACAATTTACGAATCGATTGATCCGTCGGTTACATCAACTTTTGTTGGATATGATCATCTTGCATGGGAATCTGAGGTTACTGTTCTGACCACGGATGATGCAATTGTGGATGCTCTTTCAGATGGAGAAAAAGGAACCGTTTTTGTAAAGGAAACACCATTCTATGCTACAAGCGGAGGACAGGAAGCTGACAGAGGGTTCATCCGTACAAAGGATGGAGTATTTGAGGTAGAAGATACGATTAAACTTTTAGGCGGCAAGATTGGTCATGTGGGACATGTTACGAGTGGTATGATAAAAGCAGGAGATCATGTTTCGCTTGAGATTGATCAAGAAAAAAGAGCTCTTTCCGCGCGGAATCATAGTGCAACACATCTCTTGCAGCAGGCATTAAGGACTGTTCTTGGTACACATGTAGAGCAGGCAGGTTCTTCAGTTAACGAGAGTAGACTGCGTTTCGATTTTACTCATTTTTCTGCTCTTACGAAAGAAGAGATTAAAAAGGTAGAAAAGATCGTTAATGAGCAGATCATGAATTGTCTGCCTGTAAAAGCAGAAAATATGCCTATTGAAGAGGCGAAAAAGACAGGTGCTGCAGCTCTTTTTGGTGAAAAATATGGAGATATAGTCCGTGTTGTAAGTATGGGAGAGTTTTCTAAGGAATTTTGCGGCGGGACGCATGTGGATAACACAGGAGTCATTACTGCATTTAAGATTATTTCAGAGAGTGGTGTTGCAGCTGGAGTTCGAAGAATTGAAGCTTTAACATCAAAAGGATTGATGAAATATTATGATGAGATGGAGGAGCGGTTGGAACAGTCCGCTAAGCTTTTGAAAGCTTCACCAGAACATCTGTTAGAAAAAATTTCTCATCTTCTCGCAGAAAATAAAGAACTGCACAGTGAGGTGGAGAGCCTAAAGAGTAAGTTGGCACAGGAATCCATGGGTGATGTGTCAGATCAGGTAAAAGAAGTGGCAGGCATGAAACTTTTAGCAGTACGGACGGATGGCGTTGATATGAATGGGCTTCGGGATCTTGGAGATCAGATGAAAGAGAAGCTGGGAGACGGTGTTGTAGTAATTGCTTCGCAGATAGATGGGAAAGTTAATTTGATGGTTACTGCTACCGAAGGAGCTGTTAAGGCAGGTGCCCATGCAGGAAATTTAATCAAGGCTATTGCCACTTGTGTAGGCGGAGGCGGAGGCGGCCGTCCGAACATGGCGCAGGCTGGTGGAAAAAATCCAGACGGTATTGAAGAAGCTTTGCATAAAGCAGAGGAAGTACTGGCAGAGCAGCTTTGTTAATTTGATAAAAGTGTTTAATAAAAGCGGAGACAGTTTTTATAAAACTTGTTCCCGCTTTTGTTAATGGCAAGAAAATAACAATGCTTGACGAAGAAAGCTCCATTCTATATACTAAACACAAAAAAGATCAGTGTTGATTTCTGGCAGTTATCAGGTACAGACACTGATGGGGGAATGCTTTCAGGTAAAGAAAGAGAGACACAGGGTGTTCTTTTTTAATGCCCTGTGTTTTTATTTGCTTTAAGCTTTCCTTCAATGTATTTGATTGATAAGGATTGATGGAGTCGTTAATCTAAAATAAAAGGAGATGAGAAAAATGGATAAAAATAAAGGACTCAAGAAAAATTTAGGTGTGGCTACTGCAATGGCTACTGTAGTTGGATGTGTGATCGGATCCGGTGTGTTTTTTAAACCGCAGGCAATTTATACGGTAACAGGAGGTGCACCAGGACTTGGAATTTTGGCGTGGATTATTACAGGGCTTGCAAGTATTGCAGCCGCGCTTACCTTTGCAGAAGTAGCAATTATGATTCCTAAGACGGGAGGAATGGTGGCTTATCTGGAAGAAATATATAGTCCAATTGTGGGTTTCCTTGCAGGATGGATACAAACTCTTGTCTTTTATCCTGCAATGATTTCTGCTTTGGCCGTTGCATTTGCTCAACAGGCGTCACTGTTTGTGGGAGAGAATTTTATGATTCCCATAGCTGTAGGTGCTATAGTTCTTATTATTTTTCTTAATAGTCTTGGCTCGAGTGTAGGAGGTGGCGTTCAAGTTGTTTTTACAGTTTGCAAGTTGATTCCTTTAATTCTACTCATGGTATTCGGCTTTTTAAAAGGAGGAGGAAACAATGCGATTTTTACACCTATGGTAGGGGACGGACTAAATCCTGCTGTTGTGTTGGGACAGCTTATGGTTGCGGTTCTTTTTGCATTTGAAGGCTGGACAAATGTAGGAGCTATTGCAGGAGAGATGAAAAGACCGGGGAGAGATCTCCCTATCGCGATTGTAGGTGGAGTATCTGTTATTATGGCTGTTTATTTTGTAATTAATATTGCCTATTTATGGGTGCTTCCGGCAGATCAGCTGGCAACACTTTCAGCCCCGGCATCTGCAGTAGCCCTAGAGTTATTTGGCGATATAGGAGGAAAACTGGTGTCAGTAGGAATCATGATTTCCGTATTTGGTGCATGTAATGGATTTGTACTGTCCGGATCCAGAGTAGCCTATTCTTTGGCGGCCACTCAAACACTTCCTTTTTCTAGTACGCTGTCTGTACTGAACAGAGCACAAGTTCCGGTTAACGCTATTATTCTTGTAGGCGGGATTGGATGTATTTATGCAGTGAGTGGAAGATTTAACCTTCTGACAGATCTGGCGGTTATATCAAGTTGGATGTTCTATACTCTGACCTTTATAGGAGTAATGAAACTTCGCCGTGACCGCCCGGATGCTGTACGCACATACAAAGTACCTCTTTATCCTATTGTTCCTGTCATTGCAGTTGTAAGTGGTATTTTTGTGATTGTCAATCAGATATTTCTTGCAGGAATACAGTCTACAATTTTATCACTTGGAAGCATAGTTGTTACGCTTCTTGGGATTCCGGTGTATGGAAGTGTTAAGAAGAGATCAAAGATACATGAAAAAAGGGAATAAAAAACCATTGACGTACAGGAAAAATGTGCTATAATCTTATGTAGTGCAATAAATATACCCGAACAGTCGTATGATGCACAATATAGGGCTGGAGGGGAGGTTAGGTGTGAGTCTATGTCAAATGTAATCGTTAAAGAAAACGAGACGTTAGATAGCGCTTTACGCAGATTTAAAAGAAACTGCGCAAAGGCTGGTATTCAGCAGGAGATTCGTAAAAGAGAACATTACGAAAAACCAAGCGTAAGACGTAAAAAGAAATCTGAAGCTGCTAGAAAACGTAAGTATAATTAATATGTGCAAAATGAAGATGACACAATAAAGTGTCATCTTTTTTTATGCAATTAGGGACGTAATAAACTTTAAAAATGTTACGTGTCAAATTGCGGTAAGAGGTGTTCTTGTTTGTGATTATGGGTGCGTTTTTTTGAAAATATTAAAATCTTATCAAGCAGATCCCTATAGATAGAATCAATAGATCTATCTATATATTGTACATATCTATTGGACGAAAAACTGTGATATAGCTACAATAAATAAGGATATATGAAAATGAAGGAGGTTTTTGATGATTATGAAGAAGAGGGTTATAGCAGCCTTTTTATGTATGGCTATGGCAGCATCTATGCTGGCGGGGTGTGGTTCAAATGCATCTACAGATGAGGATAACTCACAGAAGTCTACAGATGAGTCGACAGATAAGAGTGCAGAAGATAAAGAAGTAGAAGCAGTAGAGACAAAAACAGTTTATGTAACTCCAGAATGGGTGAACAGTGCGCTGAATGGAGAGCAGGAAGGATACGAAGATATCTTAATTGCAGAAGTGGGATATGGTGACGTGGCAGACTGTGCATCTTACAATGAAGGTCATGTTCCTGGAGCTATTTACTTAGATAATTGTGAAGTGGAAGACGCTACAGGAAGTGAAGAGGGGGCGTACAATCTTCTGCCAGTGGATGAGGTTGTAGAAAATATGTTAAACCATGGCATCACAAAGGATACAAAAGTTGTTCTTTATGGTGCTGATGTCAGTGGTACAGCAAGACAGGCGTTTGCCTATCTCTGGGCAGGCGTAGAAGATGTCAAGATTATCAATGGCGGTATTAGCGCATGGGAAAATGCCGGATATGATACAGAGACAGATGTAAATGAAGGAAAGGCTGCAGAGGATTTTAGTACAGATACCCCAGCGCATCCAGAGTATCGTCTTGACATTGAAGATGTAAAGGAGAAACTCGAAAGTGATGATAATTTTAAACTTGTCAGCATCCGTAGTGAAGAAGAGTGGCTTGGTGAATCGAGCGGATACAACTATATGGATAAAGCTGGTGAACCAAAAGGTGCTGTATGGGGCAAAGGATCTGAGACATCAGCAGATGTAAATGGTTTTCTTAACGATGACGGAACAGTGAAAGATCTAGCAGGATTCGAAGAAGTATGGGAAGATTGTGACTTTACATTGGATAATGAGCTTTCTTTTTACTGTGGTACAGGGTGGAGAGCTTGCGTTCCATTCCTTGTTCTTTATGAAAATGGTTATGAAAATATTTCTGTATATGATGGCGGATGGTATGAATGGCTGATGCATGATGATTATCCGGTACAGGTGGGAGATCCTGCAAGCGATGATTGTGTATACACTACAGTTGGAGAACTTCCAACGGGAAAAGCTGCTAAATAATATGTAGATTGAGAAAATAAAATGCTGCGTTCAAGTAATATTGCAGCATTTTATTTTTCTTGAATCAGGGAAATTTATTTCGAATTCTATAAAATTACAGGGGTATATATAGAATATATGGAGAATATTATGAAAAAAATAGTATATATTTTGATGCTCATATTTGAGTGTGCTGCTCTTAGTGGAGCTTATATTATACACTATTTTACAAAACGAAAACTGGGAATGGTCAGGTATCTGAACTATAAGAATATGGTATGGGAGAGGGACTATCCTGTGGATACTATAAAAACAATATGTGTAGTATTAATTGCAGCGGTGAGCGTGTTCGTTCTTTTTCACTTTCTGAAAAAAAGGAAGGAAGTTTCTCTGTTTTCAGGTGTTATGAATGGTCTTATGATTGCTCTGACGATGCTGTACGGGGGATATACACTTACAAGTACCATAGATACTATGGCAGATTATTATTTTATCAGTATTCTTTTTCTTTTGGCAGTTGTAATTCAAATTGTTATAACAGGTATTTCAGTGTTCACAACAAAAGAACAAAAGGTGGGAAATTAGAGATTTTGTTTTGGGTAATCACATATTTTTTAATTTTGACACGTAACAATCTTTAAAAGTGTTACGTGTCAAATTGCGTAAAGTGGTGGCTTAAATTGTAATTAGTGGTGAGATTTTTTGAGTTCCTGATATAATCTTGCGATAGGTAATCCAACTACATTGTTATAATCACCGTTTATTTTCTTTATATGAATGGCGAAATTCCCTTGTATTCCATAAGCGCCGGCTTTATCCATAGGATCACCAGTAGCAATATACTGTTTTAGTTCTTCTCGTGAAATAGGATAGAAGGTGACTTCTGTACATTCATAGAAATTACAGGTTTTATAGATGCCTTTTTGGCGAGACAGGAGGGAAACGCCTGTATATACCTGATGGGTTCGGTCAGCAAGCATGGAAAGTATATCCATGGCTTCGTTTTCGTCTTGAGGTTTTCCCAAGATTTCGCCGCGATAAACAACTACTGTATCGGCACCGATGACTGTAAAATCTCCATTGATGGAATGGACAAGTTTTTTATATACATCGTCTGCCTTTTGAAAAGCCAGTTCTGTAACTGCCGCTGCAGGATCTTCTTCGGTAATTTCTTCTTCGGTGTCAGATGGGTAAACTTCAAAGTCTATGCCTGCCTGTGTTAATAGCTCTCTTCGGCGGGGAGAGGCAGATGCAAGTATATATTTCATAATATTTAACCTCATTCTTTCTTGATTTTTAGGCAAACTCTAACGGGCTTTATTCTTGCCAACTGAAGAGTTGTCCCCTATAATGTCTATTATAAGATAAAAATGAAAGAGAGGGAATACCCTGTGTATATCAGTGAGATTACAACGACGGTGCCTGAAAACGTAAAGGAAAGAGCACCATTGGAACAAGAAGTGTATAAGGTTTTTACAAAATTAGGAATTAAATTTGAGCGAGTTGACAATGATGCAGCCTCTTCTATGGAGGAATGTGCAGAAATTGGAGAAGTATTTCAGGCTCCGGTTCGCAAGGATGTTTTTTTGTGTAATCAAAAAAAGACGTCATTCTTTCTGCTATTAATGCCGGATGATAAGGCTTTTGATACTGCGTCTTTCAGTAAAAAACTTGGAGTTTCTCATATGTCTTTTGCGCCTCCGGAACTAATGGTAAAACATATAGGATGTACGCCGGGATCTGCCAGTGTGGTAGGCCTTTTAAATGATGAGGATGATTATGTTCAGTTAATTATTGATAAGGAAGTAGCAGAAGCGGAATGGTTTGTATGTAATACCGGAATTAATACGACTCATTTAAAATTTAAAACTCAGGATTTATTAAAGAAATTTTTACCTTATACTCATCACAGACCGCGGATTGTTGATTTGTAAGAAATGAATATAAAACAGCAGAGCTGGTGTAGACAGATATATTTTATAACTGCCTATCAATCAGCTCTGCTGTTTTTTATAAGGATACTTTTACATCGATACCATTTACTTCCACCTGATCATCTACAGGAATAACAAGGCATTTTCGTCCATTTACCATTTGAATATCTACCAGATCTGTTCGCTCAGGGTTGACATTGATCACAACATCCGGTGTTTTGATATTAAATTTTTTCGTGTTTGTAAGATTGGAAGCAAGAAGAGAAGTCTTAGCGCCTACTGTTTCGTCAAAGTCCTTATCGAAGTCTTCCAGCTTATCATCGGATACTCCACTTAAGGAAAATAACCGTTTCATTTCCTGTTTTCCCAGTTCAAGAGGTTCTTCAGCATCTGCATTTTCCTCAATTAAAGTATTCAGATTTTCGTGGATATTTCGGATTACTGTGTATTCGCAGTCCTCTCCCAGAGTTTCTTCGATGACGGCCTGAAAGGATTCTTTCTGACTTCCAGCGCTCATAACTTCTGTGCAGCCCAGCACCTGTTCAAGAAAAGTATCTTGAAGTTCTTCCGGTTTTTTGGAATAATATAAAACACTATGTATATCATCAGCACGGTCATGGAAAGCAGGGAAGAGAAAACCGTTAACAGGCACATTGACAATCCAGTCACGAATACGATCTTCAATGCTGTTATGTTCTGCATTGTAGCATAGACCTGCCTTGGAAAGATTTACCGGGCAGATACTACATAAAATGTAATCATAGACAGAATCGGAAGCGTCAAACATTTCCATACCGTCAGAAGCTTTTCCAGGGACGTCATATGCGGCGTGAATCAATAAGATAAGATAATGCTCCGCAAAGTCATAGTTTTCAATAACTTTGTCGTAAAATTCAGAAAGAAGCATATCATCCGTAAGACGGCTGTCTCGAAGCTGCAGAAGAAATTCCTGGGTACCTCCAGCTTTTTCCTGATTCAGTGGGAATTCCATATTGATTAGATTTTTTCCTACAGTTCCGGAAAGTGTTTTCTTAAAAATATCAAAGTATTTAAAAGCTTCTTCTTCTGGAAGAGAAAGAAAAGCTTCTTTAAATTCCAGCTTTTTTTCTTTGTCCCCATTTACATAGCATCCGCAGATTCTTGTAATAGCACAGTTTTGCGGAGAAAATTGCTTGCGAATTTCAAGAACTTCCTTTTTATTCATATATAAAAACCCCTTTTCATTTACCTGTTTTTCCCTTTTGTACAGGGAAAATGACAGGAATAATCTTAGCATATTGAAGATAAATTTACAATATATTGTTACCAGACGACTAGGCTAAGGAGAGATAAGAATGAAAAGAGTCCTGGCAGCGCTGGTATGCACATTCTTGTTCATACAGCAGACAGGCACAGTTTGGGCAGAGGATGCTCTGCAGTTTGAAGAAGAAATGAATTCGATACAAAATGCAGAGGGTACAGAAGGAAAGGAAGATAAAATAAGTGCTCCATCAGCGATTTTGATGGAGGCTTCCACTGGAAAGGTAATTTATGAGAAAAATGCAGATGAGCAGCGACATCCTGCAAGTGTTACAAAGATTATGACACTTCTTCTTATTTTTGATGCATTGGAGGAAGGAAAAATTGCTTTGGAAGATAAGGTTACCGTTTCTGAATATGCAGCGTCAATGGGAGGATCACAAGTTTTTTTAGAACCGGGAGAAGAACAGACGGTTGAAACGATGATTAAGTGCATTGCGGTTGCCAGCGCAAATGACGCATCTGTAGCTATGGCAGAATTTGTATGGGGAAGCGAAGAAGAATTTGTGAAGCAGATGAATGAGAGAGCAAAAGATTTGGGAATGAATCAGACTTGTTTTGTAAACTGTAATGGGCTGGATACAGAAGGACATCTGACAACAGCAAGAGATATCGCACTTATGTCCAGGGAATTGATTCTTACATATCCACAGATTCGGGATTATTCTACAATATGGATGGAAAATATTACACATACTACAGCGAAAGGGAGCAGTGATTTTGGGCTTGCGAATACAAATAAACTGATTCGGCAGTATGCATATGCGACAGGGCTTAAAACTGGATCAACAGGAGAAGCAGGTTTTTGCATGTCAGCAACAGCTGAAAAGAATCAAATGCAGATGATTGCTGTTGTTATGGGAGCCAAGGATTCAAAATCAAGATTTCAAGATGCAGTTACTTTGCTGGATCATGGCTTTGCATCCTGTGTAAAGTATACAGATGATGGATTAGAAGAAATTGATCCAATCAGGGTGGAAGGTGGAATGCAGGAAAAAGTTAATGTAAAACAAAAGGAAGCATTTTCTTATATTGATATACAAGGAGCAGATTTGACTGCAATTGAAAAAAATTATCAGACGGCAGATGAATTGAAAGCGCCTGTAAGAGCAGGTGATAAAGCAGGAAGTGTCATCTATACTTTGGAAGGAAAGCACATTGGCAGTATTGATATTATTACAGTGGAAAATGTAGGAGAAGCGACTTATATCAGTGTACTTGAAAAGGTCCTGGCAGCCTTTTTTTCTGCATAAACTTTACAATTACTAAGAAATAATTATATAATCAATATAAAGCATTGAGCAAAAGGAGAAGGCGTAAGAAGCGTTTTTCTCCTTTTCTATGTACCGGTGCTGAAGAAAAGGCAAAGGAGAGGTCAAAATGAATATTGCTACAATGATTGACCATACAATACTGAAACCGGAGGCCGGTAAAAAGCAGATAGAAAAGATTTGCCTGGAGGCCAAGGAATACGGCTTTGCATCCGTGTGTGTAAACTCGTCTTATGTACCATTTTGTGCAGAACTTTTGAAGGATACAGAAGTTAAGGTATGTACAGTAATTGGTTTTCCGCTGGGAGCAATGTCTACTGCTGCAAAAGTGGCTGAAGCCCATCAGGCAATTCTTGATGGAGCAAAAGAGCTTGATATGGTGATTCATATCGGGATGCTGAAAGATGGAAATGATGATTATGTGGAGCAGGATATCCGTTCTATTGTAGAGGAAGCGAAAGGAAAGGCAGCTGTTAAAGTGATTATTGAAACCTGTCTGCTGACAGAAGAAGAAAAAATCAGAGCCTGCTTGTTGGCAAAAAGAGCAGGTGCGGATTTTGTGAAAACATCTACGGGATTTTCTACAGGCGGTGCAGTGGCAGAAGATATTTCTCTCATGAAAAAGGCAGTGGGAAATGAGATGCAAGTAAAAGCTTCTGGAGGAATTCGAACCAGGGAGAAGGCGGAGGAAATGATAAAAGCAGGTGCAAAACGGATCGGAACAAGTTCAGGAATCCAGATTGTGGAGGAAACAAAATGAAAAATTTTGTTGCGGGAGCAATAGCACTATGTGCTTTGGCGGGTGTTGAGGTCATTCGGGAACTTCATTCTTTTCAAGTGCGCCGTTATAGGATTCCTCTTTCAGAGATGAAAAAAGAGGAGAAAGTGAAAATTCTTTTTTTGACAGATCTTCACGGAAAACAGTATGGAAAAGGCAATATAAAATTAATAAATAAAATCTGTGAAGAAGCTCCGGATTATATATTCATTGGCGGAGATATGCTGACAAGAAGAAAAGAGGAAACTGAGCAGACAGTAATGCGGTTTTTGGAGGAGATCGTACATATTTGTCCGGTTTATATGGCTAATGGGAATCATGAGCAGAAAATGAAAGAAAAACCAGAATATTATGGAGCCCGTTATGAAAGATATCGAGATGCAGTGAAAGAGACAGGGATACATCTTTTGGAAAATGATTCTGTCAGACTTATGTTTGGACAGCAGCCGGTGAGAGTTACAGGACTGGAAATTCCATTGACGTGTTACAAACGCATGAAAAAGGAAAACTTACCCATTTCGCAGATTGTAGATTTAGTTGGTAATGCCGGCAAAGAAGAATATCAGATTCTTCTTGCACACAATCCGGCCTGTATGTGGCAGTACTGGAAGTGGGGAGCAGATTTGGTACTGTCTGGGCATCTTCACGGAGGGATTGTACGAATTCCAGGGATTGGCGGTGTAATTACTCCCCAGTTTAAACTCTTTCCAAAGTATTCAGGAGATATGTATCAAAAAGACGGGCATATTTCCGTTGTCAGTAAAGGGCTTGGAACCCACACGGTTAATGTCCGTCTTTTTAATCCGGCAGAATTGACTGCCATAACTTTTTATGGAGATATATAGATACCATTAAGGTGTATGAACCCGAAATACTCCTACACCCAGAGCACCTGGGCCTGTATGACATCCAATACTCATAGTAAGGGGATAGTGGATGATTTCCATATCTGGGAAATATTCTTGAAAACGTTCCTGCCAGGAAGAAAATTCTTCATCAGACATCAAAGTTTCTGCCATGCCGATTTTCAGGAGACCTTGCTCTTTCAGGGGAAGAAAGCGAGTGTTGATATCGTTTTTGACTGCTTTGCACATGGCACGAAAGGCAGATTTCATGCCCCTTACCTTTGTGAAAGCATCCAATTTGTCCCCCTGAATGGTAAGAACAGGTTTTAAATTTAATACTGTTCCGACAGCGGCGGCGGCGGGGGTGACTCTGCCGCCCTTTTTCAGATATTCTAAAGTATCTACAGCAATGTAAATGCTTGCATCCAGAGCTTCCTGCTCCAGAATCTCCTTGATCTGTCTGCCGGACATTCCTGTTGCAGCAAGATTGCAGGCATCTAAAACAGATTGTACCTGTGTGACAGAAATTCGATGATTGTCCACTACGTGTACCCGGCCTGCGAAAGGCTGCTCAGAAGCCAGCATGGCTGCATTGTCGCATGAATTAGAAAGTCCGCTGGACATAGGGATATATACAATTTCATCATATGATTTCAAAAGGGAGGACCACATGTTAATTACATCACCTGGAGAGGGGAGAGAAGTGCTAATGGCAGATCCTCCAGAAAGTTTCTGATAGAAAGTATCTGTTGTAATACTGGTTCCCTCAAAAAAAATGCCTCCGTCAATAAGGACTGGCATAGGAATAATATGGATATTTGGTCGCGGTTCACTGCCTGGCATAATTCCGCAGTTACTATCTGTCATGATTGCTATTTCTGACATAAAAATCTCCTTTTGACTGTAATTTTAACAGGTGTTAAAATTATAGCAAAAGGATTACAGAATCTCAATTGACAAAACCTGTTATTTGTAAGCTATTTATACAGAATGAGGAAAGTGTAAAATGGAAGATAAACGAATCACAAAAACAAAAAAGAATTTAAAAAATATGTTAATCGCTATGCTGGCAGAGCGGCCTTTTGAAAAAATTTCTATTACTGAACTTTGCAGCCGTGCAGAAATCAGCAGAATTACTTTTTATTCCCATTACAGCGATAAATATGCTCTCGTAGATGAAATATTTCAGGATATGGTAGAACTTGGTACAAAAGAATATGAAAAAAAGCAAAATGAAACAAATTCTGGCCGTAATGAAATAAAAAGTTATTGTAATATTCTGGATACAATTATGGAACTGTATTATGGGCATTTCGACTTTTTCCATCATACAGCCCCTGATAAAAACCCCTACCTTGCTTTTGCCTTTTATAATATTGTACTGGAAACGGTGGAGAGACATACGAGACGTATGGAACCACGCACCCATCTGAAATATTCTGCTAAAAAGATTGCAGGATTTCTTTGCTATGGAATGATTGGTTTTATTAACGAAAGCCACGAGGAAAAAGTCCCAGTGGCTCAGATACGGGAAGATGCAAAAAGTTTATTGGTGGGAGTCCTTAGTTCCAAAGCGCTGATTCGTCTGTAGAGCAGCAGGTGTTTTGCAGTCTTGTCCTGCCTTAAGAAAAAAATATTGTACAAAGACAAAAAGTCCGATATAATAGGATAGTTAGAAAAAGGGCGGAGGATTTATGGGTATACCGGTTAAGCTTCAGGTGTTTGAAGGTCCGCTTGACCTTCTCCTGCATCTGATTGATAAAAATAAAATTGATATCTATGACATACCGATTGTAGAGATTACAAATCAATATATGGAATATATTCAAGCTATGGAAAAGGAAGACCTTAATGTTATGAGTGAATTCCTTCTCATGGCTGCTACGCTTCTGGATATAAAATGCCGTATGCTGCTGCCGAAAGAGATTAATGAAGAGGGACAGGAGGAAGACCCCAGACAGGAACTGGTTGAACAACTTCTCCAGTACAAAATGTATAAATATATGTCTTATGAGCTTCGTGACAGACAAGTGGAGGGGGAAAGGGCACTGTACCGAGAAGCGGATATTCCGGAAGAAGTTCAAAGTTATGTGGAGCCGGTGGATTTGGATGAGCTTTTGAAAGATTTGACCTTAGCCAAGTTAAATCGCATATTTAAAGATGTTATGCGCAGGCAAGATGAGAAAATTGACCCAATACGAAGCAGTTTTGGAAAGATAGAAAAAGAAGAAGTGTCACTTCCGGAAAAACTGGATTATGTGGAAGAATATGCGGAAAAACATGCCACATTTAGTTTTAGGCAGCTTTTGATGAAACAAAGATCAAAAGTGCAGCTTGTGGTGACATTTCTGGCTGTTTTGGAATTAATGAAAACCGGAAAAATAAAAATAGAACAGAAACAGCCATTTGATGATATTTTTATTACATCGATGGTATGTCAGCAGTAAGGCTGAGGATAGAAAGGGAAGTATAAAAGTGGAAATCAGCAAATTGGAAGGGATTATAGAGGCCATTCTTTTTACAATGGGAGATTCAGTGGAGTTGTCCAGAATCGCAGCGGCCATTGAACATGATGAGGAAACCACGCGCAAAATAATACATAATATGATGGATAAATATGAGGCGTCTGACCGGGGAATACGTATTATAGAGCTGGAGGACTCATTTCAAATGTGTACAAAGACAGATATGTATGAATATTTGATTCGGGTGGCAAAACAGCCTAAAAAATATATACTGACAGATGTACAGCTGGAGACTTTATCTATTATTGCTTATAAACAGCCAGTAACTAAATTAGAAATAGAAAAAATAAGAGGAGTGAAGTCCGATCATGCGGTAAATCGTCTCATAGAGTATAATCTTGTATGTGAGGTGGGCAGAATGGATGCTCCTGGACGTCCCCTTCTTTTTGGAACGACAGAGGAGTTCCTTAGAAGATTTAGTATTCATTCTCTGGAGGAACTGCCAAGTCTTAATTCAGAGCAGATGGAAAATTTTAAACACGAGGCAGAAGAAGAGGCACAGATGAAACTGGATATTTAATTCGGATTCGGAATATTGAGAGTTGCAGGCACATAGACTGAAAAATAAAGATAAGAAGATCTGGTGTGACTGTAAATGGTGAAAGTAAAATATAAAAAGAGATTGTCAATGGCAGTTCTTATTCTGGTAGTTTTCTTTGCTCCATTGAAGGCAAAGGCAGGCGAAACTCCTGAAGAACTGTCACAACTATACGCCCGGTCAGCAGTTTTAATGGATGCTGACAGTGGGCGTGTTTTATTTGGTAAGGAAGTGGAAACCATTCGCCCCATGGCAAGTACAACAAAAATTATGACTTGTATTCTTATTTTGGAATCTGATATGGAAGAGGTATGTACGGTGTCAGAAAATGCAGCGACACAGCCCCAGGTGCGGCTTGGTGTAAAAGAAGGAGAGCTGTACCGTACAAAAGATCTTCTTTATTCTTTGATGCTGGAATCTCATAATGACAGTGCTGTGATTTTGGCAGAAAACCAGGCGGGAACAGTAGAGAATTTTGCTAATCAGATGAATAAAAAAGCGAAAGAAATTGGCTGCAAAAGTACGCATTTTGTTACGCCCAATGGTTTAGACGGAAAAGATGAAGAAGGAATCCATGGCACAACAGCGAAAGATCTTGCCCGTATTATGCGGTATTGTATTCAAATTTCTCCTGAAAGAGAAGAATTTTTAGAGATTACCAGAACAGAACAGTGGCAGTTTACAGATGAATCTGGAAAGAGATCTTTCACTTGCTCAAATCACAATGCTTTTCTTAATATGATGGATGGAGCTTTGACCGGAAAGACTGGTTTTACAGCAGATGCAGGATATTGCTACGTGGGTGCGCTTAAACGAGAGGGAAGGACATTTATTGTAGCGTTACTTGCATGCGGTTGGCCGAATAACAAAAATTATAAATGGTCAGATACAAAAAAACTGATGCAGTATGGGATTGATCATTATCGGTATCAAGAGATAGAGACAGAAAAAGAGCTTCCAGCTTTGGAGGTTAGAAACAGTGTACCGGATGAGGGGATTAAAGGCGAGACGCAGGTTGAACTATATGTAAAAAGTAATAATATGAAACTTTTAATGTCGAAAGACGAAAAAGTAAAAACTGTTCTTAAACTGCCGCGCTATCTGGATGCACCTGTTGAAAAGGGAGAGAAAGTTGGAAACATTCAATATATTGTTAATGATTTTCTGGTATCTTGTGATGGAATATATGCTAAGAAATCTGTCTTAGAGCGGAAATTTACATGGTGTTTCCAGAAGATAGCGGAAAGCTTTTTTATGACATAGGTATTGTGGAGTGGAAATACACTTTGCGAATATTAAAATATATCAATAAAAATGATTAAAATTGTCACTTTTATTTTGGGAATATGTGTGTTAGGATAAACAGGTATTAAAAAAAGACAAGAAAGTTGATTAATATTTAACTTTTGAAGATAGCAAGGGAGATGGCAAAATGAAAAATTATGAAAAATATGAACGGCAGTATTTTATGCCGCCGGAAATAACATATGATTGGGTGAAAAAAGAGTACATTGACCGACCGCCGGTTTGGTGCAGTGTGGATCTTAGAGATGGAAATCAGGCTTTGATTGAGCCAATGAGCTTAGATGAAAAACTGGAATTTTTTGAGCTTCTTGTAAAGGTTGGATTTAAAGAAATTGAAGTGGGATTTCCGGCAGCATCCGAGACGGAATACCGTTTTATGAGAACCTTAATTGAGCGAAATATGATTCCTGATGATGTGACAGTTCAAGTCCTGACACAGGCAAGAGAACATATTATTAAAAAAACATTTGAAGCTGTTAAAGGCGCGCCTCACGCGGTGATTCATCTTTATAATTCCACATCTGTTGCACAGAGAGAACAGGTGTTTAAAAAAGACAAAGAACAGATTAAAAAGATTGCGATAGACGGGGCTAAACTTTTGAAAAAACTGGCGGATGAGACAGAAGGTAACTTTACCTTTGAATATAGCCCGGAGAGTTTTTCAGGCACAGAAGTTGAATATGCTGTAGAGGTGTGCAATGCGGTTCTGGATGTTTGGAATCCACAGGCTGATAATAAGGCTATTATTAATATACCAACTACTGTAGAAAATGCTATGCCTCATGTATTTGCTTCGCAGTTGGAATATGTACATAAACACCTTGCTTACAGAGAGAATGTGGTGCTCTCTCTTCATCCGCACAATGACAGAGGATGCGGAGTCGCAACAGCGGAACTGGGTATTCTGGCAGGAGCAGATCGGATTGAGGGGACACTGTTTGGAAATGGTGAGAGAACAGGAAATGTTGATATTATTACGCTGGGAATGAATATGTTTTCTCACGGAGTGGATCCCTGTCTTGATTTTTCTAATATGGAGGCAATTAAAGAGACCTATGAGCGGCTGACACGAATGACGGTTGATGTTCGCCAGCCTTATGCAGGAGAACTGGTATTTACTGCTTTTTCAGGATCTCATCAGGATGCGATTGCAAAGGGAATGGCATGGAGAGATGAGAAGAAGTGTGCGGTATGGACGGTACCATATCTACCAATTGATCCACAGGACGTGGGAAGAAAATATGATTCAGATGTGATTCGTATTAATAGCCAATCCGGAAAAGGCGGTGTAAACTATATTCTGAAACAGAGCTATGGTATTAACCTTCCAGAAAAAATGCGTGAAGAAGTAGGGTATCTGGTAAAGGGAGTATCAGATAAAGCTCATAAGGAACTGACACCGGAGTGGATTTATCAGATCTTTACAGATAATTATGTGAATGCGAAGACTGTATTTTCTATAGATGAGTGTCATTTTCATCAGGCAGACGGAATTATTGCCGATGCTACCATCCATCATGGAAAAGATGAAAGAGTTGTGACAGCATCAGGAAATGGACGTCTTGATGCGGTAAGTAATGCCATTAAACAGTATTTTAATATAAGTTATGAGCTGACGTTTTATGAGGAGCATTCTCTGACAAGAGGTTCTTCTTCAAAGGCAGTTGCTTATGTGGGAATTATCGCCCACGGAAAGACATGTTGGGGAGTTGGAATTGATTCGGATATTATCAGTGCTTCCATTGAGGCATTAATCGTAGCAGTCAATAAAATCGAAGAAATCGGTAGCGCAGATCCATGCAAAGATGCAAGAATGATCGAGATTATGAACTATCTGCAGGCGAATTACATAGATGTTACGCTGGATGATCTGGCGGAGAAATTTTTCCTTTCCAAACCCTATCTTTCCAAATATATTAAAGAGAAGTCAGGAATGACATTTGGAGAATTGGTAAAAAAAATACGGTTGAAAAAGGCTAGAGCAATGCTTAAAAGCAGCAGTATGACTGTGGAAAATATTGCGTTGTCTGTCGGGTATCAGAACGTAGAACATTTTAACAGATTATTTAAGAAAGCGTATGATATGACCCCAGTACAATTCAGAAATCAGAAATAACGCAAAAGGAGAAAGACCTTGAAAGACGGAGAAACTTTTAAGGTCTTTCTTTATTGGTAATTTTTTAACAAAATTGTCAAAAACAGTTGAATAATAACTGGAAAAAATATATAATATAATCGGCAGAAATTTTGGTTTAGCTTTTGCAATCGGCTATCCTGTATATAGGCTGATTTAATGATATGCAATAGAAAAACCTGATTTGAATATCTAAGAAAATGGAGGGCTAGGTTATGAGCAACATGGCAACAGAAAATGCAGCAAGTCAGAGAATTGCTTCCCTACTTGATGCAGGCAGCTTTGTTGAAATCGGCGGCGGTGTGACTGCCAGAGCAACTGATTTCAACATGCAAGAAACAGAAACTCCGGGAGATGGCGTCATTACCGGTTACGGAGTTATTGACGGCAATCTGGTGTATGTTTACAGCCAGGATGCGTCGGTGCTGGGGGGATCAATCGGAGAAATGCATGCGAAAAAGATCGCGGCGCTTTATGACATGGCAATGAAAATGGGCGCACCGGTTATCGGATTGATTGACTGTTCTGGAATTCGTCTTCAGGAAGCAACAGATGCGCTGGACGGATTTGGAAAACTTTATATGAAACAGGCGATGGCATCTGGAGTTGTTCCACAGATTACAGCAATTTTTGGAAACTGTGGCGGCGGTTTAGCTGTAATTCCGGCATTAACAGATTTTACATTTATGGAAACGGAACATGCAAAATTATTTGTTAATTCTCCGAATGCAATTCCAGGAAATACAGTTCAGAAGTGTGATACTGCTTCTGCTGAATTTCAGAGTAGTGAGGCTGGTCTTGTGGATGGAACAGGAACAGAGGAAGAGATTCTCTCAGACATCCGGACTTTGATCTGCATGCTGCCGTGCAATAATGAAGAGGATGCATCTTATGATGAATGTACTGATGACCTGAATCGTCTGTGCGAGGATATTGAAAATGCTGCAGAAGATACCGCAATTGCTCTGTCCTCCATTTCTGACAATGGTACCTTTTTTGAGGTGAAGAAAGATTATGCAAAAGATATGGTAACAGGCTTTATCCGTCTTAATGGGATGACTGTCGGAGCAGTGGCAAATCGTTGTAAAGTATATAATGAGGAAGCAGAAGTGACAGCAGAATTTGATGGTTCTTTGACCGCATCAGGTGCAGGAAAAGCAGCAGATTTTGTGAGATTCTGTGATGCCTTTAATATTCCGGTTCTTACACTTACAAATGTGACAGGCTTTGAAGCGTCAAAATGCGGAGAAAAAACTTTGGCTGCACAGACTGCAAAACTTACTTATGCATTTGCTGATGCTACTGTACCTAAGGTAAATGTAATCGTCGGCAAAGCTTACGGAAGTGCATATGTTGCAATGAATAGTAAATCTATTGGAGCAGATATGGTATATGCATGGCCGGAAGCAGAAATTGGTATGATGGATGCAGATCTGGCGGCGAAAATTATGTATGCAGATGCCGATGCACAGACACAGAGGGAAAAAGCAGAAGCATATCGTCAACTTCAGTCTAGTCCGGCTTCAGCAGCAGGACGTGGTTATGTAGATGCGGTGATTCAACCGGCTGATACAAGAAAATATGTTATTGGAGCATTTGAAATGCTTTTTACAAAGAGAGAGGATCGTCCGGCAAAGAAACATGGAACAGTTTAGTGAGGTGAGACAAATTGAAGAAAAAAATTAGCTTATTAATATGCATGCTTGCAACTGTATTTGTCATGGCCGGATGTAGCAGTCAGGATACAAACATGAAATATGACCAGGCTAATATAGAAGCAGCTACTGAGTTCCTGATTTCTTATTGCTCCAGTGCAGATGAGGCTACAGTGGAACAGTGGAACAGCCTGACAGATGAGCAGCTGGAAATCCAGCTCTTACAGTCAGGATATCCTTACACGCCAGATAGTTTCCTGGGTTCAATGGAGGCATGGAAAGCGGGAGTAGAAGAGTGTGGAGCTTATATAGGACACGGTGATTTCACTTATGAAGAATCCAATAATCAGCTTTCTGTTACAACGACGGCAGAATTTGAAGATCGCAATGCAGAGCTGGAAGTAATCTACAAAGCAGATCTTAGAGGGAATCTTCAGTTGGACAGCTTGACTGTGAGCGGAAAATATTCGATGGGAGAAATTTTACAAAAGGCAGGACTTAATACACTGCTTGGTATGGGAACAGTATTTATTGTATTGATTCTTATTTCCATAATTATTTCTCTATTGAAATACATTCCAAAACTTCAGGCAGTTTTTGCAAAGAAAGAGGAGCCCCAGAGAATGGCTGAACCGGTAGCTGAAGAGCCGGTTGTGGAAGCTATTATGGAAGAAGCAGCGGAAGATGATACAGAACTTGTAGCAGTTATTGCAGCAGCGATTGCAGCATATGAAGGCACAAGCACAGATGGTTTTGTGGTGAGAAGTATTCGTCGCCGCAAATCAAACAAATGGAATGGAAGATAACCGGATCAGGAGGATATAAAAATGAAAAATTACACAATTACTGTGAATGGAAATGTATATGATGTAACTGTAGAAGAAAATGCAGGTGGCGTGGCACCAGTTCAGGCTGCAGCCCCGGCTCCTAAAGCACCGGCAGCGCCAAAGGCAGCACCAAAGGCAGCTGCAAAAGCGGCAGGAGCAGGATCTGTTCAGGTGAAGGCAGGAGCAGCAGGAAAAGTATTTAAACTTGAAGCCAGTGTGGGACAGAGCGTAAAGAAGGGAGATCCTGTCGTAATTATCGAAGCAATGAAGATGGAAATCCCGGTTGTGGCACCAGAAGATGGAACAGTTGCAAGTATCGATGTTGCTGTTGGTGATGCAATTGAAGCAGGAGCAGTGCTGGCTACCTTGAACTAGGCAGTATATGTGAGCACTGCAGAGGTACTTTTGAAACACGACTGGAGGTTAAAAAATGGATTATATTATAACAACATTGGGAAACCTCGTGCAGCAGACAGCATTCCTCAATCTGACATGGGGGAACCTTATTATGATTGCTGTTGCATGTTTTTTCCTGTTTCTTGCAATCAGACATGGATTTGAACCTCTGCTGTTAGTGCCGATTGCTTTTGGTATGCTGCTTGTTAATATCTATCCTGATATTATGCTGCATGCAGATGAGGCGGCTAACGGTACAGGTGGACTTCTCTATTATTTCTATGTGTTGGATGAGTGGTCTGTGCTTCCTTCATTGATTTTCCTGGGAGTTGGAGCAATGACAGACTTCGGTCCGCTGATCGCAAATCCAAAGAGCTTTTTGCTTGGAGCAGCGGCACAGTTTGGTATTTTTGCCGCTTATCTTGGCGCTATGGCTATGGGCTTTTCTGATAAAGCAGCAGCAGCGATTGCTATTATCGGAGGTGCAGATGGACCGACTTCAATCTTCCTTGCAGGTAAGCTTCAGCAGACTGCAATTTTAGGACCGATTGCGGTTGCCGCTTACTCTTATATGGCACTTGTTCCGATTATTCAGCCACCTGTCATGAAACTTTTGACAACGGAAAAAGAACGGAAAGTCAAAATGGAACAGCTTCGTCCGGTTTCTAAGCTGGAGAGAATTCTGTTCCCAATTATCGTAACCATTGTGGTTTGTATGATTCTTCCTACCACGGCACCGCTGGTTGGTATGCTGATGCTTGGTAATCTGTTCCGTGAGTCCGGTGTGGTAAGACAGCTTACAGAAACAGCTTCTAATGCTTTGATGTACATTGTTGTTATTCTCCTTGGAACATCCGTAGGTGCAACAACAAGTGCAGAGGCATTCCTGAACTTGGATACTCTTAAAATTGTTGCTCTTGGACTTATTGCCTTTGTTTTTGGTACTGCAGCTGGTGTCCTTCTCGGAAAAGTTATGTGTGTACTGACTAAGGGTAAAGTAAATCCGTTGATCGGATCTGCAGGAGTATCTGCAGTTCCTATGGCAGCCAGAGTCTCACAGAAAGTTGGAGCAGAATCTGATCCGACCAACTTCCTTCTGATGCACGCTATGGGACCAAATGTTGCAGGTGTTATTGGTACGGCAGTTGCTGCCGGAACCTTTATGGCTATTTTCGGTGTAATGTAATAAAATAAATGGAGGAAGAAATAATGGCAGAAATTCAGAAAAAACCAATTAAAATAACAGAAACCATTCTGCGTGATGCCCATCAGTCTCTGATTGCAACCCGTATGACAACAGAGCAGATGCTGCCGATCATAGACAAAATGGACAAAGTAGGTTATCACTCTGTAGAATGTTGGGGCGGTGCTACCTTTGATGCTTCTCTCCGGTTCCTGAAAGAGGATCCATGGGACAGACTTCGTAAATTCCGTGACGGATTTAAGAATACAAAGCTTCAGATGTTGTTCCGAGGACAGAATATTCTGGGCTATCGTCCTTATGCAGACGATGTTGTAGAATATTTTGTTCAGAAATCGGTTGCAAATGGTATTGATATCATTCGTATTTTCGATTGTCTCAACGATCTTCGAAATCTGCAGACAGCAGTAAAAGCCGCAAATAAAGAAAAAGCAGATGCACAGGTTGCCCTTTCTTACACTTTGGGAGATGCGTATACATTAGAATACTGGGTTGATATTGCAAAAAGAATTGAAGACATGGGTGCAAATTCTATTTGTATTAAAGATATGGCAGGTCTTCTTCTGCCTTATGAAGCAACAGAGCTTATCACTGCTTTGAAAGAGGCAGTTGATCTGCCGATTCAGCTTCATACACACTATACATCTGGTGTGGCGTCTATGACATATTTGAAAGCAGTAGAGGCTGGCGTAGACGTGATCGACACTGCAATGTCTCCGTTTGCACTTGGAACTTCACAGCCGGCTACAGAGGTTATGGTAGAGACTTTCCGCGGAACACCTTATGATTCAGGATTGGATCAGAAACTTCTTGCTGAGATTGCAGATTATTTCCGTCCGATTCGCGATGAAGCTCTTGATAGCGGACTTTTGAATCCAAAGAACCTGGGTGTAAATATTAAGACCCTTCTTTATCAGGTACCTGGCGGAATGCTGTCCAACCTGACTTCACAGTTGAAAGAACAGGGGGCAGAGGATCGCTATTACGAAGTATTGGAAGAGGTTCCGAAGGTAAGAAAAGACCTTGGCGAACCGCCGCTTGTTACTCCTTCTTCACAGATTGTAGGAACTCAGGCCGTATTTAATGTGCTGATGGGAGAACGCTACAAGATGGCTACAAAAGAGACAAAAGACGTATTGAGTGGAAAATACGGAGCAACAGTTAAGCCATTCAATCAAGATGTTGTAAAGAAAGTTTTGGGTGATAATCCAGAGATTATTACTTGTCGTCCGGCGGACCTCCTTCAGGATGAGTTGGATACACTTCGCAAAGAGTGTGAACAGTGGATACAGCAGGATGAGGATGTTCTGACTTATGCTTTATTCCCACAAGTTGCAACAGAATTTTTCAAATATCGTGAAGCACAGCAGACAAAAGTAGATGTTGATATGGCGGACACAAAGAACGGAAGCTATCCAGTATAATTTTTCATGATCCGGTGGAAGTGTGCCTGTTTTAGGCCCTTTCACCGGCTTTTTTATTGAACAAATATAAGTCGTTGCGCCAGCCCTTGCAAATAGAGGGATGAATATAGTAGAATAGTTTTGGATGTGTGCAAAGCGGGGATGCCGCTTTGTGATATACAGGATGAAATACAGGAAAAGGATCGATAGATAAAATGGGAATAAATAATGAATTACTGGGGAAAATTGATCAGGGTTATCTGAAATTCAGCAAAGGTCAGAAAAAACTGGCTGACTATATCCGTGGAAATTACGATAAGGCGGCTTTTTTAACAGCTGCAAAAATGGGGGAAGTAGTAGGGGTCAGCGAATCTACGGTTGTTCGTTTTGCTACTGCACTAGGCTATAAGGGCTATCCGGACTTTCAAAAAGCATTGGAAGAACTTGTCCGGACCAGATTGAATTCTATTCAGCGTATGGAAGTGACATATGGAAGAATCAGCCAGGGAGAAATATTGGCTTCCGTCTTACAATCAGATATTGAAAAGATCAAGATGACTATGGAGAGTATTGATCAGGAAGCTTTTGAGCTTGCGGTAGAGACCATCCTTTCTGCACGAAAGGTTTATGTGGTAGGTATCAGAAGTTGTGCCCCTCTTGCCAGTTTCCTGAGCTTCTATCTGAATCTTCTGCGGGGAGATGTCACTGCTGTTCACACAAATAGCGCCAGTGAAATTTTTGAACAACTGATTCGTATCGGGGAGAAAGATGTTATTATTGGTATCAGTTTTCCAAGATATTCTATGCGTACATTGAAAGCACTGGAATTTGCGAGTAATCGAAAGGCTAAAGTTATTACGCTGACAGATAGTGTCCATTCCCCCATGAATCTTTATTCTTCCTGTAACCTGATAGCGAGAAGTGATATGGCATCTATCGTAGATTCTCTTGTTGCACCATTAAGTGTTGTGAATGCACTTGTAGTTGCTCTTTGCATGAAAAAACAGAAGGAAGTAGTGTCTACATTAGAAATGCTGGAGCAGATCTGGGACGAGTATCAAGTATACAGCGGAGATGAGTTGAACATGGTAAGAGACAGTGTGGAAATTACAGGAGATCTGCATACCGGGGAGGAAAAAAGATGAGCAGAATTCTGATTATTGGCGGCGGAGCTGCGGGAATGTATGCTGCTGTTTGGGCAGCGCGCAGCGGACATGAAGTTCTTATCTTCGAAAAGAATGAAAAAGTTGGAAAGAAACTTTTTATTACTGGAAAAGGGAGATGTAACCTTACAAATGCCTGTGATATGGAAGAACTTTTTGAGGCGGTAAGAAGTAATCCCAAATTTATGTACAGTAGTTTTTATACACATACAAATCAGGATGTCATAAATTTTTTTGAAAATCTTGGTATGAGTACAAAAACGGAGCGAGGTGGAAGAGTATTTCCTGTTTCCGATCATTCGTCGGATGTGATTCGGACCTTGGAGCGGGAAATGATGCGGCTGAAAGTAGATATTAAGCTGAATTGCCGGGTGGAAAAAATTTGTCAGGAAAATGGTAAGTTTACAGGAATTCAGCTGGCAGATGGCACAAAGGCGTTGGGAGATGCATGCATCGTAGCTACAGGCGGAATTTCCTATCCTTCAACGGGTGCATCTGGAGATGGTTATCGGTTTGCTGAAGAAGTGGGACATACGATTACCGGGCTTAGACCGTCTCTTGTGCCAATACAGACTGAAGAAGAGTGGGTTCCACAGCTTATGGGACTTTCTCTGCGTAATGTGGAATTACAGGTTTTGGATGGGAAAAGAAAACTTTTTTGTGAAAGAGGAGAAATGTTATTTACACATTACGGAGTAAGTGGACCCCTTGTAATCAGCGCCAGTTCAGATATAGGTGACAGATTAGCAAAAGGAAATTTAAAACTTCAGGTGGACCTAAAACCAGCACTTTCTGAGGAACGTCTGGATCAACGGATATTGAGAGATTTTCAAGAACAGAAAAATAAGCAGTTTAAGAACTCGCTTGGGAAATTACTTCCGTCAAAACTAATCCCTGTTATTATAAAATTAGCTGAAATTCATCCGGAAAAGAAGATTAATGAGATTTCCAGAGAGGAAAGAGGACGGCTTGTACATTTGATAAAACATTTGGAAATGACAGCGGTAAATCTTAGAGGATGGAATGAGGCTATTATTACAAAAGGCGGTGTGTCTGTAAAGGAAATAGATCCCGGAACAATGGAATCTAAAATAATAAAAAATCTATATTTTGTTGGAGAAGTGTTGGATTTGGATGCAGTGACAGGAGGATTTAATCTTCAGATTGCCTGGTCCACGGCATATGCGGCAGCTACAAATTTGAGAAATTAATGTTCAGACAGGAGTGAATAGCTATGAATCCCGTATTTTACATGGAATATAAAGAATCTAGAAAAACGATATTGGAAATGTTTATTGCTTATTATAAGTATCAGAATCTGAAAGCCTGGGGACCTTTTAAGGTAAGTGACGTAAAGGCAAAAGCAGAGGATAAAACACAGAAGCGATGGAGAGAGATTAAACTGATCAGTCGTAAGGAAAGAACGGTGCATGTGGAATTTTACGAAGATTCCTTTTCCTGTATTACCGGTGATGTAAAACAGGAATATCAATATGAAGAATTAGAGGCGATTTGCGAGACAGATACAACCTTTGTTTTAGTAGCAGATAAGAAGCGCAAGAAAGATGCATTTCTTGGATTGAAAAAAGGGAGTGTAAAAGGAAAGAGTCTTGCAGATGTGAAAGCGTTTCTTCTGAAAAAATGTCCCAAAGTTACAGGGATTACATATTTGGAATAAAAAATACAGCAAGTAAGGAGACATTAAAATGGGATATAATATTGCAATTGATGGGCCGGCAGGTGCTGGAAAAAGTACAATTGCCAAACAGGTGGCAAAAGAAAAGGGATATATTTATGTGGATACAGGGGCAATGTACCGTGGACTTGCTGTTTATTTTTTGGAAAAAGGGATAGATCCGCAAAATGTAACAGAAATTGAGAAGGCCTGTCAGGATGCTGAGGTGACAATCGGATATGAAGATGGGGTTCAACAGATCTATTTGAATGGAGAAAATATTACTTCTGAGCTTCGGAGAGAAGAAGTAGGAAATATGGCATCTAAAAGTTCTGCTGTTCCGAAAGTTCGGGAAAAACTTTTAGATTTGCAGCAGTCTCTTGCAAAGGAAAAAGATGTAGTGATGGATGGAAGGGATATCGGCACCAACGTACTTCCAAATGCGGATGTAAAGGTTTTTTTGACTGCTGATGCCAGAACCAGAGCAAAAAGACGTTACGATGAACTTTCAGCGAAAGGAATCGCATGTAGCCTTGATGAAATTGAACAGGATATAATAGAGAGAGACGAACGAGATATGACCCGAGAAACGGCGCCGTTGAAACAGGCAAAAGATGCAATACTTATTGATAGTTCTCATATGAGTATATCAGAGGTAGTAAAAAAAATTCTCTCTCTTTGTGAATAGAAAGGAAAGCGATATATGGAAATCAAACTGGCAAAATCTGCAGGATTTTGTTTTGGCGTAAAGCGGGCGGTAGAGACAGTCTATGAACAAGTCAGGAAACATGAGGATCAGAAAATTTATACTTATGGTCCCATTATTCATAATGACGAGGTGATTCGTGACCTGGAGGAAAAAGGTGTTCATGTGCTGGAGTCAGAAGAGGAGCTGGAAAAAGCAGGAGACGGTGTTGTAATTATACGTTCTCATGGTGTTCCCAAAAGGATTTGTAATATGCTCGATGAAAAGGGAATTTCATATGTGGATGCAACCTGCCCTTTTGTAAAAAAAATCCACCAGATTGTCTCGGAGCAAAGCCAAAAAGGAGCACATATCATTATTATTGGCAATCCGGCTCATCCAGAGGTAAAAGGTATTCAGGGGTGGGCAGGAGAAGATGTGGATGTAGTTCTTACAGCGGAAGATGCACAGGCTGTCTGCGTAGAAGCCGGAAAACCGGTGTGTGTCGTGGCTCAAACGACATATAATTACAATAAATTCAAAGATTTAGTTGAAATTATCTCGAAAAAGGGGTATGATATAACTGTTTTAAATACGATTTGCAGTGCGACAAAAGAACGCCAGCAAGAGGCGGAGCGGATTGCAAAAGAGGTGGATGCAATGATCGTTATTGGCGATAAAAAAAGTTCCAACACTCAGAAGTTATTTGAAATATGTAATTATGCATGTAACAATACGTACTACATACAGACTCTTGACGATTTGAATATGAATCAATTAAGGTCCGTGGAAACAGTAGGTATTACAGCAGGGGCATCCACGCCCAACAAAATAATTGAGGAGGTTCAAAACAATGTCAGAATTAACATTTGAACAGATGTTAGACGAGTCATTTAAGACAATACGAAATGGAGAGGTAGTTGACGGCACAGTCATTGATGTAAAGCCGGATGAAATCATTCTGAATATTGGCTACAAAGCAGACGGTATCATCACAAAGAGCGAATATACCAATGAGCCGGGTGTGGATCTTACGACTCTTGTTTCTGTTGGTGACACAATGACTGCAAAAGTATTAAAGGTTAATGATGGAGAAGGTCAGGTGCTGCTTACTTATAAGAGACTTGCTGCTGAAAAAGGAAATGAACGCTTAAGAGAAGCTTTTGAAAATAAAGAAGTGCTGAAAGCACCTGTCGCACAAATTCTTGGCGGAGGGCTTAGTGTAGTTGTAGATGAAGCCAGAGTATTCATCCCTGCAAGCCTGGTTTCTGACACATATGAAAAGGATCTGAGTAAATATCAGGGACAGGAAATTGAATTTGTAATCAGTGAGTTTAATCCTCGTCGTAACCGTATTATTGGTGACAGAAGACAACTTCTGGTTGCAGAGAGAGCAGAAAAACAAAAAGAATTGTTTGAAAAACTGCAGGTAGGTGACAGAATTGAAGGAACAGTCAAAAATGTGACAGATTTTGGTGCATTTATTGATCTCGGCGGTGTAGACGGCCTTCTTCATATTTCTGAAATGTCCTGGGGAAGAATTGAGAATCCTAAAAAAGTTTTCCAGGTTGGTGAAAAGGTGACAGTTCTTGTTAAAGATATTCACGAGACAAAGATTGCTCTTAGCTTAAAATTCCCAGAGACAAACCCATGGGCAAATGCTGATGAAGACTATGCGGTTGGAAAAGAAATTACTGGAAAAGTTGCAAGAATGACAGATTTTGGTGCGTTTGTTGAGCTTGCACCTGGAGTAGATGCTCTTCTGCATGTTTCTCAGATATCCAGAGCGCATGTGGAAAAACCTTCAGATGTACTTGCTGTTGGACAGGAAATTACTGCAAAGATCGTTGATCTTAATGTAGAAGAAAAGAAAATCAGTCTGAGCATGAAAGCTCTGGAGCCTGTTGAAGCAGAAGAGGGATCTGACGAATAAATAGCTTGCAAGCTGTATGATAAATTATAAAGATGATTTTAGATAGAGACTATATACTAGTCTCTATCTTTGTGTGTGGAACATTGTTAAACAAACATCAAAATGTATTTCGAAATGTACAATGAAATTGCCGAAAAAAGCTGGATAGAGTCGGCATTTTCTTGTATAGTATATACAGATTAAAGTAGGAAGGAAGGAAAACGAGATGGCATTATTAACATTTAAGGGTGGTATTCATCCCGATGATGGTAAGCGTCTAGCCAAGGATAAGGCAATTACCGAAGTTAAGCCAAAAGGGAAACTGGTTTATCCGCTGTCACAGCATATTGGCGCTCCGGCCGCTCCAGTTGTGTCCGTAGGTGACCGTGTGCTTAGGGGACAGAAAATTGCAGAGGCAGGAGGATTTGTATCAGCTCCGATTTATGCATCTGTTTCAGGAACAGTGAAAGCGATCGAGCCTCATTTTAATCCTACAGGAGCCAAAGTGAACTGTATCGTGGTTGAAAATGACGAACAGTATGAAGAAGTAGAATATGGTCCTGTAAAACCTTTGGAAGAGATGACAAAGGAAGAAATTTTAAATGCAATCGGCGAAGCCGGTGTTGTAGGTATGGGAGGAGCTGGGTTCCCAACACGAGTAAAACTTTCTCCGAAGGAACCAGATAAAATTGATTTTATAATAGCAAACTGTGCCGAATGCGAACCGTATATTACTGCTGATTACAGACGAATGATCGAAACACCAGAGCTGCTTGTAGGCGGAATGAAGGTGATTTTATCGTTGTTTGATAATGCAAAAGGTATTTTTGCAATAGAAGATAATAAACCGGACTGTATTGCAAAACTGCAGGAACTTGTAAAGGGAGAGGACCGTATGGAGGTCATGGCTCTTAAAACAAAATATCCTCAGGGCGCTGAACGTCAGCTGATTTACGCAACTACAGGCAGAGCAATTAATTCCACAATGCTTCCAGCGGACGCAGGATGCGTTGTAGATAATGTTGAGACTATGATCAATGTATATCAGGCAGTCGTTAAAGGCATTCCATCTATGGAACGTGTTGTAACAGTCAGTGGTGATGGAGTGAATTCACCAGGTAATTTTAAAGCCTTGTTTGGAACAAATCAAATGGAGCTGGTGGAAGCAGCGGGTGGATTAAAAGGAGAACCGGAAAAGATTATTTCCGGAGGTCCGATGATGGGCTTTGCTATGTTTACTCTTGATACACCTGTAACGAAAACTTCATCTTCGATTCTTTGCCTTTCAAAGGATGAAGTGGCTAAATTTGAGCCGACAGCTTGTATCAAATGTGGTAGATGCGTCGAGGCCTGTCCAAGCAGACTGATTCCGTCCAGGCTTGCAGATTATGCAGAACATCATGATGAAGAGAAATTTACAAAATGGAACGGACTGGAATGTGTGGAATGCGGGTGCTGCAGTTATGTATGTCCTGCAAAACGTCAGCTGAAACAGTCTATAGGATCTATGAGAAAAATTGCACTTGCTAACCGCAAGAAAAAGTAATAAAGAGAGGAAGAGGTGAACAAAAGTGGAGAATCTATTAAATATTTCATCTTCGCCACATATACGTTCCAAAGTTACTTCCGGCAATATCATGCTCATGGTAGTTATCGCACTGCTTCCAGCATCTGCTTTCGGAGTATATAACTTTGGCGTACCCGCCCTGCTTATGCTGATCTGCACAACAGCGGCGGCAGTATTAACAGAATATATCTATGAAAAATTAATGCACAAGAAAGTAACGGTAGGGGATTTCAGTGCTGTTGTAACGGGACTTCTGCTGGGATTGAATATGCCGCCTACAGCGCCGCTTTGGATGGGGGCTTTGGGAAGTGTTTTTGCTATCTTGATTGTGAAACAGCTTTTCGGAGGTCTTGGACAGAATTTCATGAACCCGGCACTGGGAGCAAGATGTTTCCTTTTGATTTCCTTTACAGGATCAATGACCAGCTTTATCTATGATGGTGTAACCGGGCCGACTCCGCTGGCTTATGTAAAAGAAGGGGCGCTTGGTGATATCAATACCATGGATATGTTGCTTGGAAATATTCCAGGTACCATTGGAGAGACTTCCGTTATTGCTATTATAATCGGAGCAATTTTCCTGATCCTGATGGGAGTTATTGATCTTCGCATTCCTGGTACATACATTGTGACATTCGTAATTTTTGTTGGAATCTTTGGGCATGTTGCACATCCGGAAATTGGATTTTTTGATCCACAGTACATCACAGCTCACCTGTGCGGTGGTGGTTTGATGTTGGGTGCATGGTTTATGGCTACAGACTATGTGACATCGCCTATTACCAAAAAAGGACAGATTGTGTACGGTATTATTCTTGGTATTCTGACCGGATTATTCCGTATTTTCGGCGGATCTGCAGAGGGAGTTTCCTATGCAATCATCATCAGTAACCTTCTGGTACCGCTGATTGAGAAGGTTACTCTTCCAAAACCATTTGGTAAAGGAGGAGAAAAATAATGAATAAGATTTTTAAAAACACTTTAATTCTTACCGCTATTACATTGGTTTCAGGTCTTGCATTGGGCGCAGTATATGAAATCACAAAAGAGCCTATTGCTCAGGCAGAGGATGCTGCCAAGAAAGAAGCATGGCAGGCTGTATTTCCAGAGGCTGATCTGAATGATTTTGAGTCTCAGGACGTAGATACTGATATTGCAGACCAGGTAATAGCTGATCTTGGAATCAAGGGAAGTATTGATGAAGTATGTGTTGTGGGAGACGAAGGATATGTAGTGACTGCAACTGACGGCGAAGGATACGGCGGAGATATTCAGATCACCGTTGGTATTACGGCTGACGGTACGGTCAACGGTGTTTCCATTCTTTCCATTAGTGAGACAGCAGGTCTTGGTATGAAAGCTACAGAACCTTCTTTCTATGAGCAGTATGAGGGTGTGCAGACAGATAAGTTTGCAGTAGCTAAGGATGGCGGAGAAGGGGAGCCTATTGATGCTATCAGTGGTGCAACGATAACAACAAGAGCGGTAACCGGAGCGGTCAACGCAGCTCTCGGCTACTGCCAGAATGCATTTGGACAGTAGGAGGTGGCTGGTGTGAACACTTGTACAGAGAGATTATATAACGGTTTAATAAAAGAAAATCCTACCTTTGTAATGATGTTAGGTATGTGTCCGACACTGGCGGTTACCACATCCGCTATCAACGGTGTAGGTATGGGATTGTCAACAACAGCTGTGTTGGTATTGTCTAATATGTTGATTTCTATGTTGAGAAAGATTATCCCGGATTCAGTCCGGATGCCTGCGTTCATCGTAGTTGTGGCGTCTTTCGTAACAATTGTACAGTTCCTTCTGCAGGGATTTGTGCCTAGCCTTTATGATGCTTTGGGACTTTATATTCCTTTGATTGTAGTTAACTGTATTATTCTTGGACGTGCAGAGAGCTATGCATCCAAAAATCCAGTGCTTCCGTCCATTTTTGATGGTATTGGAATGGGACTTGGATTTACAGTAGGTCTTACTTGTATTGGTATTGTCCGTGAGATTATCGGAGCAGGACAGATCTTTGGCTATCAGCTTCTTCCATTAGCAGATGAAGCAGCTGGTAAAGCTGGTTATGTTCCGATTACTATCTTTATTCTGGCTCCAGGTGCTTTCCTGGTTCTGGCGGGCTTGGTTGCTCTGCAGAATAGAATAAAGAGAAAAGCAGCGGAAAAAGGCAAGAAAGTTGTACAGGCTGCATCCTGTGGTGAAGGCTGTGCATCCTGCGGCGGCTGCGGCGGGGCAAATGTGTTCCCCACCGGAAATGAGAAAGAATAGGAGGAGTACATAAATGGGAGAATTATTGATCATTGCAATTGGATCAGCACTTGTTAATAACGTTGTACTCAGCCAGTTCCTGGGAATCTGTCCCTTCCTTGGTGTGTCCAAAAAGGTTGAGACCGCAGCAGGTATGGGCGGTGCAGTTATTTTCGTTATTACCATTGCATCATTTGTAACAAGCCTTATCTATAAATTTATTCTTGCAAATCCAGCAATTCTGGGCGGAAACCTGGTATATCTTCAGACTATCGTATTTATTCTGGTGATTGCCTGTCTTGTGCAGTTTGTTGAGATGTTTTTGAAAAAATCCATACCGTCTCTTTATCAGGCATTAGGTGTATACCTTCCTTTGATTACTACTAACTGTGCAGTTCTTGGTGTTGCATTGACTAACGTACAGAAGGAATACTCTATTTTAGAAGGCGTGATTAACGGTATTGGAACTTCTGTGGGATTTGCCATTGCGATTGTTTTAATGGCTGGTATCCGCGAGAAGATAGAATACAATGATATATCTGAGTCCTTCCAGGGAACCCCTATTGTGCTGATTACAGCCAGTCTGATGGCAATTGCGTTCTTTGGATTCTCAGGTCTGATTTAGGAGGGACGAAACTATGAGTATTACAGGTATTATTCTTGCTGCAGTAATTGTAGGCGGCACCGGATTATTCATTGGTGTGTTCCTCGGAATTGCAGGGAAGAAATTTGCAGTAGAAGTAGATGAACGTGAAGAGGCCATTACCGGTACACTTCCAGGGAACAACTGCGGTGGATGTGGTTATGCTGGGTGTTCAGGCCTTGCAGCGGCGATTGTAAAGGGAGAAGCTCCGGTAAATGCCTGCCCTGTCGGCGGAGCTCCTGTGGCAGAAAAAATAGGTGCTATTATGGGGGTAGAGGCAGGAGAACAGGTACATCAGGTTGCATTTGTTAAGTGCGGAGGAACATGCGAAAAAGCAAAACAGAGTTACGAATATTATGGTCTCCATGATTGCGTTATGATAAATATGATGCAGAATAAAGGACCAAAATCTTGTGCTTACGGATGTCTGGGAGAAGGGTCATGTGTGAAGGCCTGCCCATTTGATGCAATTCATGTTGTTGATGGAGTAGCGGTAGTAGATAAAGATGCATGTAAAGCATGCGGAAAATGTATTGAAGCATGTCCAAGAAATCTTATTGAACTTGTTCCATATGAGCAGAAACATCTTGTAAACTGCAGTTCCAGAGATAAAGGAAAAGATGTTATGAGTGTATGCTCTGTTGGTTGTATCGGATGTAAAATGTGCGAAAAAGTCTGCGAATTTGACGCAGTCAAAGTTGTTGATAATATTGCACACATTGATCCGGATAAGTGTACGAACTGCGGAAAATGCGCAGAAAAATGTCCGAAAAAAATTATTTTATAAAATTCTTTAGACAAAAGCTTATGAAAAAAGAAAATTGGAAGCTAATGCTATCTAGAGTAAAAAAAGATATTACAGATTTGAAATGGGCGATTATTGCGGTAATCGCCTATTTTGTATTATCAGAAATGTTTTGGGGAAGTGTATGCCCGATGGCATGTATAACAGGATTACCTTGCCCTTCCTGTGGACTGACAAGAGCAGGACTTGCTGTTTTACATTTAGATTTTGCAAAAGCGTGGGATATGCATCCTTTTATATTTCTGATTGGTATTTGGACACTTTCAGCTGCATATGAGAGATACTTCCAGGGCAGATATAAAATTTCTTTTAGACTTAAGACTGCCGGTAGTATAATAATAGTGGGAATGATTTTGTTTTATGTTTATCGAATGTATGTTTATTTTCCAGATAATCAACCTATGGTTTATAATTATGATAATGTATTGTATTATATTTGGACTATAGTGAAACAATAATTGTATTTGTATCATATGTGTGATACAATAAAGCACATAAAAGGATCAGGAGGAAACTGAGGATGGAAAATAATTTCGAAAATACACCAGATGGAATGAAGAATGCGGGTGGAGATAATCAGAACGTTCAAAACTGGTCTTATACGGATCCTAATGCGGGGTATCAGTATAATAGCGGTTATTCTTATTATCAGGGAGATAACGGAAACCAGAATATGAACAATAATTATAATAATTACAATATGGATCAAAGTCCAATGACTTTAGGAGATTGGGTTCTTACTATTCTTGCATGGATGATTCCGTGTGTTGGTCTGGTACTGTACCTTGTGTGGGCATTTGGAAAAAACGGAAATGTAAACAGAAGAAATTTCTGCCGGGCATGGCTGATTATCTACGCAATCGTTTTAGTATTGTCAATTATTCTTGTGGCTGTACTTGGAGTTTCTGTTGCCAGCATGGTTTCTGAATATGGTATGTATTATTAAATAAGGAAAATGTAATAAAAACTCTGTGCAGACATCAAATTCATCTGTACAGAGTTTTTTACTTTCGGGTATTATTTCATAAAGTTGTTGGAGTAAGTAATCTCATTTTCATTATCAATAAAAACAGCATCTACATTATCGAGCTGATTGACCAATTTAAGTCCTTCCTCCGGACCTAATACGAAACAGGTAGTGCTAAGAGCATCTGCAGTCAGTGAGGAATCTGTAATAATTGTAATACTGGAAAGACCGTTCTGACATGGGTAACCAGTCTTGGGATCAAGAATATGATGGTAGATTGTTCCATCTTTTTCAAAGTATCGCTGATAGGTACCAGATGTGACAATGGACTGGTCATTGATTTTTACTGAGGTAATGGGAATCCCTGTTTCAGAAAAAGGTTCCTGAATCCCTATATTAAAATCGGAACCGTCAGGTTTTCCGCCGATAGTCTGTACATTTCCGCCAAGATTAATATTGGCATGGCGTACTCCTTCTTTTTCAAGATACTTTTTAAGCTGGTCAGCGATATAACCTTTAGCTATACCGCCCAGATCAATGGATGCTTCGGGATCCTGCATAGTGACAGTGTTTCCACTTACGAGGACTTTTCTGTAGTCAACGTGTTCAAGCGCATCAGCAATAGCGGCAGCATCAGGAATTGTTGGATTCTCTGCTGTAAAGTCCCATAGTCCGGAAACTTTCCCAACAGTAATGTCAAAAGCACCATTTGATAATTTTCCGTAATAGAGCCCTTTTTTAATCAGAGTTGCCGTTTCCGATGAAACTTCTACGGGATTTCCCCCGGCCTGATTTATCTTGGAAATTTCACTGTCAGGATTTGTAGCAGAGAACATAGCATCATATTTATGACACATAGATTTACATTCATCCAGGATTTCCTGATCCTTAGAATCGTAAATAGTAAGTGCGATAACACTGTCGAAAACCGTATCCGTATACGTCATAGGCTCCTTGGAGACAGCGGCACATCCGGAAAGAGATATGCAAATAAAAGCTGCTGTAGCAAGAGAGATGATTTTTCTGTTTTTCATACAATTCTCCTTATGAATAGCTTAGTTAAGTTAAAGTTTGATAACATAAATGATTTTTTGAAATACTTTGATATTATAGCATATTACAGTATTCTACTGCAATACAGGAGGAGCTAACTTGAAATTTTAAATTCCAGTGCAGAGTTAAATTCCATAGGGGTTTAAAA
>JAHZAV010000100.1 GCA_019423745.1 Lachnospiraceae bacterium
TTGCGTCTTTTTGCTTGTTCTTCTGATGCCAGATAAGTTGCCTTATTGTCTTGGTCAAAAGGATAATTCTCACGTAACAGACAAGTGTTGGGTGCTGCGTAGTTTTGGTAAAGAGCATCCAAAGTTTGCTGTGCTTTTTCTATGTTAGGGTTTGCGTTTGCAATGGTGAAAGCACAAATAACATTAAGTAATAGGCCGTTCATAATTTTTTATTTAAGTGGTGTTTATATAAATAGTAATTTGAATGAGTTCGCAGGTTTTATTGTGACTCTACAAAAATACCTTATTTCGGTTACTTTTTAAATGGGGAGTGAGCAGATTGTAAATGATTGTTTGGGGTATGTTGTTGATAATCAGAGAATTTTTGATCGGAGAGTCTCTGATAAATGTAAATGATGCTGTATGATTAATACACTGTTATTCCCGGATTTGTTGTCCGATTCGAGCTACTTTTTCTTCAAATTCATTCCGGTCTCCATTTGCTTTGATCCGCATTTTTGAGCGGTAATTATAGATGGTCGATAATGAGTACTGTAAGAAATGAGCTATTTTCACACTGTCTGTAATTCCCAGTCGGATAAGTGCGAAGATCCGTAACTCGGGTGTTAAGAGTTTGCCGGGTCCTGGAATAATTGCATTTTCCGGTAAAAGCAATGCGTTAAAATCTTCGACGAAATTTGGAAAGAGATTCAGGATTGCTTTGTCGAAGTTATTATAAAATTCAGCCAGATCTTCTTCAGTATTGAGAGAGGAGTGGAGGAAAGAGGTTACTTTCTTTATATCTTCACTTTTGGCTATTTTGAGTGCTCTTTTCTTAAAATTGGCAATTTTACTGATATAACTGGTATATTGTTCCATATACAGCCCTACATATTCTTCTTTGATTTTATTGTTATCTGCCAATATTGAGTTCATTTGTTGTATTTCGTAAAGATGATACGACAAACTCTCATTAGCTTGTTCCACTTTACCTTTTTGTTTTTTCAGTTGTACGGACAGGATGAATAGCATTATGCATACAATGCATAATGCTATGAGCAATGCCGTTATGATGATAAATTTATGTTTCTCCTTTTCTTGAAATGCCTTATCTATGAAAAGATACATATCTGAGGCTTCGATGGTGTTAATTCTCGCATTACATAGGATAGCGTCCTCCATTGCATTTTTCATATATTTAGATGCCCGGTCTATGTCCCCACTCTCAAAGATCAGCTTGGCTAATATTTTTAAAGAGAGGTTTTCTCTAGCTCCATTTAATACATCAGAAATGGCGGATATTGCGAAATACTTAATCGTATTCTCACGATCATTTTTACCTTGATAGGCAGATGCCAGAGAATATGCTATGATTCCGGCATTTCTTGAATAGGGTGTATAACTTTGATAAGTGCTGTCCAGTATATGAATAGCATCATCATACTTTTTATGGAAAAGAAGAGTTGGTGCGGTCATAAAAGCTCGTACATTCGTTGGGATTTCTTTGCATTGGAGCAGCGAATCGCGATAGATTTGTGCTATCAGATCATTTTCTTGTGAATCGTCCTCGTTGGAAGCAAAAGCTTTCTGGTGATTGTAGATCGTGACCTGTCCAAGAAAATATTCGGCTTTGAGTCTAGGAGATAGTTGCTCTTGTTGCATCGAATTGGTAATCGCCAGAGCTTCTTTGAAAAAGCCCATCGAAGATAATATTCTTGAATAATCCAGTTTAGCTTCAATTAAAAGTTCTTTGTCATTACTTTCTTGAGCGAACCTGTTCATGTGGATGGCATAGGCTAAAGCGGAATCTTTTTGGAAAGATGAATACTCAAAACAAAGAGACTGTGCTATCCCAACTTTCTTTCGAATATCCCTGGATTGCCTTAATATTATTTTCAGGCTGTCTATCTGTCTTTGTTTTTGTTGGGTATAACTAGCTTTATTTTGTAGAGATTTATCCAATACTTTTAATAATGTTTTCACTTCATCGTTTGCTTTTGCAGGTAAACTGATGAAGATAAAGATTATCAATAGAGGTAAAATAAATCTTTTCATATATTAAGTAAGATTGCTTATTGAATATGGTTGTTTGCAAAGATAAGGAAATCCATATTAAGTTAAGGTTGACAGATTAACTTAATATGGATTTTATGAAAATAGGGATTTCGCTGGATGAACTACTTATATCCAAATCCTTATTTGTAATATCACTTGTATTTTTGTGCAAACTCCACCGAAACCGAATTGCTGAAACTTCGGCAAACTTCAGCTGCGAAGTCTTTTCCGCATTGGATTATTTTA
>JAHZAV010000101.1 GCA_019423745.1 Lachnospiraceae bacterium
ATACCCCCATATAGGACTTTTATATTTCATTGTCCTATATGAGGGTAGCATATCAGATTTTGCGGGGCTTAATTTTTCTTAATCATTACTGTTCACTCCGTTCACAGTAACTCTTAATCTCCTGCAAACATATGGAAAAACATAAATCCTTCTACAAATTATATTGTTATATTTTCACGAAATTCCTAGTTAGTATTTGTTAACTTTTTTTATATGCTATGTAATTGACAAATGATTAACAAAGTCATATAATAGCATCATCGAGGTTGTTAATTTATTAACGTTATTTTTTTAACTTTCTCTCAGTTGCCAACAGAACATATATTGTTAAATTTTTCTCATATATTCTGATAATTGATATTTTATTCACATTATTTACGTGATTATGCACAATTTTCACCATAATATTTCGTTACACTCATATTAATGTTACTGTTGACCGAATAATCAGTTTATTTGTATAATAAAAACATAACAGGTCACGGTAAATACTTTTAACGAAAACACAAACAGGAGGATTCCCAAATGGCAAAAAAAGAGAACACTATCCCAACCATCATCGACACCCCTGAAGCCCTTACTGCAAAGATTGCAGCCATGAAAGAGGCACAGAAGATTTTCGCAACATTTACCCAGGAGCAGGTAGATAAGATTTTTAAAGCTGCCGCTACTGCTGCTGACAAAGCACGTATCCCGCTTGCTAAAGATGCTGTTGAAGAAACAGGAATGGGTATTGTAGAAGATAAGGTTATCAAGAACCATTACGCAGCCGAATATGTATACAACGCATATAAGAATACCAGAACCTGCGGTGTGATTGAAGAAGATACTGCTTACGGTATTAAGAAAATAGCTGAGCCGATTGGTCTGATTGCTGCTGTTATTCCTACAACCAACCCAACATCTACTGCAATCTTCAAAACTCTGATCGCACTGAAAACACGTAATGCAATCATCATCAGTCCGCATCCCCGCGCAAAGAAATGTACCATTGAGGCAGCAAAGGTTGTTCTGGAGGCTGCTGTAGAAGCCGGTGCACCGGAGGGAATCATCGGATGGATTGATATTCCAAGTCTTGATCTGACAAATCAGGTTATGCGTGAAGCAGACATCATCCTTGCCACAGGTGGTCCCGGAATGGTTAAGGCTGCCTATTCTTCTGGAAAACCTGCTTTAGGTGTAGGTCCCGGAAATACTCCTGTTATCATTGATGACAGTGCAGATATCCGTCTGGCAGTTAACTCCATCATCCATTCCAAGACCTTTGACAATGGTATGATCTGTGCTTCCGAACAGTCTGTAACTGTTCTTGAGAGCATTTATAAGAAAGTAAAAGAAGAATTCCTTTACAGAGGATGTTACTTCCTGAAACCGGATGAAATAGAGAAAGTAAGAAAAACTATCCTTATCAATGGCGCATTGAATGCAAAGATCGTAGGCCAGAAGGCTGCCACTATCGCTGAGATGGCCGGTGTTGCAGTTCCTCCTGAAACAAAGATTCTGATCGGTGAAGTTGAATCTGTAGACATCAGCGAAGAATTCGCACATGAGAAGCTTTCCCCTGTACTTGCCATGTACAAGGCCAAAACTTTTGACGAAGCGATTGCCAAAGCTGAACAGCTTGTAGCTGACGGCGGTTATGGACATACCTCCGCTCTCTACATTGACACAAGAGAAAAGGAAAAAATGGAAAAACACGCAGCAGCTATGAAGACCTGCCGTATCCTCATCAATACTCCATCTTCTCAGGGCGGTATCGGCGACCTTTACAACTTCAAACTTGTTCCGTCCCTGACTTTGGGCTGCGGTTCCTGGGGTGGCAACTCCGTATCTGAGAACGTAGGTGTAAAACATCTCATTAACATCAAGACCGTTGCTGAAAGGAGAGAAAATATGCTCTGGATTAGAACACCGGAAAAAGTTTATTTCAAAAAAGGCTGCCTGCCGGTTGCTCTGGATGAACTTGGCACTGTTATGCACAAGAAACGCTGCTTTATCGTAACAGACTCTTTCCTTTATAAGAATGGATATACTAAAAAGATCGAAGATAAATTAGATCAGATGGGAATCGTACATACCTGCTTCTACGATGTAGAGCCAGATCCATC
>JAHZAV010000102.1 GCA_019423745.1 Lachnospiraceae bacterium
ACATGCTGTTATCCAATATGCAATTAAATAACTTTATTTCTCTTTATAATATTGAGCCTGCATGTCAAAAAGCTCTTTATATAGTCCGTCTTTTTTTATTAAGTCATTGTGTGTTCCATATTCAACCAGTTTGCCTTTTGTAAATACCGCAACTTTATCACAGAATTTTGTACTGGACATTCTGTGCGATATATAAACAGCCGTTTTTCCTGCTACCATTTCATTGAAATTGCGGTACATTTCGTATTCCGCTCTAGGGTCCCAGGCAGCAGTTGGTTCATCCAAAATAACAAAAGGAGCATCCCTATAAAGGGCTCGCGCCAATGCGATTTTTTGCCCTTCTCCACCCGAAGGTTCAAATCCATCTTCCGCAAAATTTTTGTAGAGCATGGTATCCATCCCTTTTGGAAGAGTACGCAGTTTCTCGGAAAGTCCTACACGTTCAAGTACTGTTTGTATCCTTTTATCGTCAACAGGAAGGTTTAATGCGATATTATCCTTCAGAGAAAAGGAAAACAATTTGTAATCCTGATAGACTGTCGAAAAAAGGCTCATATATTGTTCATACTCAATTTTTTTAATATTTACACCGTTGAATAAAATTTCTCCTTCTGTAGGGTCATAAAGTCGTGTTAACAATTTGATAAAAGTCGTTTTTCCTGCGCCGTTTTCACCTACTATGGACAATTTTTCTCCAGAGTGTATACAAATGTTAATGTTTTCTAAGGCATACTGGTCGGTTCCTGGATAGCGGAAGCTTACATTTTTAAACTCTATCTGATCTTTTCCGGTGGTCTTTAGTGACTCCTTTCCTTGCCGTAATTTTTTAGGAACAGCAAGATATTCGTCCAAATCATCATAGTACATATCATACGCGCGTATCTCTATAACGCTTTCCATAACACGTCTGAATGAGGAGGCAAAAGTTGTTACTGCACTTGTGTACATAGTGAAAGATCCGATTGAAATCGCGCCTTCAACAATGCAGGCAATCAAATATCCATAGGCAAGAATTTGTTGTAAAAATGTAAAAAGAGCTCCCCAGTTTCCGGCTTTTATATAAGTATCATTTTGTTGTTTTAGATTTGAATTTACTTTAGTAAAAAAGCTTCTTTCCCGTGATAGCAGCCAATTTCCTATAGAATTCATACGAATTTCTTTTCCGTAACTGAAATCCTCAAACAGCCCGGAATAGTACTGCCAACATCTTTGGTCTCTTGAAATCGCCTGAGATAAGCGCATTGCTTTCTTCTTTTGCAAGCCTTCTAGTTTTGTGCTGATCATAAGTGAAAGTATAAATATGGCAATAATTTTCCAGTCAAGTGTTATAATTACGGCTGAAATCCCGATCAATGTAAAGCATTGTCCGATTATCATCATAGCACAATCCAACAAATATCCAAATCCATGCCAGTCACAGTATAGAAATTTTTTCGCCTTTTCCTGCATATCAAGGAAATGAGGATCTTCCAGTCTTTCAAAATCGGCTTCTGCTAAACGTCGGTGCAAGTCACTATCAAACTCCGCTGCTACTCTGCATCTTCTAGAAAAAGCATCCCAATTCCAATAATTAGACAAACAAGTGGCAATTAGTGTATATCCCGCTAAAGCAATCACATAGAAAATAAGCTTACTTATGTTTTGAGCTCCCATTAGTTCGTCAATCATATATTTGGGAATAATGACTGCGGCAATGGGAATCAGAGCATTGATGAATTGAAATAAAAGTCTCCAAATAATATATCGTTTATCATACTTCCAACCATTCTTAATAAAAAACACAATCCCTTTAAACATAAATTATTCTCCAATCAAAGACAGAAAAAATCTGTATATTTTTCGTTTTGGTATTTACTTTTGGGCATAAAAAGACCGTAAAGACAACACCAAAACAAAGACAGCTACTCAAACTGTCTTAACAAAACAATTCATGCAATGCTCTTGTGTTTCTTTACGGCTTATTTATTGATAAAAGGTTTGTAGCAGCAGTACATCATTCATTCTCCTTTTTTGTTTGGTTTAATTCTATCATATTTTATATTTTTTATCAATAAACAAAAAAACAATTCAATAATATGAATTGCTTTTTCTGG
>JAHZAV010000103.1 GCA_019423745.1 Lachnospiraceae bacterium
GCGTCTGGAAATACTGTAGAATAATCCGGCAAAAAGCAAAAGTATAAAACCTGCCATGAGTATTGTTTCAAACACTATTGTTTTCTGATAATCTCTCAGTACATTATCTACAACACTTTTTTCTACAATACAAATCAGCATGGTGTTATTATTTTCTATCGGACAGTATCCCAGATAGTAAGGTTTGTCACTTTCCACAAGTTCTACCCCCTGTTCTCTGCCATCCAGCTTTTTTTGAAGAGAATCAGCCTCTTCCTCAGTGATAGCCTGATCTCCTTTTAAATGCTTTAACAAGAAATAGTTCCTGAAAAATTTATCTTCTTTCTGATTTGTATAAGTAATATTTCCGTCGTTATCCAGCATAAACAGATACGCATTCCCGTTATAGCTTTTCACACTTAACATGGAATCTAATTTTGAATGATCATACAAGGTTCCAATTGCCGTATAAGTTTCCCCATTAATCGTATATTCCTGACATGGAATTGCAACCAGATAACCATCTTTTTTCTTCTGGTTGTAATCAAGAGAAACCAATTTTCCAATATTATATCCGTTCCTCAAATCCAACAAAAGTTTACTTGGCATGTCAACCCGAAGTTTTGTTCCATCAGTGGTTATTGCCTTTCCATTTTCCTGGAGAAATATAAGTGTACTTTCAGATTCTTTCTGCCATGCCTCAAAGAACTTCTTGTTTCTATCCAGTTCAATAGATCTCACTCCCTCTTGAGTAAGAAAATCCTCAAGCATATGCAGCCGACTGTAGTATCCATTCACCTGCAGATCATAGGTCTGCTGTATCTGTTCAACAACTGCTCCCATACTGCTTTTCCCGTTTTCTGCGATATAGCTGTTCATCCTGTTCAAAAGGAGCTTTACAAAAATTAAGTTTAAAAAGATAAGAATTAAAAAGAACAATGGTACTATCATCTTTTTTCTTTTTGTTTTCGCCTGTTCTGTTCCCACTTTTATTTTTCAACCTCTATATAATCTTCCGGTGCTGACGGCTGCTGTCCGTTTTCCATTGCTGCGGTCCATGCACTTGATAATGTTGTGTTACCAAGCCGCCTGATCTCACATTCCGGATTTATTTTTTTCAAAACAGACATTGTGGTTTCTGTAAGAAGAATAGAGTACTCCTTTTCTTTGTCGATTTTTTTCTTATTTACTTCTATGTCCTTTAATGAGAATCCGTTTTCCTCCTGCCTGACGATTAATTTCATACCGGATGCAATTGGTAATTCATATTTATTGGTTATATGGAATTTCTCATCAGAATCAGCAAGATATTTCTCCGCAAGTTCATAAATCTCTTTGCCATTGATTTTTGCCAGGTATAATGGTGTATCTAAACTCTTTGCTGTCATCAGACCAACCCGGCTGCAGGTACACTCCCCTTTGTAAATGGAGGAAGTAAAATAATAATATGGTGCCAAAGCCAGCTGAGCATCCTTTTCTTCTCTAATCGTAGTTAAAATAGAAGATGCCGCATCACGACCGTTTTTATCATTTAGCGAAATGGAATATTCATTTTCAAAATTAACTGTGGTTTCTTCTTTTGAATCCTTACTGTTCATTGTGCTGCGAAAAGCATCATAAGCCTGTGTTTCATCCATTTCCCCTGACAATAATCCGTGAACAGCCTCAAGACTGGCATCAAATGATTTTTGAGCAGAATATCGGATATAAACAGAATTATTATTAATTTCATCTTCCAGTCCAGGTACATCTTCCATCATGTTTGGAACATCTACATTTAATGAAATTACACCCTTTCCATCTGCGATCAATGTTTGTCCTTCTTTTGAAATCATACACTCCAGGACATCGAATGCCAGGTCCAGTTTTTCCTGATCTTTTTCCAGTTCTTTGTTAAATGCAATATTCAGAGAAGGGGTCATATTTATAAAAGCTTCATCCGAAATCTGTGAAAAAAACGGTATACGAGTTAATTCTGCATCCATCTGTTCCTGAAATTCCTGCATAAGTGCCGGATAACCATGAAACATTGCTGCTTTTCCCTC
>JAHZAV010000104.1 GCA_019423745.1 Lachnospiraceae bacterium
CTGGTTTGCAACAACATAGTTCCTATGATGCGCTGGTTTACTGTTTTGCTGTTGTGTTGTCGTACTGGTTTACAACAGCAAAACTTCAAATAAAAGTATCAGCAATGGGGTGCGGATTTAGAGGGATGGAATTTGAATGATACAAATCGGTGGTACAATACATTCGCCTATCAACGTAGTAATGAAGCAACAAAGGGATGGTGCAATAAACTTATGGCGATTGGTATATTCTGCTGCTTGTGGAATTGCATATCAATCCTGCATCGGATTTCATAGGCGGGAACGACAATATTTTCCGTTTTTCATAGAAATAATTTTGGTCATACGAGAGAATAGTGCTAATTTTGCATTCGTATTAGTTCTTTGAGTGACTGAAGAAGGCTTTTTGCTAAAATTTTGCTAATCATCTAAAGCGAGAAATCGCACCAATTCGATTGGTTAATCGGGGAGATGTAAGTTCACGAAAGACGATAACGCAAACGACCTTGTATGCTCTTATCCGTCTATATCGTATGGCTTTATGTATCATCTGTTCTGATTTTGTGCATATTATTTTTTAGCACGTGAAACTAGAGAGCAATGGAGACAATGTTTATAGCAAATTTTAGTTTGGTCATATTGATTTTAGCACGTGGCGATATTGCCCGAACTAAAAATTTTCTATTATGACAAAGAAAAATAAAAAGAAGCCTTCAAAGAGAGGGAAGGCTAAAAAGAAATCCCTCCATTGTTCTTCAGGGACTGTGACACAGAAAAGCTATGTGAAAAAGTGGACAATGAATATGGTTGTTCTTACAAAACTACTAAAAGCATTAGTCCAATTGTTCAATGCCATCAAACCTTTCGGGGAATTGGTAAAATCGCTATTTGAATTGTTATAGTCTGCTCTCTAATTTCTTTTTTATATGATAACGAGCAATAAACATTTATTATACATTCTTGGTGTTGACCAAACACAGCTAGAGTACATTCTTGCTAACCTTGAAAGTTTTTATTATTCCTTTGAGAGAGAAAAAGTTGATAAAATTACTGGAAAGCCTAAATTAGAAAATGGTGAGCCGACTTTCCGTAAAATAAACTCTTCCACAGGATTATTAAAAACAGTGCAAACCCGTTTATATAAGTTCATTTCAGAAAAAGCAGAAATTCCTAATTATGTCTATGGCGGCGTAAAAGGGAAAAATAATGTTCTTAATGCACGTTATCATCAGGGGAATAAATTCATCTTTACAACTGACCTAAAATCTTTTTTCCCTTCGATTTCACATAAACAAGTTTTTGAAATGTTTTTAAGAGAAGGGTGTACTCCAACTATTGCACGGATTTTAACAAAGCTGACCACAATAAAGCGTCAAGTTCCACAAGGAATTCCTACCTCAACGCTCATTGCCAATTTGGTATTTAAGCCCACGGGCGAAAAGATAGCCCAACTAGCGAAAGAAAACCATATTAAATTTACAATGTTTGTAGATGATATAACCTTATCCAGCAAAATAGATTTTAAAAGTTTACTACCTTTATTTTTATCTCTTATTCGAGAAAGTGGGTTTGCCATAAATCATAATAAAACGCATTATAAAACAAAGAACCCTATTGTGACAGGAGTAATATGTCAAAATAATCGGCTTCTTCCTCCACTTGGTTATAAGAAAAAGAAAGCAAGGTTACAGCAGGAATTACAAACTGGGAAAAAATCTGTAGAACCTCAATTACGTGGTTTATCAACCTATCTTGAAAGGATAAGTAAAACGTAATCTAAGTGGATAAGTTATTTGTTGTTTTCAAATAAAATTGTTACCTTTGCAAGTGAGGAAAACGTTCTTTTGATTAGTGCAGAACATTGCAGAATATAGAAGCCCGCTGGTTTCCATATCGTTACCTGTCAAACTGACAATCTTTGTAAGTTTCTCGTTTTCAACGAGTAAGAAGAAATGATATGTCTTCTTGTGTGGAAGCAAATTCGTTTATTGATTCCACAGAGTATAGCTATATCCTTTAGATATTTGTTGATGTCCG
>JAHZAV010000105.1 GCA_019423745.1 Lachnospiraceae bacterium
TGAACTGCTTCCCGTCAAGTAGACAATCAAAAAAACAAAAACTATTTCTGCCACCAGATGCGAAAAACTGGTGGTAGTTTTATGCCGCCAACATATACTGTTCGTGTTTTTCAAACGGAGTTAATACTCCAAGATTTCTTTGTAACCGTTTCGTGTTGTAATACTCAATGTAATCTTCGATCATAGTAATAAGAGATTCTCGATCAGTAAATTTTTTGCCGTAATAGCGTTCTCTCTTTAGGATTCCCCAAAAACCTTCCATTGGACCATTGTCAATACATTTTGCAACTCTGGACATACTTTGAGTTATTCCTGCAGCTTCTAATTTTGCGTGAAAAGTACGACTTGTGTATTGGTAACCTCTATCAGAATGACACAATGGATGAGCATTCGGATTACTTTCAATAGCTTTGTCAAAAGTATCAAATACTAACGCATTATTATTGCTGTCTCTAATTACGTAGGATACAATCCGTCTATCATAAAGATCCAGAATGGCACTTAGATATACTTTGTGTTTTTCTTGTCCGGTATAATATTTAAACTCTGTAACATCAGTAAGCCATTTTTCGTTTGGAGCATCAGCATAAAATTCTCGATTCAATACATTTTCAGCTATAAATTGTGGATTTGCAGCCTGACGCGTGCATCCATTGTTTGAGTACTTAATTGTTGATTTGATATTCTTTTTTCTGCAAATGCGAAGTACTCGTTTATCATTCACTTTTATATCATGATAGCGTTCTAGGTCGTCTCGTATTCTTCGGTAACCTTTGTCTGGAGAGTCTGTATGTATTTGTTCAATCGTTTCTGCAATACGCTCATTTTCTATCTCATTAGTCGGAATTTCCCTATTTAACCACTTGTAATAGGCTGCTCTACTTACATTTCCCAATTTACAAAGAGCACTAATTGGATATCCGTATGTTTCGTTTTCTTCTTTAATCGCCTGATAAATATGTTTGTGTCGTAGCAGGCTTAGCCCCGCCTCCTCTCTATTTCGTTGAGTTTTTTTAGGAATGATGCCTCCATTTCAGCTTTTTGTCGCTTGGCTTTTTCCAACTTTAATTCAGCGCGAAGTCGTTCTATTTCAGTAAGCGTAGCTTCCGGCTTGCGTTTGCCACGATTATCTTGCAACGCATCAATTCCGCCATTTTCACATTTTACGGTATAGTTTCGTGCTTGTTGATAGGAAACACAAAATTTTTCAGCAGTTTCAGCGTAATTATGATCATGCGAAATACAATATGAAGCGATTTCTATTCGTTCTTCAAATGTGGTTTTTCTTCCTTTGGTCATGATGACAGTTCCTCCTGTTTCGGAAGCTTTCAGCTCCTCATGACCATTATACTTCTTTATCCAGTTCCTGAGTTGAGTAGTTGAATGAATTTTAAATTTTTTACAGATACTCATAAGAGAACCTTCTCCATGCAAATATGCTGCAATCGCTTGTTCCTTTTCTTCTTTGGTATAATGCTTATTTTGATTTGTAGAAAATGCATCCACACCCATCGCTTTGTACTTATTCACCCACAGACTAACGGAAGATACATCAATTCCAAATCTATTCGCAATGGAATACATACTCTCTTTACCATCTAAATAATTTTGTACAGCATTTAGTTTTTCTTCTATGCTGTACTTAACTTTTCTACTCAAAAAAATACCCCCTTTCAGGAAACAAGTTTTTATTATTTTACTTGTCTACCTAAAAGGGAGCATATCA
>JAHZAV010000106.1 GCA_019423745.1 Lachnospiraceae bacterium
CAGAGAAATTAGATTTCCTGATACAATCATTGGTCAAATTATCACGGATGGAGAGTGGAATTATCGCAGTACATTCGGAGGATACTACTATTACACAGATGCTTGAATCCATACAGCAGCAGTTTAGCGTGAAAGCAAGGGAGAAGAATATTACTCTGAGCCTATGTGACACGGATTTGCATGTTCTATGTGATCCAAAATGGACCGAGGAGGCACTCGGAAATATTGTAGATAATGCGATTAAATACACAGCATGTGGGGGAAATGTTCAGGTAAAAGCTGAGCAGTATTCTTTTTTTGTAAAGATTGATATCATTGATGATGGCATTGGAATAGAAAAAGAAGAAATACCAAAGATATTTGGAAGGTTTTATCGGAGTCTGTCAGTGGCAGACCAGCCAGGAGTAGGAATTGGCTTATTCCTTGCAAGAGAGATTATTCAGGCACAAAAGGGGTATATAAAAGTGACATCAGAGAGAGAAAAGGGCTCTATCTTTTCTGTGTTTCTCCCGATATCAAAAAAGGAATAGTATCAAAACTGTGATATTTCAGAAACCAGATGGAGACATTGTTATGATAAAGTCTGTATTGTAAAGAGCAATACAGGCTTTTTTAAAATATAAGACAGGGAGGAAGACATGAATATATTAAAAGCGGTAGATTTACAAAAAATATATGGACAAGGAGAAACAGAAGTCAAAGCCATTGATGGTGTAAATTTAGAAGTGGAAAAGGGGGAGTTTGTAGCGATTGTTGGAACTTCCGGGAGCGGAAAGTCTACGATGCTTCATATCATTGGAGGATTAGATAATCCAACATCTGGGCAGGTAATTGTGGATGGACAGAACTTAAGCCATATGACAGATGAAGAGCTTACCATTTTCCGACGCAGGAATATTGGTTTCGTATTTCAACAGTATAACTTAGTTCCGATGCTGAATGTATGGGAAAATATTATTCTTCCTGTGAAGCTGGATGGAAAAAAGATTGAAAAGAAATATGTAGATGAAATCATTGATACACTTGGTATTCGGACAAAATTGGAAAATCTGCCAAGTGCCCTATCCGGTGGACAGCAGCAGAGAGTGGCAATTGCAAGGGCTTTAGCTGCAAAACCTGCCATTTTGCTCGCTGACGAACCGACCGGAAATTTGGATTCGAAAACAAGTCAGGATGTATTAGGGCTTCTGAAAGTAACCAGTAAGCGTTTTCACCAAACCATCGTTATGATTACCCATAATGAAGAGATTGCCCAAATGGCAGACCGGATTTTACAGATAGAAGACGGAAAAATTGTTTCAGACAGTGGTCTGGTATAGCAGGGGGCGATTTTATGGTAAAAGTAGAGAATAAAGAGACGTTACGATTATTAACAAGGCGTTTTATGAAAATGAATCGCGCCAGGAATGTTATTGCTGTTATTGCAATCATGCTGACTTCCCTTTTATTCACAAGTCTCTTTGTGGGAAGTGTATCTATGATTCTTTCTAAAAGAGCAACAGAAATTAAGCAGTTTATGGATTCTGCTCATGCTATTGCACAGAATCTGTCAGAAGAAGATGCAAAGCGATTGCAGCAAACAATCGAACAGAGTGAAGATGTTAAGCGATATGGTTCCGGTATTTTTCTGGGAGCTGGAATGGACGAGCGGTTTGGATTTTCCGTAGAGGTCCGATATGCAGATGAAAATATGGCAGAAAGTT
>JAHZAV010000107.1 GCA_019423745.1 Lachnospiraceae bacterium
CAATGTCACTTAGTTAAGCTTTTTACAAATTAATGGATTTGTGTGCATCTAGCGTGAAAAGGATGTGGTAAACAAAAAAAGATTAAAACAATCTTCATTCAAAAAAGATCATATAAATATCAGGCACGACTTTAAGACAGACTTTCGTCTGCCTTAAAATTAGTGTATACTAGAATTGTCAGTTACTCTATGTTATACAAATCGGTAAGAGAAGCTGATTGGTTTTTGGACTCTATGCTGTCGGGCATAGTTCCTATCGGGCCTGATAGGTAGGATATACTTACTTATCAGGCTTTCTACATTTGGTGGTGCGACTCCTCTTAGAAAATCAAAACAGATTTTCATTGCGAGAGAAAAGTTGACTTGGTACTCATATTTGCGATTCCTGCTTTTTACTGGTACATGTAAAATAATTATGGAACAGAAATTGTACAAAATGAGCTTGCTCCACAGTTCAAATGCAACATACTCTGTTTTTTTAGAGTGTAAATTAGTAGCTCCAATGGTATGCTTTAGGTCGCGAAAAGAAGTTTCGATGCCCCAGCGGAGATTGTAACAGTATTTTATATCGTCCGGTGTAAAGTCTTCTTCGGAAAGTGTAGTGATAATATTTTCAAAAACACCATCGGATACTTCAACGCGGACGATTCTTAGTTTCAGCAGATATTCATCGGAAATATCAGCTGGATTAAGATAGTCGAAAGCTATGTTTTTACAAATATAGCGGTATTGTGATTCTTTTTCGGGATGTTTATGTTTCTTTTTAGATTGTGTTCTGGTCAGAATCAGCTCTATGGTTGTATCCAGTTTGTCAGGAAGAGTCCCGACGCCAAGAAAACGCTGTACATTCAAATCCTTAGCACGAATTAAAAAATCAACATTATTTTCGATTGCATGGGCAAAAACGTTGTAACTGGAAAATCCCCTGTCAGCAATGAAAATGGGGGACCCCCCATAGGCATACCGATCCATAAGATTGCAGATAGCTTGAAACTCATTTTTAAGACGCCCAGGCTGGACTTCTAAATCAAAGTACCGCTTAGAACATACCTCATATAAAGAGATGGTGTGAACCATATTAAAACCGGATACCGATTTACCATTTGGTTCGTGGAAAGTATCTGCATCTTTAAGATTTCTGGCAATGTTAAATTCAGAACCATCACACGCAATAAGATAGTATTTTCCGCGAAATTTTTCTAAGGGGAATTTAAGGTTAAATTCCTTGAGAAGGTGACGGAATGCAGAAACGGAAAGTTTGGAACGTTGTTGATAAAAAGCAGAGCCAGTAGGAACTGAGGAATCATACTCAAAAAATTTGAGAAGTTCATGATTTAGGCTTCCGCTTTCCATAGAAATGATCAGATGCATCATTTTCTTAAAATCAAGTTTGCGTTTGCGGATAAAATCCTTATCTGGATTTTTTACAAAAGAAGAAAGTGAGCGGGACATCTCATCAATAATGTCCCAAAGTGTAGTTTTGACAATTTCAGGAAATGTCATAGGTAAACCTCCTTGAATCAGAATGAAATATAGTTCTAATTCAAGGGCCGCTCTCGTTACCTTAAAAATATATCAGCAACGAGAGCGGCCGCACATTTTGATTGATGTGTCAACTATAATTTATAAATTTTTGTTAGAGGTTTGCCTCATAGTGAACCAATAAGCTTAACTAAGTGACATTG
>JAHZAV010000108.1 GCA_019423745.1 Lachnospiraceae bacterium
GAAGTGGAAAGTCTACATTGCTTCATATCATTGGTGGTTTGGATAATCCAACATCCGGTCAGGTCATTGTTGACGGACAGAATTTAAGCCATATGCCAGATGAAGAACTTACTATTTTTAGGCGTAGAAATATTGGATTTGTATTTCAACAGTATAATCTGGTTCCGATGCTGAATGTATGGGAAAATATTGTTCTTCCTGTAAAACTGGATGGAAAAAAGATTGAAAAAGGTTATGTAAATGAAATCATAGATACACTGGGTATTCGGACAAAACTGGAAAATCTTCCAAGTGCACTGTCAGGGGGTCAGCAGCAAAGAGTGGCAATCGCAAGAGCATTAGCGGCAAAACCTGCTATTTTGCTGGCAGATGAACCGACAGGCAATCTGGACTCCAAAACGAGTCAGGATGTATTGGGACTTTTAAAAGTCACCAGTAAGCGTTTTCATCAAACGATTGTAATGATTACTCACAATGAGGAGATTGCCCAGATGGCTGACAGGATTTTACAGATTGAAGACGGAAAAATTGTTTCAGACAGTGGTTTGGTATAGTGAGGGCGATTATATGGTAAAAGTAGAGAATAAAGAAACGTTACGATTATTGACGAAACGTTTTATGAAAATGCACCGAGCAAGAAATATTATTGCTGTTATTGCAATCATGTTGACATCACTGTTATTTACAAGCCTCTTTGTGGGGAGCGTATCCATGATACTTTCCAAAAGAGCAACGGAAATTAAGCAATTTATGGATTCATCCCATGCTATTGCGCAGAATTTGTCAGAAGAAGATGCGGAGAGATTGCAAAAAACAATAGAACAAAGTGATGAGGTGGAACGATATGGAACAGGCATTTTTCTGGGAGCAGGAAGAGATAAACATTTTGGCTTTTCAGTAGAAGTTAGATATACAGATAAAAATATGGCAGAAAGCTTTAATTGTCTGCCAACTACAGGAAGACTGCCAGAGAAGGAAAATGAAGTAGCAGTCAGCAGCTTGGTACTGGAAGCACTGGGAGTTACACCAAAGATTGGGGAAGAAGTCACGCTGACGTGGGAAGTAAATCCAATGCTGAAACAATACAAAACAGATACATTCCAGATATGTGGATTTTGGCAGGGTGATAAGGCTGTTTTAGGTCAGATGGTCTGGGTATCTGAAGCCTATGCGAAGGAGAATTGTTATCCTGTTACACAGAAAGAATTAGAAAATGGTATCTATAATGGGGGAAAGGAGTATTCTGTCTGGTACAAGAATCTTTGGAATCTGGAAAAGAAAACAGAAAATATATCTAAGACAGCAAGATTTACGAAAGCAGGGACAGGATTGGAGATCAATCCGGCATATAATCTTTTTGAAGAGGATTCATTTTCATTCACTTCCCTTATTGTAATGGTACTGTTTGTGATATTGGCTGGTTACTTAATTATTTATAATATTTTTAATATATCCGTGAAAACGGATATTAGAGCCTACGGATTATTGAAGAACGTGGGAACAACAGGAAAACAATTGAAAAAAATTGTACGTATGCAGGCATGGAAATTGTCAGCAGTGGGGATTCCAATCGGATTGATCTTCGGTTATCTTGCAGGTCTTTGTATGGCTCCGTCCTTGACTGCAGATGCCCAAATTA
>JAHZAV010000109.1 GCA_019423745.1 Lachnospiraceae bacterium
CATGTCGGTCAGGTCAGACATCCATTCTCCTCCGACAGCACCATCATTGAAAGCATTGGCATACGGATCGATATTGATACATTTGAATTGTCTCCGGATCACTCCTTCAAGCATTTTCTTCAATTCCGGATCTTTATCGGCCAGTTGTATATAAGGCCAGACCTGTGCTCCGGAATCCCGTAGCCACATGGCATGAATGTCACCTGTGTAAACGAAAGTATCTGGCTTACCGTCTGTTGTACGGTAGTGGACAGTTGTTTCGAGGGTATTGGGAAAACAATTCTCGAACATCCATGCCAGTTTTTGATTCGTAAGCAGCTTTTTCACTCGGATGATTTCTGCTTCCACAGCCTTTGATGTAAAAAGACGCTTATTTACAGGTGGACGGTTGCTTTTATAAGCGGCAATTTCAGCTGCCTGATTCACTACATTTGTATGATCTTTAGCTAAAACGAGTTCTGTAGCTTTGGCATGACTTCCCATTAACAGGGTGGTTGTAATAATACATATTCCGATATTCTTTTTCTTCATATCTCCATGTTTTTAAGAGGATTATTAAAATTGGTTATTGTAAATCGATTCCGCCTAGTCTTCCATACATTTCTACGAAAGCAGCTTGTGTAAGAAGCCATTTCTTTTCGCTTTTATCTGTTCCGCTCCAGTCTGTCTGAAATAGTCCCCGTTCATCCCTGGCATGATCCCATGCATAGTCGAGGCTTTTTTGGAAATCGGTTAGATAAGTCTTGTTATGGTCTATCTGATAAAGTTCAATGAAACCTCTAAGCATAACTGCCGTGAACCAAATATTCCCTTTTTTCAGTAATTGAAATGTTTGTCCATCCGGAGAGGTAAAATGAGTGAAAAAGTATCTATGACACGCTTCTGCTATGTTTTGAGCATCTTCCAGATAATTTTTCTGTTTGGTAATTTGGTAGAGCAGGGCGGCTGCCTGCATCATTTGTCCACTGTTATAGGCAAATTTGGCACGACCGATTTTCTTATTGAGTGCGATGTTGTCGAAATATAGATGATCTTCTGGATCTTCTAAGTTCTTTTTAGTCCATTCATATAATTCTTTCCCTTGCTTTAAATAGGTATTGTCTTGAGTTGCCTGAAATAGCTTGAGAGCAAATACAGCTCCCGGTGCATTGGAACAGGTATTTTTGGATTCTTTCTTTTGTTCACACCAGTAGATTCCTCCGCCAAGTACATCGTCTTTTCCACTAAGGATGAACTCCCATATGAGTTTGGCCTTTTTCAGATATGCTTGTTTCTTTGTCATGCGATAAGAATCGGTAAAATCGATGCCCAACCAGACGTTATCATCATAGAAACGGTCGGAAACTGGTTGGTTGCTTATATAAGAAGAGTAGGCGAACGGCTCTCTTTTTTTGTCGAAATATTCTTCCAGTCCGGGCAGTACTCTTTTTTCCAGAAGTTTTTTATACTTCTTTTTTCCGGTGCTCTCCAGTAGTGCATTTACTGCAGAGAATGTGCCCGAATACGGCCAAAGGTAGGAATATTCATT
>JAHZAV010000011.1 GCA_019423745.1 Lachnospiraceae bacterium
TGCAATATAAAAAAATTATGTCATTCTGGAGTTGCAATTACTTTTTCATTTAACAACTCCAAAAAAATATTGAAAAAATTAGCACTCACCTCTTGACAGTGCTAATAATAAGTGTTATATTACATCTAGAACAAAGGAGAACAGTTCCTGAAGTTCAAAAGTAACATGTTTATTCAAAGAAATAGAAATATAAATGAAAGATAGGAGAGATGATTTATGATGATGCCGAGTATTTGGGGAGAAAATTTATTTAATGATTGGTTTGATTTTTCATTTCCGGAGGCGGACAGAAAAGCGTATGCAAGACATACCGATCAGCTTATGAAAACAGATGTGAAGGAAAAAGAAAATGCTTACGAAGTAGAGATTGATCTTCCAGGATTTAAGAAAGAAGATATCAAAGCAGAATTGAAGGAAGGATACCTGACCATCAGTGCTGCAAGAAATACAAGCAATGAGGAGAAGAAGGAAGGCAGATATATCCGTCAGGAGCGTTTCCAGGGAAATGTAAGCAGAAGCTTTTATGTAGGAAAGGGTCTGACTCAGAATGATATTCATGCTAAATTTGAAAATGGTATTCTTACATTAGACATTCCTAAGGTAAATGAGAAGCAGGTGGAAGAAAACCGTTATGTTACAATTGAAGGATAACCTGTAGGAATTCCCCGGAATGATTTCCGGGGAATTTTATATCAGTGGAAACAGACTCCTATGCCATAGATCGGGAGGTGAAAAAAATTGGGAGCAAAAAGAGATTGCTATGAGATTCTGGGAGTAGATAAACATGCAGATGAAAATACCATAAAGAAAGCATATCGGAAATTGGCGAAAAAGTATCATCCGGATACCAATGCAGGCAATTCGCAGGCTGAGCAGAAATTCAAGGAGATTACAGAAGCCTATGCGATCCTAAGTGATCCCGAAAAAAGGAAAATGTATGACCAGTTTGGCTATGGAGCTTTTGACGGCAGCGCTTGGGGAGGCGGAAATCATTCCGGCAGGACACAGGGAGGCTCTGCAGGCGGATATCAGGAATTTCATTTTGAAAATGGCAACATGGATGATATTTTTGAAGATATATTTGGAAGCTTTTTCCATGGAAAAAAAGATGGGTATAATAAGAGTTCGTTTTACGGCGATCATTTTGGAGGCTTTCAGAGCGGTTTTGGCAGGGAAGGATTTTCGGAAAAAGGTGCGGATCTGAAAGCAGAGACTAGCATCAGTTTTGATGAAGCTGTTTTTGGATGTGACAAGATCATTCGATTTCAGGATCCAAACCGTTCCGATGGGAAAGAACAGACTCTTCAGGTGCACATTCCCGCCGGCATTGATACAGGGAAGAGTATACGACTGAAAGGGAAAGGGATGCCTGGAAGCGGAGGGGGAGAGCCAGGAGATCTTCTTTTGAAAGTAAAAGTAGGAGAAAAGAAAGGATTTGAGCGTAAGGGAAAGGATATCTATTCTACGGTTCAGATCCCCTTTACAACAGCGGTGTTTGGCGGAGAAACATTGGTGCAGACTTTGTACGGCAATGTAATGTGTAAAATAAAAGAAGGTACCCAGTCAGGAACAAAAATCCGGCTGCGGGGAAAAGGCGTTGTATCTCTTGGAAATCCGCAGGTACACGGCGATCATTATGTGACGGTACAGATTCAGGTGCCAACAAACTTAAGTGCAGAGGCCAGGAAAAAATTAAAAGAATTTGAAAAGGCGGCAGGCTTGGACCACAATGGACGTGGGAGAAAGAGCGTCGCGTGAAAATAGAGGATAAGTCCCACAGCAAAAAGCGGTGGGACTTTTATAATGGATCTGCCAGTTTTTATGCATAGCATTTATTGTTATCTGCATGATATAATAACCACAACATAGGGAGGATATTGGCTCATCTGTGGAGTTTATGATAAAAAGAAGGAGAAGGACGGATAAATGATAACAATAACAAAGGAAGACTTTCTGCCGGGACAGATTTGTGCTTCGGGTCAGTGTTTTCGAATGAATCCGACAGGGGAGAATACCTATGCTTTAGTTGCCGGTGATCATTATCTGGAAATAGAGGAAAGGGGAGACAAAAGATTTCTTTTTTCCTGCCATGAGGAGGAGTTTGAAAGCTTTTGGAGAGATTATTTTGATTTAGACAGTGATTATCATAGTTACCGGGAAGTGATTGATCCAGAGGATACCTATCTTTTAAAGGCGGCTTGTTTTGGATCCGGTATACGAATTTTAAGGCAGGACCTGTGGGAAATGATAGTATCCTTTATTGTTTCACAGCAAAATAATATCCGCCGTATTAAGAACATTCTTGAGCTTCTTTCAAAACGGTATGGCAAATGCTGTCATACGGGAGAGGGAAAGAGGTATGATTGTTTTCCCAGACCGGAGGAGCTTTCCGGTGTAGAGGAAGAGGAATTTAGAGATTGCGGACTCGGCTATAGGAGCAGATACATAAGAAATACAGTAAACAGTGTCCTTTCCGGTGAGGTGGATCTGGAGAAGATAAAAGGAATGTCTTATCCGGATGCCAGGGCGGAATTGATGAAACTTAGCGGAGTTGGCGGAAAAGTAGCAGACTGTATCTGTCTTTTTGGGCTTCATCATCTGGAGGCCTTTCCTGTGGATACGCATATTCAAAAGGTTCTTAAGCAGCAGTATCCTCAGGGCTTTCCTTTTGAAAGATATGAAGGGAGTCAGGGTGTATTGCAGCAGTATATTTTTTATTACGATCTGCATCACCCTGAAATTTCATAAGGTTTAGTCTGTAATGGTTGACAGTCTATGGGAATTTCTATATAATAAACAGCGCGATAAGGGAGTAGTTGGCGCAATTGAGCGCAGTATTGTCAACATACTGATGTGAATACATCTGGCATTACTTTAAATAATGAGACTTATCCGTGGGAGATAAAACCGCGGATAGGTCTTTTTTGTTTTAGGGAGGCCTGGCGCGAAGTTCCCTTTTTTAAAGCACAATCGGATCAAACAGTAAAAGGAGATAAACGTATGGGAATTGCAGAACTTTTTCTGATGGCAGTAGGATTATCAATGGACGCCTTTGCAGTATCTGTCTGTAAGGGCCTCGCCATGAAGAAATGTACCTGGACTAAGGCGGGGGTCGTTGGATTGTATTTTGGTGTATTTCAGGCTGGTATGCCGCTTATTGGCTATCTTTTAGGAATTCAGTTTAAAAATGTAATTACATCTATCGACCACTGGATTGCCTTTATCCTTCTTGGCATTATCGGAGCAGGCATGCTCAAAGAGGCGTTTGAAGAAGAAGAGTGTAAAGAGTGCGAAGGGCAGTCTGCAGCAGATGAATCTTTAGATGTGCGAACGATGCTGGGACTTGCTGTGGCCACAAGTATAGATGCCCTTGCAGTAGGAGTTACCTTTGCGTTTCTGCAGGTGGAAATCATACCGGCAGTCAGCTTTATCGGTGTGACTACATTTATCATATCAGCAGCCGGTGTGAAGATTGGCAATATCTTTGGCGGACGTTGGCAAAAAGGTGCTCAGATTACAGGTGGTGTGATTTTGATTTTGCTTGGAGTGAAAATCCTCATTGAGCATTTGGGGCTGATATGATACACTAAAATGACAGGTATTTGATGGATGAAATAAAGAAAAAAGCCCGAAAAAGGAAGAAAATAATTGAGGTGAAACTATGAAATGGAATAAATTCCGGTTAAAGACAACTACTGCTGCGGAGGAGATTGTCAGCAGTACATTGATGGAGCTGGGGATTCAGGGAGTAGAGATTGAGGATAAGATCCCACTTACACAGAAGGATAAGGAGCAGATGTTTGTAGATATTCTTCCGGAGACAGCAGAAGATGATGGGATTGCATATATCACGTTCTATCTGGAGGAAGAAGAAGATAAAGCACTTATGCTTCAGAAGGTAAGAGAAGAATTAGAGGAACTGTCAGAGTTTCTGGATATTGGCGAGGCAGTCATTGAGGAATCCCAGACAGAGGATGTGGATTGGGTAAATAACTGGAAGCAGTATTTCCACCAGTTTACAATTGATGATGTGCTGATCATTCCTTCCTGGGAAGATGTAAAGCCGGAGGATGAAAATAAGATGATTATCCATATTGATCCGGGAACTGCTTTCGGTACAGGGATGCATGAGACGACACAGCTTTGTATTCGTCAGATCCGTAAATATGTGACGCCGGATACAGAAATACTGGATGTAGGATGTGGAAGTGGAATTCTGGGCATGCTGGCTTTGAAATTTGGAGCAAAGCATAGCGTGGGAACAGACCTTGATCCATGTGCAATTGATGCAACCCATGAAAATATGGAGGTCAATGGAATTTCCAGAGATCAGTATGAAGTGATGATTGGAAATATCATTGATGATAAAGAGATTCAGGATAAAGTGGGCTATGAAAAGTATGATATTGTAGCGGCAAACATTCTTGCGGATGTTTTAATTCCGCTTACACCGGTTATCCTTTCTCATTTGAAGAGTGGAGGAATCTATATTACAAGTGGAATTATAGATGACAAGGAAGAAGCGGTGAAAGAGGCAGTGGAAGCTGCTGGAATGGAAATCCTGGAAGTGGGACACCAGGGAGAATGGGTCAGTGTGACAGCGAGGAAGAAATAAATGCAGCATTTTTTTGTAACACCGGAACAGGTGGAAAAGCCCTATATTTATCTGGAAGGTTCTGATGTGAACCATATGAAAAATGTGCTCCGGATGAAAAAAGGGGAAAAGGTTGAAATCAGCGACGGGAACAATCAGAAATATGTGTGTGCGGTAGATGGCTACGAAGAGGGAAGAGCTGTTCTTGAAATCATTGAGGAAAAGGAACTGGATACAGAGTTAAATGCCAGAATCTGTCTGTTTCAGGGACTGCCAAAAGCAGATAAAATGGAACTTGTAATTCAAAAAGCAGTTGAGCTGGGAGCAGCAGAGATTATTCCTGTGGTGACAAAAAGAACGGTAGTAAAGCTGGATGCCAAAAAGGGCGAAAAGAAAGTGCAGCGTTGGAATGAAATTGCTAAAAGTGCGGCCAAGCAGGCCGGCCGGGGCGTCATTCCACAGGTTTCAAAGATTATGTCTTATAAAGAAGCGCTTCAGTATGCGGCTTCTTTGGATGTGGTTTTATTCCCTTATGAGCTGGCGGAAGGCATTGCGTATTCTAAGGAAGTGATCGCTTCGATTAAGAGTGGACAGTCTGTAGGCGTTTTCATTGGACCGGAAGGCGGATTTGAGAAGGATGAGGCGGATCTTGCTTCGGATCAGGGAGCGAAAACGATTACTCTTGGCAGAAGGATTTTAAGAACAGAGACAGCTGCCATTACCGTACTATCTTTGCTGATGTATCACCTGGAATCCTAAGAATGCATAATCTGATAGTAAAATGAATAGAAAATTAGGAGTTGTTAGGAAATGATGGAAGTTTATCTTGATAATTCTGCCACTACAAGAGCCTATGAATGTGTGGGTGATCTTGTGAGAAAGGTCATGTGCGAGGATTATGGCAATCCTTCTTCCATGCATACAAAAGGGGTAGAGGCGGAGCGTTATATAAAAGAAGCAAAGGAAATTCTGGCAAAGATTTTAAAGGTTCAGGAAAAAGAAATTTTCTTTACTTCCGGCGGAACGGAGAGTGACAATCTTGCGCTGATTGGCGCGGCGCGTGCTAATAAGAGAAGAGGGAATCATCTGATTACTTCATCCATAGAACATCCGGCTATCTTAAATACGATGCGCTATCTGGAAGAGGAAGAAGGATTTAGAGTAACATATCTCCCGGTAGATCGGTTTGGACGTGTTAAACTTTCGGCTCTTCAGGAATCCCTTTGTCCGGAGACGATTCTTGTTTCCATTATGTATGTCAATAATGAAGTGGGATCTGTGCAGCCGGTGGATGAAGCAGCAGGAATTGTGAAAGCATACAATAAAGAGATTCTTTTCCATGTGGATGCAGTGCAGGGATTTGGAAAATACAGAATTTACCCTAAAAGATCCAAGATAGATATGCTGTCTGTCAGCGGACATAAGATTCACGGACCGAAAGGAACAGGAGTGCTTTATATTTCGGAAGATGTAAAAATAAAGCCCATTGTTTTTGGCGGAGAGCAGCAGAAAAATATTCGTTCCGGTACAGAAAATGTTCCGGGCATTGCGGGGCTTGCGCTTGCTGCAAAGGAGATTTACACAGATCTTGAAGAGAAGGTAGACCGCATGCGGGAGCTGAAACAACATTTCATTGAAGGAGTGACGAAGCTGGAAGATACCACGGTCCATGGCCTTTATGATGAGACCAGCGCTCCCCATATTATCAGCGTAGGATTTGCGGGAGTAAGAAGTGAGGTGCTTTTGCATGCTCTGGAAGAAAAAGGAATTTATGTGTCTTCCGGATCTGCCTGTGCTTCCAACCATCCGGCCATCAGCGGTGTACTCAAAGGAATCGGAGCAGGCAAAGAGTATCTGGATGCTACATTGAGATTCAGCATGTCAGAGTTTACCACAATAGAAGAGATTGACTATACATTGGAAACCCTATATAATTTAGTACCGGTACTGCGGCGTTATACACGGAGATAATGTCCGGCAGGAGAGAGGAAAGAAAAATGATATTTCATACTTTTTTGATAAAATACGGAGAAATAGGAATTAAAGGGAAGAACCGTTATCTGTTTGAAGATGCACTTGTCAGACAGATCCGTTATGCCCTTCGGGAGGCAGATGGCTCTTTTAAAGTTCACAAGTCAAGAGGAAGAATTTATGTAGATTGTGAAGGACAGTATGATGCAGATGAGGTTACATCCTGCCTTCAGAAAGTATTTGGAATTGTTGGGATCTGTCCGGTTGTCTGTGTGGAGGACCAAGGATTTGACCAGCTTAAGAAGGATGTAGTTGCCTACATGGATGAACTGTACCCGGATAAAAATATTACGTTTAAGGTGGAAGCAAGAAGAAGTAAAAAGACATATCCGGTTAATTCCATGGAGATTAATTGTCTGGTGGGAGAGGCGATTCTGGATGCTTTTCCTGAAATACGGGTAGATGTGCATAAGCCGGATGTGATGCTTCATATCGAGGTGAGAGAGCAGATCTATATTTATTCCAGAATCATACCGGGTCCTGGAGGAATGCCGGTAGGAACCAATGGCAAGGCCATGCTTTTGCTGTCAGGAGGAATTGACAGTCCGGTTGCCGGATATATGATTGCAAAACGTGGTGTGGCACTGGAAGCAACCTATTTCCATGCTCCTCCGTATACCAGCGAAAGAGCGAAGCAAAAAGTAGTGGATCTGGCGAAAATTATTGCAGCTTATGCAGGACCGATCAAGCTTCATGTAGTGAATTTTACGGATATACAGCTCTATATTTATGATCAGTGTCCACATGAAGAGCTGACCATTATTATGAGACGCTATATGATGAAGATAGCAGAGCATTTTGCAAAGGAAGACGGATGTCTTGGCATGATTACAGGAGAAAGTATCGGACAGGTGGCAAGTCAGACGATGCAAAGTCTTGCGGCAACAAATGAAGTATGTACACTTCCGGTTTACCGCCCGCTGATCGGTTTTGATAAAAAGGAGATTGTGGATGTATCAGAAAAGATTGGCTCTTATGAGACTTCCATTCAGCCTTTTGAGGACTGCTGTACGATTTTTGTAGCGAAACATCCTGTGACAAAACCCAATATCAACATCATCCATAAGTCGGAGGAAAATCTGGCAGAGAAGATAGATGAGCTTGTAGAGCAGGCTATTCGTTCCGTAGAGATTATAGAGGTTCATTAATATATAAAAATACGCCGGAATGTCAGAACATTTCGGCGTATCTGTTGTTTTATGTTTGATGATATTTAATAATGTAAAGATGATTCTATACAAGGTATGGCTTCAGAACTTCCAGAATTTCAGCTACATCGTTATCGCTGTCTGCATGGATGTTAAGGTCGATTGCTTTGGAAAGATCCAGGCTGAAAATACCCATGATAGATTTTGCATCGATTACGTATCTGCCGGATACTAAATCGAAATCATTGTTGAATTTTGTAATATCGTTTACAAAAGATTTTACTTTGTCAATTGAGTTTAAAGAAATTTTTACTGTTTTCATTTGGAAAACCTCCTTGATTTCTAATTCATTTTCTATAATCATCTTAAGAGTTGAATAGATAAAAGTCAAGGAACAAATTGCCAAAGAATTCGGCCCAAATTCGTTAAAGCATACAACAATTTGTATGAAGCAATATAAGAAAAGAGAGGAAATAAATGAAAAAAGCAGCACTTCACAATTTAGGATGCAAAGTAAACGCATACGAAACAGAAGCTATGCAGGAAATTCTGGAAAAGAACGGTTATGAGATTGTACCGTTTCATGATAAGGCAGATGTGTATGTTATTAACACTTGTACGGTAACCAATATGGCAGACCGGAAATCGAGGCAAATGATTCACCGGGCCAGAAAGAAGAATCCGGATGCGGTAATTGTTGCGGCAGGCTGCTATGTGCAGGCTCAGGGAGATAACCTGGAAGAAGGAATTGATATTGTGATCGGCAACAATAAAAAGCAGGAACTTGCGGGCATTCTGGAACATTACTGGCAGGAAAGAGAAAACGGCGGAAGCAGAGAAAATGCAGCGCAAAAAGAAATCCTGGATATCGGCCATACATCAGAATATGAGGAGCTTCATTTGACTCGTACAGGGGAACACACCCGTGCTTATATTAAAGTGCAGGATGGATGTAATCAGTTTTGCTCTTACTGTATTATTCCCTATACAAGAGGCAGGGTAAGAAGCCGTAAAAGAGAAGATGTGGTGGCAGAAGTAACAGAACTGGCACAAAGAGGATATAAGGAAGTTGTACTGACAGGGATTCATTTAAGTTCCTATGGGATGGACCAGGAAGACGGTCTTTTGAATCTGATTAAATCGGTACATGAAGTGGAAGGAATCCAGAGAATTCGCCTGGGATCTTTGGAGCCAAGAATCATTACAGAAGAATTTGCGGAAACTTTGGCAGGACTTTCCAAGATTTGTCCTCATTTCCATCTTTCTTTACAAAGTGGATGTGATGAAACATTAAAGCGGATGAATCGAAAATATACTTCTGAGGAGTATTATGAAAAATGCTGCCTTCTTAGAAAATACTTTAAAGATCCTGCACTTACGACAGATGTTATCGTAGGTTTCCCGGGAGAAACAGAAGAAGAATTTGCAAAGTCCAAATCATTTATTGACAAGGTGAATTTTTATGAAACACATATTTTTAAATATTCCCCACGAAAAGGAACCAAGGCAGCTGTGATGGACGGTCAGGTTCCGGAACAAGTAAAAGCTGAGCGAAGCAATGAGTTGATCCAGCTTAGTCAAAAGAAGCAGGAGGCCTTTGAAGAAAGACTCATTGGAACTTGTCAGGAAGTGCTGATGGAGGAAGCCGTAGAGCTTGAGGATGGTATTTATCAGGTTGGACATACGCGGGAATATGTGAAAGTCGGACAAAAAACGACTGAAAATTTAGAAAATCAGTTGATAAATGTAGAAATTGAGAACCGTTTACAAATAATTCATTGAATTTCAAGTGGGAATAGAGTAGAATAAGAATGAAGTATTTTTGGAGGACGTGAATATGAGAGAATTAACAAACACTCAGTTTTTCCAGGTGGAAAGCGGTCCGCAGATTCAGGCCAAGGACATCCTTGAAATTGTATATAAGGCACTGAGCGAAAAAGGGTATAATCCGGTGAATCAGATCGTGGGTTATATTATGTCTGGGGATCCGACTTATATTACTAGCCACAATGGAGCAAGAAGCCTGATTATGAAGGTGGAAAGAGACGAACTGGTAGAAGAGATGCTCAAGACGTATATTGCGCATCATGATTGGGAATAATTTTTATGAGAATAATGGGACTGGACTATGGTTCTAAGACTGTGGGGGTAGCGGTAAGTGATCCTTTAGGCCTTACGGCACAGGCAGTAGAGACCATTTGGAGAAAGGAAGAGAACAAGCTTAGAAAAACATGTGCCCGCATTGAAGAAATTATCCGGGAATATAAAGTGGAGTCTATTGTATTAGGACTTCCCCGGCATATGAATTATGATGTGGGAGAAAGAGCGGAAAAATCAATGGAATTTGGTGAGATGCTCCGCCGGCGTACCGGCCTGGAGGTCGTGATGTGGGACGAGCGTCTTACTACGGTTGAAGCGGAACGGACTTTAATAGAAAGTAAAGTTAGAAGGGAAGACCGCAAAAAGTATGTAGATCAGATTGCGGCTGTTTTTATATTACAGGGATATTTGGATGCAAAAGGGCAGACAGAACAATAGAAACAGCAGCATCAAAGATTTACAGAGCTTGTTTTGAGGTGTTAATATGATGGAAAAAATTAAATTTTGTGCAGATGGTACGGAGGAAGTTGAGTTTTACGTACTGGAGCAGACAAGAATAAATGGAACGTCCTATATTCTGGTGACTGATTCAGAGGAAGGCGATGCAGAATGCCTGATTTTGAAGGATAGATCAGAAGAGAAAGATACAGACAGCATTTACGAAATTGTAGAAGATGATACGGAATTGATGGCCGTGTCTAAAGTATTTGAGGAACTGCTTGAAGATATTGAAATTGAAAGGTAGCATACTATGTCTATAAGTCAGGAAAAATTTAAGGAAATGCTGAAAGAGAAAGGACTCAAAGTGACCAATCAAAGGTTGCTTGTGTTACAAGTGCTTGCAGAACATCATGATGAGCACATGACTGCAGAAGACATTTTTGAACTGGTGAAGGAGGACTACCCGGAAATCGGTCTGGCAACGATTTACCGGACAGTTCAGCTTCTTCTGGAAATGCAGCTTGTAGACAGGATTATTCTGGATGATGGATGTGTGCGGTACGAGATCGGGGATTTTTGTGATGAAAAGACAGGACCCCATCATCACCATCACCACCTGATTTGCCGTGATTGTGGAGACGTCATGGAGTTTCGAGATGATCTTTTAGATAATCTGGAAGCTTATATTGAAAAAGAGACAGGATTCCATGTTGCGGATCACGAGCTGAAATTCTATGGGCAGTGCAAAAAGTGTCGGGAAAAGCAAAATAACGGAAAATAAACCTATGGAGGTGTAAGCTTGAAAAAAGAAAACAATGGAAAACTGCGTATCATTCCGCTTGGGGGACTGGAGAAGATCGGAATGAATATTACTGCCTTTGAATACGAAGACAGTATTATTGTCGTGGACTGCGGCCTGGCTTTCCCGGAGGATGATATGCTTGGGATCGACCTTGTTATCCCGGATATTACTTATCTAAGAGATAATATCCAAAAGGTCAAAGGATTTGTGATCACTCACGGACATGAGGATCATATTGGCGCGCTGTCTTATGTTTTGAAGGAAATGAACCTTCCCATTTATGCCACAAAGCTGACAATGGGAATTATTGAAAAGAAACTGACAGAACACAATCTTCTGCGCAGTACCCGGAGAAAGGTTGTAAGATTTGGACAGTCCATCAATTTGGGACAATTTAGAATCGAATTTATAAAAACGAATCATAGTATACAGGATGCCTCTGCTCTTGCGATTTATTCGCCGGCAGGGATTGTTGTGCATACAGGAGACTTTAAGGTGGATTATACGCCGGTATTTGGAGATGCAATTGATCTGCAAAGATTCGGAGAAATTGGAAAGAAAGGCGTACTGGCACTGATGTCAGACAGTACCAACGCTGAAAGACCTGGATTTACCCAGTCAGAACGTACGGTGGGGCATACCTTTGATCATTTGTTTGCAGAACATCGCAATACAAGAATAATTATTGCTACATTTGCATCTAATGTAGACCGTGTGCAGCAAATTATCAACTCTGCCTATAAATACGAGAGAAAAGTTGTGGTCGAAGGCCGCAGTATGGTAAATATCATTTCCACAGCACAGGAACTGGGCTATTTAAATGTGCCGGATAAAACTTTAATTGAGATCGATCAGTTAAAGAATTATCCGCCGGAAAAGACAGTTCTCATTACGACAGGAAGCCAGGGAGAGTCCATGGCAGCACTGTCAAGAATGGCGGCGGATATTCATAAAAAAGTGACCATCATGCCAGGAGATACTGTTATTTTCAGCTCCAATCCTATACCGGGAAATGAAAAATCTGTATCAAGAGTCATCAATGAACTTTCCGAAAAAGGAGCAAATGTTATTTTCCAGGATGCTCACGTTTCCGGACATGCCTGTCAGGAAGAACTGAAACTGATCTATTCTCTCGTAAAACCAAAATATGCGGTTCCGATTCATGGAGAATACCGTCACAGAAAGGCAAATGCTTCTCTGGCACAGTCTCTTGGAATCCCGAAAGAGAATATTTTCATGTTGCAGTCAGGTGATGTACTGGAAGTCAGTGAAAAAGAAGCAAAAGTCGTTGATAAAGTACACACAGGAGAAGTACTGGTAGATGGACTGGGCGTCGGCGACGTAGGAAATATTGTATTAAGAGATCGTCAGCATCTGGCAGAAGACGGAATTCTGATTGTTGTAATGACATTAGAGAGAGGTACCAATCAGCTGCTGGCAGGACCGGATATCGTGTCACGAGGATTTGTATATGTCCGAGAATCAGAAGGCTTGATGGAAGATGCAAGAAAAGTATTGGTTGAGGCAGTAGACAATTGCCTGCATCGCCAAAGAGGCGCTGACTGGAGTAAAATCAAACTGGTAGTGCGTGATACTATGAATGAATTTATCTGGAAACGTACTAAGAGAAGACCTATGATCCTGCCGATTATTATGGATGTTTAATCAATTTCGGACGTAACACTTTTTAAAAGTGTTACGTCCGAAATTAACGTAAGTGGTGTGTAAAACTGCGAGTAACCCTGTGTAAAAATGAAATGGAGTATGTGTAAAAGTGATAGCGGACGAACGTTTGACAACATTTATTAATTCGCTGGAAAGCCGGGATCTTCCTATTTTGGAAGAGATTGAGCAGGAAGCTTTGGATGCGTATGTGCCGATCATCAGGAAGGAGACCCAGAGTTTTCTGAAAGTGCTTCTTAAGATCCATCAACCTATGAGTATATTGGAAGCTGGTACTGCAGTAGGATTTTCGGCGCTTTTGATGAATGCCTATGCCCCCAGGGGATGCCATATTACTACGATTGAGAATTATGAGAAACGGATACCGATTGCAAGGGAAAATTTCCGCCGGGCAGGCAAACAAGATGAAATTACATTGATTGAAGGGGATGCCCTGGAAGTCATGAAAGGCTTGGAGGGACCGTTTGATTTTATTTTCATGGATGCGGCAAAAGGGCAGTATATTCATTATATGCCGGAGGTGATCCGCCTTTTGAGAAAAGGAGGCCTCTTGGTGTCTGATAATGTATTACAGGATGGAGATATTCTGGAATCTCGTTTTGCAGTGGAAAGGAGAAATCGAACGATTCATAGCAGAATGAGGGAATATCTGTATGAATTGAAACATGATGATAGGCTTATCACCTCTATCGTCCCACTGGGAGATGGAGTTGCGCTGAGTGTAAAACAATAATGGAAGGAATAAAATGGATAAAAATATGAAAAGACATCCGGAACTTCTGATTCCGGCAAGCAGCCTGGAAGTATTAAAAATAGCAGTAATTTTTGGAGCTGATGCAGTCTATATCGGTGGTGAGGCATTTGGCCTGCGTGCTAAGGCAAAGAATTTTTCGCGCCATGATATGGAGCAGGGAATAGAGTTCGCTCATCAACACGGAGTGAAAGTTTATGTTACAGCTAATATACTGGCTCATAATGCTGATTTGCCCGGAGTGAGGGAATATTTTAAAGAGCTAAAGGAAATGAAACCCGATGCATTGATTATTGCTGATCCGGCAATTTTCGACATTGCCGGTGAGATTTGTCCTGAAATCGAGAGACACATCAGTACACAGGCAAACAATACGAATTACGGAACCTATAATTTCTGGTGGCGCTTAGGTGCTAAGAGAGTCGTTTCGGCAAGGGAGCTGTCTCTGGAAGAAATTAAGGAAATTCGTCAAAATATTCCGGAAGAGATGGAAATTGAAAGCTTTGTTCATGGCGCTATGTGTATTTCCTATTCAGGAAGATGTCTTTTGAGTAATTTCTTTACGGGAAGAGATGCTAACCATGGAGCATGTACACATCCATGCAGATGGAAATATTCAGTCGTGGAAGAGACAAGACCGGGTGAATATATGCCAGTTTATGAAAATGAAAGAGGTACATTTATTTTTAACTCCAAAGATTTATGTATGATTGGTCACATTCCGGAACTGATTGATGCCGGTATCGACAGTTTGAAAATTGAGGGACGTATGAAGACAGCTCTCTATGTGGCGACTGTAGCAAGAACTTATCGAAATGCTATTGATGATTATAAAAAAGATCCGGAACTTTATTGGAAAAATATGCCCTGGTATCTGGAGCAGATTGTGGGATGTACTTACCGGCAGTTTACTACAGGCTTTTATTTTTCAAAACCGGATGGGTCAAGCCAGATTTATGACCATAATACCTATGCAAAGGATTATACCTATCTTGGTATTATTGGAGAAGAAAAAGATGGCCTGTACCGTATTGAGCAGAGAAATAAGTTTTCTGTAGGCGAACAGATTGAAATTATGAAGCCGGATGGAAGAAACGTGGAAGTTATCGTGAAACGTATTCTTGATGAAGAGGGAAATGAACAGGAAAGTGCGCCCCATCCGCAGCAAGTTCTTTATGTGGATCTGGGGGAAAAAGCAGATCAATATGATATTTTAAGAAGAAAAGAAATATAATAAAGTGCAGAAAGCTGCGGGCGGATTAAAAATAAGCCCGCAGCTTTTCTATTGCACTTTTTTCGATTCTGGAAACGTAAGAACGAGAGATACCAAGTTGCCTGGCAATCTCCCGCTGCGTATATTCCTCTTCATTATATAAACCATACCGCATTTTCAGAACCAGGCGCTCCCGGGGGGAGAGAATGGATTCTACTTTGGAGTACAGAAGCCGGATATCGTCTTCCAGCATGACTTTTTCATGTGCATCATCATTTTGTGATTCAATGATATCGAAAAGCTGGATTTCATTGCCTTCCCGATCTGTTCCGATGGGCTCGTAAAGGGAGATTTCTTTTGAACTTTTCTTCTTTCCTCTTAAATACATCAAAATTTCATTTTCAATACACCTTGCTGCATAAGTTCCCAGACGTACGGCTTTGTCAGGGTTAAAGGTGACCACAGCCTTGATCAGGCCAATGGTTCCGATCGAGAGGAGATCTTCCGTATCTTCATCTGTAGTCTGATATTTACGGACGATATGTGCCACCAGGCGTAGGTTCCTTTCAATCAAAATGTGTTTTGCTTCCAGGTCTCCTTCCGTATATTTTTGCAGGTAGTATTGCTCTTCAGCTGCTGTTAAGGGAGAAGGAAAGGATTTCAATAGAAGCACCTCTTAGCGTAGTTAATTACAGTCTATGTAAAAACAGGCAAATTCGTGCTTTTCCATATGTAAGATATCCGGTTTTTGTTAAGAATCGTATGAGACATTATGGGTTGACAAGTTTACGTAAATTATATATTATGTGGACTATAGATGTGACATAAATATAGAAATTCTATTGTATCTTACAGTTCAATAAATCTCATTGCAGGCGTTCTGTCTGAGGGAAAAATCTCACATAAAAAACATATAACAAATAAAAAGGAGGAGCAGAATGAGTGTAGGTACGGTGTATTCGGCAGTTCTTCAGGGGTTGGATGTAAAATTTGTGCAAGTGGAAGCGGATTTAAGTACTGGGCTTCCGATGTTTCATATGGTTGGCTATCTTGGGACAGAAGTGAAAGAGGCCGGTCAGAGAGTAAGAACAGCGATCCGAAATTCTGGTATTGATTTTCCGCCAAAGAAAACAGTAATCAATCTTTCGCCGGGAAATATCAGGAAGAGAGGTTCGTCTTTTGATCTTGCAATTGCATTGTCTATTTTAGCATCGCTGGGGGAACTTCCATCTTCTACGCTGGAATCCACGGTTGTTGTGGGAGAACTGGGTCTTGACGGCTCGATACGTCAGGTGGCAGGAGTACTTCCTATTGTCTGGGAAGCCAAAAATCATGGGTTTCGTATGTGTCTGATTCCGCAAGATAATAAGGAGGAAGCGGAGCTGGTGGAAGGCATTCGGATTTTTTCATTTCAGACACTAAGAGAGTTGTGGGAAACGTTGGTTACCGGTATGTTTCGGAAGGAAAGAAAGCGCAGCAGAATTGTAAATAAACAGGCTGAGGTGGAGTTTCCTTTGGACTTTGCTGATGTGAAAGGGCAAAAAGTGGTAAAGCGTGCAGCAGAAATTGCAGTTAGTGGTGGTCATAATCTTTTGATGATAGGGCCGCCTGGAAGCGGAAAATCCATGATTGCCAGCCGAGTTTCTACAATTTTACCGCCGCTAACCCAAAAAGAAAGTATTGAGCTTACAAAAATATACAGTATACAAGGATTGCTGCAAAAAGAATTTCCTCTTATAACAAAGCGACCTTTCCGGGAAGTTCATCATACCGTGACAAAGGCAGCATTGATCGGGGGTGGACTGTACCCGTCTCCCGGGGAAATTAGTTTGGCAGATAAAGGTGTGCTTTTTCTGGATGAACTGACAGAATTTGCAAGGCCAGTACTTGAGGTGCTTCGCCAGCCGCTGGAGGAAAAAGTAATCCGGCTTGTAAGAAAACAAGGGGTATATACATTTCCGGCTGATTTTATGTTGATTGGTGCGATGAATCCTTGCCCGTGTGGTTATTATCCGGATATGGAGAAATGCAGGTGTACGTCTGCACAGATTCAGCAGTATCTGGGAAAAATAAGTCAGCCGCTGCTTAGCCGTATGGATTTATGTATTGATACGCCAGGGCTTGATTATGATACACTGAAATCCGCATCGAAAGAGGAATCATCCAAGGTGATCCGAGAGAGAGTCTGTGAAGCCAGGGAACGTCAGAGGAGAAGATACATCAATGAAGATTTTCTTGTAAATGCTATGATTCCAGCGTCTCAGATACCTAAATATTGTGCATTGGGGATGGAGGAAGAGAATATGATAAAAGAAGCATTTACCAAGATAGGTCTGACAGCGCGCACTTACCACAAAACACTTAAGGTGGCAAGAACCATTGCAGATCTTGCAGGAAGAGAAAGAATTGAGATGGGACATTTAAGGGAAGCGATTGCCTATCGAACGCCGGATCAAAGATATTGGGGGAAAATAAATGAAATATGAATATTGGTTTGCATCGCTTCAGGGAATTTCTGATCCCAAAAAGAGAATGCTTAGGGAATTTGCAGGTACGGGAGAGGCTATATATTATATAGAAGAAAGTTTGTTAAAAAAACAGAAATATCTGACAGAAAATGACAGGAAAGTGATCATATTTGGTCAGAAAAACAGCCAAATAAGAGAGGAATATGAAAAATTCCTGGAGAAAAATATAAAGTTTATCCCTTGTTATGACTCTGCGTATCCTTCCAAAATGAAAGAGCTTAGGGATCATCCTTATGCTCTTTTTGCAAAGGGAAATTTGCCCAAAGAAGATCAAGTGTCTGTTGCGATTGTTGGGGCCAGACAGTGCAGTCCTTATGGAGAAAGACAGGCCATTATTTTTGCAGAGCTGCTTGCGGCAGCAGGAGTACAGATTATCAGTGGAATGGCAAGAGGCATAGACGGGGCAGCAGGAAGAGGTGCAATAAATGTAAAAGGAGCCACATATGCTATATTGGGATCTGGTGTGGATGTCTGTTATCCTCGGGAAAATAGAGGACTTTATTTTGATATACAGAAAACAGGGGGAATTCTTTCAGAACAACTTCCCGGCAGTTTGCCCCTTCGCAAAAATTTTCCCAGGAGAAACCGGATTATCAGTGCTCTTTCAGAAATTGTACTTGTAATGGAGGCACGAGAAAAGAGCGGTTCTCTTATTACAGCAGACTTTGCATTAGAACAGGGAAAGGAAGTATATGCACTTCCCGGACCAGTGACAAGCCCTTTGAGTCGCGGATGTAATACATTGATTCGACAGGGAGCAGGAATTTTAATTTCAGCAGAAGACTTTGCAGAAGAAATGAAAGCAATGGGATATTTAAGGAAGAATTTCACCAAAAAATCAGACAAAAATAAAAAAACGCTTGAAAGCACCGAAAATATATTGTATAGTTGTCTCGGTTTGTTTCCCAAAGGAGTCCATCAGCTGATGGAAGAAACGGGATTGGAACCGTTTCAGGTTATGGAAACATTGGTGTCACTGGAATTAAAAGGATACATTCAGGAAATTTCGAAGAACTATTATATCCGTTTAGAATAAGAAACAAAGAAGGTATTGGAGGAAAGAAATATGGCTCATTATCTTGTTATTGTGGAGTCTCCTGCAAAAGTAAAAACTATAAAAAAATTTTTGGGAAGCAATTATACGGTTATGGCTTCTAATGGACATGTGCGTGATCTCCCCAAAAGTCAGCTTGGAATCGATGTGGAGCATGATTATGAACCAAAATATATTACGATCCGTGGGAAGGGGGATATCCTTGCCAGCCTTCGTAAGGAAGTAAAAAAAGCGGATAAAGTTTATCTTGCAACTGACCCTGACCGTGAAGGGGAGGCTATTTCCTGGCATTTGTGCAAGGCATTAAAACTGGAAGATAAAAAGACATATCGAATCAGTTTCAATGAGATAACAAAAAATGCGGTAAAAGCATCTATTAAAAATGCAAGAGAGATAGATATGGATCTTGTGGATGCACAGCAGGCCCGCCGTGCACTGGACCGTGTTGTTGGATATAGAATCAGTCCTCTTCTGTGGGCAAAAGTAAAGAGAGGGTTAAGTGCCGGACGTGTACAGTCGGTAGCCCTTCGAATTATCGCAGACCGGGAGGAGGAGATTAATGCCTTTATTCCCGAAGAATATTGGACATTAGATGCAGTTTTGAAAGTGAAAGGGGAAAGAAAACCTCTAACAGCTAAGTTCTATGGAACGGAAAAGAAAAAGATAACGATTCATTCGGAAAGTGAACTGCAGCAGATTCTCAAAGATCTGGAAGGGGCAGATTATGAGGTGGCTGACATCAAAAAAGGGGAACGGTATAAAAAGGCTCCGGTACCCTTTACAACCAGTACCATGCAGCAGGAAGCATCTAAGGCGCTGAATTTTGCAACACAGAAAACGATGCGTATTGCCCAGCAGCTTTATGAAGGAGTGGACATCAAAGGAAACGGAACAGTAGGTCTTATCACTTACCTGCGTACAGATTCCACTCGTGTTTCTGATGAGGCGGAGGCAAACGTAAGAGAATATATTTCCGGAAATTATGGAAGCGAGTTTGTTGCATCTGGAGTTTCCGGCAAAGAAAATGGAAAGAATATACAGGATGCCCATGAAGCGATCCGTCCTACAGATGTAACAAGAACTCCGGCTGCTATGAAGGAATCTTTGAGCAGAGATCAGTTCCGTCTGTATCAGTTGATCTGGAGAAGGTTTGTTGCCAGCAGAATGCAACCTGCCAAATACGAGACTACATCTGTAAGAATCGCTGCAGGAGACTATCGTTTCCAGGTGGCAGCATCAAAAATTGTTTTTGAAGGATTCCGTACTGTTTACACAGAAGCGGATGAAGAAAAGGAAGAAAGCAATTTGCTTTTAAAAGGGCTGGATAAGGATTCGGTCCTGAAGTGGGAAAAGTTTGATACAAAACAGCATTTTACTCAGCCGCCGGCTCATTATACAGAAGCCTCTCTTGTTAAAACTTTGGAGGAGCTTGGCATTGGACGACCAAGTACTTATGCGCCAACCATTTCTACCATCATAGCAAGGCGATATGTGGCCAAGGAAAATAGAAATCTGTATCTGACAGAAATCGGAGAAGTGGTAAATAATATTATGAAACAGTCCTTCCCGGCGATTGTGGATGTGAACTTTACAGCAAATATGGAAGGGCTTCTTGATAAAGTTGCAGAAGGAAAAGTTCCCTGGAAGACTGTTATTGAGAACTTTTATCCTGATCTGGAGGAAGCAGTGAAGATTGCCGAAAAAGAGCAGGAGAGCGTCAAGATTGAAGATGAGGTTACAGATGTAATCTGTGAGGAATGTGGACGCAACATGGTTATCAAATATGGTCCTCATGGAAGATTTCTCGCTTGTCCGGGATTCCCGGAGTGCCGTAACACAAAGCCATATCTGGAAAAAATCGGCGTCAAATGTCCGAAATGCGGGAAAGACATTGTTCTTAGAAAGACGAAAAAAGGAAGAAAATATTACGGGTGTGAGGATAATCCGGATTGTGATTTCATGTCCTGGCAAAAACCGTCTGAAGAAAAATGCCCGAAATGCGGTGGATATATGGTAGAAAAAGGAAGCAAGCTTGTATGTATGAACGAAAAGTGTGGTTATGTAGAGGCAAAAAAGGCGAAAAATAATTAAGAAAATTTCATATAATCATTGTAATTTACAGAATTGTGTGATAATATAATGTTCAAAGGATGGAGGATGCTTATGAGTGTACAATTATTAGATAAAACAAGAAAAATCAATAAATTACTGCACAACAATAACTCCAGCAAAGTAGTTTTTAATGACATCTGTGAAGTGTTGACAGAAATATTGGATTCCAATGTATTGGTAATCAGTAAAAAAGGGAAAGTTCTTGGAGTCAGCAGATGCAGTGGTGTAGGTGTGATCACAGAATTGATTAAAGGAGAAGTGGGCTGTCATATTGATGAGATGCTCAATGAAAGACTTTTGAATATTCTGTCCACCAAAGAAAATGTAAATTTAGAAACATTAGGATTTTCTCCGGAAGAGGTGAAAGGATATCAGGCAATTATTACGCCTATTGACATTGCCGGAGAAAGACTAGGAACATTGTTTATCTACAAACAAAATACGGGCTATGAAATTGATGATATTATTTTAAGTGAATATGGGACAACCGTAGTAGGTTTGGAGATGCTTCGTTCTGTAAATGAAGAGAATGCAGAGGAGACAAGAAAAGAACATATTGTACAGTCAGCCATCAGTACTTTGTCATTTTCGGAGTTGGAAGCAATTATTCACATTTTTGATGAACTGGAAGGAACGGAAGGAATTCTTGTGGCAAGCAAAATTGCAGACCGTGTGGGAATTACAAGATCGGTTATTGTAAATGCACTTAGAAAATTTGAAAGTGCAGGAGTGATCGAATCAAGATCTTCCGGAATGAAGGGAACTTACATTAAAGTAGTAAATGATTATGTTTTCACAGAGTTGGAAAAAATCAAGGAAGAAAGAAATAAATAAGAGCTGAAACAGCGTAAAGGAAAGGGTATCGGGGAACTGATACCCTTCTTTTGAGAAGGAGGATCTTATGTTTGAAAAATGCAGCGCCGTGCTGAAAATGATAGGGGTATTTCTGGAGGATGAGCCATTAGACAGAACAGAGTATACATGTACAGTCATCAGGTATGATGAAGAGCAGGAACGCATATATCTGGTTATGAATGGAGAAGATATTACCAGGATATCATTGGATGCGGAATATAACTGTACCCTTATGGCTGAGGAGGAGTTGGTGTGTCAGGGAAGAGTAAAGGAAAGATTCCTTGATAAAAATGGCAGTCAGCTTGTATTTAATATCGAAAATGGATTTTATAAAAATAATCTAAACTAACTGAAAAGTGTGTTGACAAACGAAAAAGAGAGTGCTATTTTATAACTAGAGTTTTTTAGCACTCTCTTTTTATGAGTGCTAACAAAATAGATAGCTTAAAGGAGGAACCATTCATGAAATTAGTACCATTGGGAGACAGAGTTGTATTGAAACAATTAGTGGCTGAAGAAACAACAAAATCTGGAATCGTTCTGCCGGGACAGAATAAGGAAAAACCACAGCAGGCAGAAGTTATCGCAGTAGGACCGGGCGGAGTTGTAGACGGTAAAGAAGTTGAAATGCATGTAAAGGAAGGACAGCAGGTTATCTATTCCAAGTATGCAGGTACTGAAGTAGAAGCAGATGAAGAAACATATATTATTGTGAGACAAAGTGATATTCTCGCAGTGATTGAATAGAAATACAAGAGGCTAAAATATATCCAAACATTAGAAACATAAAACTAGGAGGAATGTTATCATGGCAAAGGAAATCAAATACGGAGCAGATGCCAGAGCAGCACTGGAATCAGGAGTTAATCAGCTGGCAGATACAGTCAGAGTGACACTTGGACCTAAAGGAAGAAACGTAGTGCTTGATAAATCTTTTGGTGCTCCACTTATTACAAACGATGGTGTAACAATCGCAAAAGAGATTGAGCTGGAAGATGCTTTTGAAAATATGGGAGCACAGTTGATCCGTGAAGTTGCATCTAAGACAAACGATGTAGCCGGAGATGGAACAACAACAGCTACTGTTCTTGCGCAGGCTATGGTTCATGAAGGAATGAAGAACCTGGCAGCAGGTGCTAACCCGATTGTTTTAAGAAAGGGAATGAAAAAAGCAACTGAGACAGCTGTAGAAGCAATCCAGAAAATGAGCAGCAAAGTAACAGGAAGAGATCAGATTGCAAGAGTTGCAGCAATTTCCGCAAGTGATGACGAAGTAGGAGAAATGGTTGCAGAAGCAATGGAAAAAGTTTCCAACGATGGTGTTATCACAATTGAGGAATCTAAAACAATGCAGACTGAACTGGACCTTGTAGAAGGTATGCAGTTTGACCGTGGATATGTATCTGCTTACATGGCAACAGATATGGATAAGATGGAAGCAAATCTGGAAGATCCATATATCCTGATTACAGACAAGAAAATCTCCAATATTCAGGAAATCCTTCCACTTCTTGAGCAGATTGTGCAGGCAGGCGCAAGACTTCTCATCATTGCAGAGGATGTAGAAGGTGAAGCATTGACAACTCTTATTGTCAATAAACTTCGTGGAACATTCAATGTGGCAGCAGTAAAAGCTCCGGGATATGGCGACAGAAGAAAAGCAATGCTGGAAGATATCGCAATTCTTACAGGCGGACAGGTGATTTCTGATGAACTCGGACTGGATCTGAAAGAAACAACAATGGATCAGCTTGGACGTGCAAAATCTGTAAAGATTCAGAAAGAAAATACAGTCATTGTAGACGGACTTGGAGATAAAGGTGCAATTGAGGCTCGTGTTGCACAGATTAAGAAACAGATCGAAGAGACAACTTCTGACTTTGACAGAGAAAAACTTCAGGAAAGACTTGCAAAACTGGCAGGCGGTGTTGCAGTAATCCGTGTGGGAGCAGCAACAGAGACAGAAATGAAAGAAGCAAAACTTCGTATGGAAGATGCTCTTGCAGCTACAAGAGCAGCAGTTGAGGAAGGAATTATTGCAGGAGGCGGTTCTGCATATATCCACGCTTCCAAGGAAGTAGCAAAACTTGCTGAAACTCTGGAAGGAGACGAAAAGACAGGAGCGAACGTTGTATTGAAAGCATTGGAAGCTCCATTATTCCACATTGTTGCAAATGCAGGTCTTGAAGGTGCAGTTATCATTAATAAGGTAAGAGAATCTGAACCTGGACAGGGATTTGACGCATATACAGAGCAGTATGTAGACATGGTAAAAGCTGGAATCCTTGATCCTGCAAAAGTTACAAGAAGCGCTCTTCAGAATGCAACCAGCGTAGCTTCTACACTTCTGACAACAGAGTCTGTTGTAGCAAATATCAAAGAAGAAACTCCTGCTATGCCGGCAGGTGGCGGCGGAATGGGAATGATGTAAAAATTTCTTCCCGCTAATATAAAAAAACAATAAAAAAAGTAAAACTCCCTGTAAGGGGAGTTTTCTTTTTATGGGTATTTGTGATACAATAATAACATCTATAAATACATGGCGGAGGAAAGATGATGAGTGATTTTTATGCAGAACAGCTGGTAAAGAAGCGTACAGACGGAAAGGACATTATGAAAAAGACAGTGCTGATCGCCCTTACGGTGATTACATTTTTTGCAGCTTTTTTATTTCCGATTCTTCTGCTCCTTCCTGTAATTATGATTGTTGTTGATGTATTTCTTTTTAAGAGGCTGGATGTAGAATATGAATATATCTATATTAATGGTGAACTTGATATAGATAAAATTATGCACAAAGAGAAGAGAAAACATTTGTTTTCTGCAAATGTAAAAGAAATGGAAATGTTGGCTCCGGAAAATGCTTTTCAGCTCAGGGATTTTAGAGAGTCTAAATTCTATGATTACAGCAGTGGCAATACGGATTCACCCAACAGATACGTGCTTGTAATCAGCCGTTCAGGCCAGATTATAAAGATTCTTTTTGAGCCGAAACAGGATCTGGTAGAAGGAGTTTATCTTTTGGCTCCAAGAAAAGTGATTAGGAAATAATGATAAAGAATATGTGGAAACCTGTTGACAAGGCACCATAATATTTTGTATGATAGCACATAAACACAAGATGGATAAAGAAAGAGAGGATTTCAACGATGGGAAAAATTATTGGAGAAGGAATTACATTTGATGACGTACTATTGGTACCGGGCTATTCAGAGGTGATTCCGAATCAGGTAGACTTATCGACTGATCTTACAAAAAAGATTAGATTGAATATTCCTATGATGAGTGCAGGGATGGACACTGTAACAGAGCATCGTATGGCGATTGCTATGGCAAGACAGGGAGGAATCGGTGTCATCCATAAAAATATGTCCATTGAACAGCAGGCAGAAGAAGTGGATAAGGTAAAACGTTCAGAAAATGGAGTTATTACAGATCCGTTTTATCTGTCTCCGGAAAATACTCTGGCAGATGCAAATGAACTGATGGCTAAGTTTCGGATTTCTGGTGTGCCTATTACAGAAGGAAAGAAACTGGTTGGAATTATTACCAACCGTGATCTGAAATTTGAGGAGGATTTCACCAAAAAGATTAAAGAATCGATGACATCAGAAGGCCTGATTACAGCTCCGGAAGGAATTACTCTGGAAGAAGCGAAAAAGATTCTGGCTAAAGCAAGAAAAGAAAAACTTCCTATCGTTGATGAAAATTTTAACTTAAAAGGTCTTATTACTATTAAGGATATTGAGAAACAGATCAAATATCCGTTGTCTGCGAAAGATGGACAAGGACGTCTTCTGTGCGGTGCAGCGATTGGTATTACTGCAAACTGTCTGGAAAGAGCACAGGAGCTGGTAAATGCAAAAGTAGACGTGATTGTTATGGATTCCGCGCATGGACATTCTGCAAACGTTCTGCGTACAGTAGACATGGTAAAATCAAAATTCCCGGATCTTCAGGTAATTGCCGGAAATGTGGCAACAGGAGAAGCAACAGAGGCTTTGATCAAAGCAGGAGTGGATGCAGTAAAGGTAGGAATCGGACCAGGATCCATCTGTACAACCCGTGTAGTTGCAGGAATTGGTGTGCCTCAGATTACAGCAGTTATGGATTGTTATGAAGTAGCTGATAAGTACGGCATTCCGATTATTGCAGATGGTGGAATCAAATATTCCGGCGATATGACAAAGGCTATTGCAGCAGGTGCTAACGTATGTATGATGGGAAGCATTTTTGCAGGATGCGACGAAAGTCCTGGAACATTTGAGCTCTTCCAGGGAAGAAAGTATAAAGTATACAGAGGTATGGGATCTATTGCAGCTATGGAGAACGGAAGTAAAGACCGTTACTTCCAGTCTGATGCGAAGAAACTTGTACCAGAGGGCGTTGAAGGACGTGTGGCATATAAGGGAACAGTGGAAGATACTGTATTCCAGCTGATGGGTGGTCTCCGTTCCGGTATGGGATACTGCGGAACTCCGACAATCGAGGATCTGAAGAGAAATGCAAGATTTATTAAGATTTCCGCTGCATCTTTGAAGGAAAGCCATCCTCACGATATCCATATTACAAAAGAAGCACCAAACTACAGCGTGGATGAATAAAAGAAGTATTTTAATTAAAATGTTAGGAAGGGGCAAATGCAATGAGATTTGCATTGTCCCTTCTTTTCTTTTTCGTTATAATAGATCTTAGAACAGAAAAAGGAGAAATATAAAATCATGAAAGAAAGATTTGGAAAGCTGTCAGATGGTCGGGAGACTTGGATTTATGTACTGAAAAATAGTAATGGCATGGAAATTCGTGTCAGTGATTATGGTGCGGCCTTAGTTAATGTATTTGTCCCAGATAAAAATGGAGAAAAACGGGATGTAGTGCTGGGATATGACAATGCATTGGGGTACGAAAAAGGAGATAAGTTTTTTGGCGCTATTGTGGGGAGGTGTGCAAACCGCATTGGAGGGGCATGCTTTACGTTGAATGGAAAAACTTATCATTTGGAGAAAAATGATCATGAAAATAATCTGCATAGTGGAACAGATTTCTATAATAAACGAATTTGGCAGGTAAAAGCAGAAAATGACACATCGGTAACGTTTCTGCTCCACAGTCCGGATATGGACCAGGGATACCCGGGAGATGTGGATATAGAAGTGACGTATACTCTGACAGAGGATAATGAAGTAAAGATTCACTATTATGCAGTTCCGAAAGCAGATACCATTCTTAATCTGACAAATCATAGTTATTTCAATATAAATGGAGAAGGGTCCGGTTCTATTCTGGAGCAGGAAGCCTGGATCAATGCAGATGCATATACAAGGGCAGACGCTGAGTCGATTCCAACTGGAGAGATTACGCCAGTGGAAGGAACTCCTATGGATTTTCGGGAAAGAAAGCTGCTGGGTAAGGAGATAGACAGCTGTTATGAAGCAACAAAACTAGGCGGTGGTTACGACCATAACTGGGTGTTGAATGGAAGCGGACTTAGGAAAGTAGGAGAGCTTTTGTCTGAAAAAAGCGGAATTAAAATGGAAGTATATACGGACCTTCCGGGGATGCAGGTATATACAGCTAATTTTCTGGAAGATGATCTTGGGAAAAATGGGAATGTATATGGAAGAAGAAGCGCAGTATGCTTTGAGACACAATATTTCCCGGATGCGGTAAATAAGGAACAGTTTGATGGACCTGTTGCTTTGGCAGGAGAAACTTATGAGACGGAAACCATATACCGCTTTTTCATTATTTCATAAAATTTCATGAAAAGATAAGTAAGTCTTCATATTTCTTTTTGCAGCATATGATAGTATAAATATACAATATAACAAAAGTGTGGGAAGAAAGATGAATACAACGAGAAACAGAAAAAGGCGCAAGACAAGGGCACAGCATCAAAGACAAATGAAAAAGTACTGGAAACGGGGAATGATTTTTCTGGCTGTTCTTCTGGTGATGCTGATTGGAGTAAGGGCGCTGAAACCGGAATGGTTTCAGCGGGGATACATAGAATTTAAAGGTGATGAGATTGATGCCAGTAAGCCCGATATAGACGTAGAGCTGCTGACGGTTAATCCATATTCAAGACCTGGGAGTGAAACAAATCGAATTACAGGTATTGTTGTACATTACACAGCAAATCCGGGCTCTACAGCAATGGAAAACAGGGATTATTTTGAAGGACTAAAGGATAGCCATGAAACACAGGCCAGCAGCAATTTTATTGTAGGTCTTGAAGGAGAGATTGTGCAATGTGTTCCTACATGGGAAGTGGCATATGCTTCAAATTCCAGAAATATTGATACGGTTTCTATAGAATGTTGTCACCCAGATGAGATGGGTGAGTTTACCAATGAAACTTATAAATCATTGGTGCAGCTGTGCGCCTGGCTGTGTATGAAGTTCCAGCTGGATGCGGAGGACGTGATACGACATTATGATGTAACGGGAAAGATATGTCCTAAGTATTTTGTGGAGAATGAAGATGCCTGGGCTGCATTTAAAGAGGATGTGCAGGCTGCCATTGACCGGACATAATAGAATCGGTTCGTAAGTGGAAAGAATGGTTTTGTACCTTTGAAAGCGAAAAAGATTGACTTTTTGCCACAAGTCGCTATAATAAAAAATAGCTGATAAATCAGTGGAAAGTATAAATAGAAATGTAAAAAGCAGAGACGGAAAAGAGTATGCATTTGGAGCTATTCAGAGAGAGGGACAGGTGCTGGAAGTCCTTTATAGCAGAAGAAAGCAGAAAACCATTCCCGAGCTGTGCTGCCCAACAAAGATAATCTTTCAGTAAGCAGTATCGTGATCCCGCGTTAAGGGAACAGACTTTGACCGGATGTTGCAGTTATTTGCATAACGGATAAGTAAATGCAGCGAAAGGTTCAGGAGTTTAAAGTAAAAAATGAAGGTGGAACCGTGCAGAACATTGCACCCTTGCGGCAGCAGAAAGCTGTCTGGCAGGGGTGTTTTTTCGTCTTATAGAAATGAAATAAATGATATGTGCAGTGCGGTTTTAAAAAAGAAAGGAGAAAAGATATGAAAGTAAGCATGAAAGACGGATCTGTTCAGGAGATGGCGTTTACGGATGAAATCGGGCAGGAGGCTTTCCGACATACTACCTCCCATATTCTGGCACAGGCAGTAAAACGCTTATATCCGGATACAAAATGTGCAATCGGTCCGGCAATTAAAGATGGATTTTATTATGATTTTGAATTTAGTTTTCCTTTTACTTCAGAGAATTTGGCTGATGTAGAGAAGGAAATGAGAAAAATTGTAAAGGAAGCCCTTCCGCTTGAAAGAAGCAGTGTCAGCAGAGAAGAAGCCCTTAAATTGATGGAAGAAAGAAATGAGCCTTATAAGGTAGAATTGATTCAGGAGCTGCCGGAAGGTGAAGAGATCAGCCTTTACAGACAGGGAGAATTTGTGGATCTGTGTGCTGGTCCTCATGTCTCCAATACAAGTGTAGTGAAGGCATTTAAACTTCAAAGTGTAGCAGGAGCATATTGGCATGGAGATGAACATAACCAGATGCTGACAAGAATTTACGGAACATCTTTCCCAAAAGCAGCTGAACTGGAAGAGTATCTGAAACGCATGGAAGAGGCGAAGAAGAGAGATCACAGAAAGCTTGGAAAAGAGCTTGGACTGTTTGCCATTATGGAGGAAGGACCAGGTTTCCCGTTCTTCCTTCCAAAGGGAATGGTGCTGAAAAATCTTCTGATCGACTATTGGAGACAGCTGCATACAAGAGAAGGATATGTAGAAATTTCCACACCGATTATTTTGAGCCGTCATCTGTGGGAAAATTCAGGACACTGGGATCACTACAAAGACAATATGTATACTACAGTAATTGATGATGAGGATTATGCTGTAAAACCTATGAACTGCCCAGGCGGAATGTTGGTATATAAGGTAGAACCTCGTTCCTACAAAGATCTTCCAATGCGGGTGGGTGAGCTTGGACTTGTTCATCGCCATGAGAAATCCGGACAGCTTCATGGTCTGATGCGTGTACGTTGCTTTACTCAGGATGATGCACATATCTTTATGACAGAGGAGCAGATCCAGAGCGAGATTAAAGGCGTTGCAAGACTGATTGATGAAGTATATTCTAAGTTTGGATTTAAATATCATGTAGAGCTTTCTACGCGTCCAGAAGACAGTATGGGAAGCGATGAGGACTGGGAGATGGCAACGGATGCCCTTCGAGGAGCACTGGAAGATCTTGGTCTTGATTATGTGGTAAATGAAGGGGATGGAGCATTCTATGGACCGAAGATCGATTTCCATCTGGAGGACTCTATCGGAAGAACATGGCAGTGTGGAACAATCCAGCTTGATTTCCAGATGCCTCAGAGATTTGATCTGGAATATACAGGGGCAGATGGAGAGAAACACCGTCCTATTATGATTCACAGGGTGGCATTTGGATCGATTGAGAGGTTCATTGGTATTCTGATTGAGCATTATGCAGGTAAGTTTCCAACTTGGCTTGCACCTGTACAGGTTAAAATCCTTCCGGTATCAGAGAAATTTGCAGACTATGCAAAAGAGGTGGCTGATTCTCTGAAAGCTGCAGGAATCCGAGTAGAAACAGATGACAGAAATGAAAAACTTGGATATAAGATCCGCGGTGCACAGATGGAAAAAGTTCCGTATATGTTAATCGTGGGAGAAAAAGAAGTGGAAGAGAAGACAGTGTCTGTTCGAAGAAGAGATGAAGGAGACATTGGAAGTATGAAAGTAGAGGAGTTTGCTGCTAAAGTACTGGAAGATAAATAAATCCGTGTCAATGGGATGACAGACAGCATAATGGGGATAATATCTGAAAAGATATTATCCCCATTTAAAGATATATTTTCAATTTACATAGGATTTTCCATCATTATCATTCTTGCTACTGTTGTAGGATCTTCTCCATAGCTTTGTCTGGAAATCAGAATATTATAAATATAAGTTTCATCCAGTTCAAGAAGAGCGGAAATCTCTGTAATACTTTTTCCGTCATCATTTAAGGAGAGAACCTGTTGTACATCTTTTACTATTTCATCTAATGATTTTGACATAAGATAGAGACCTTTCTTTTCTATTCTATTTTGGCAGCGCTGCCTTATTTAAAGTAGCGCTGCCAAAATATTTTAATACATATGAATGAAAAGTGCAAGTTTCTACAGATACTCCAGTCTGTCTAAAGCGGCAAGGACCATGTGACGGCCTGCATCTGTTCCATCGATAATACGTCTTGCCCGAACAGAATCACCAATATTAATGATTTCTGTATCTTCGCCGTCAAAACCTTCTACGATTTCATCCCACAGAGGAGCATAAGCTTTCATACCGAGGCAGACAAAACCATAATCAAATGGAAGTTCCTCCTCTTTTCCTTCTCGCTTAACAATGAAGGAGTGAGCATTTACTTTTTGCAGAGCAGTATTGACAAGCTGTGTTACCTGATGCTTTTCCATACATTCTTTCATGCTGGAAGTAGAGGAAGCATCCAAGCCATTTCCTATAGAAGGAAGCATTTCGATGATTGTTGTCTTTGCACCGCGGGGAGCAAAGAATTCTACGACATCCAAACCTACTGCACCGCCTCCGATTACGATGACAGTTTTTCCGGTCATATCTTCTTTATCAAATGCTTCTACATTTCCCATCAGATCTTTAATTCCATATACGCCGGATCCTTCTTTGTTCAGATTCTCATGCAGCCCTTCGATCGGGGGAAGAAGCGGAACGGAACCAGTTGCATTTACTACAAGATCAGGTTGATAGGATTTAATCATATCAACAGTTGTATCAACTCCTGTTTTGATGGTAAGGTTTGAAAGTTTTTCAGCTCTGTGTTTTAAGTAAGTAGGGAAGTCAGCCAATCTTTTCTTTGCAGGGATTTTAGAAATTTCTACGGACAATCCTCCGATGTGATCCTGCTTTTCCAACAAAGTGACATTACATCCCACCTCGGCTGCTGTGCAGGCAGCTTCCAGTCCGGCTGTACCGGCACCTACAACTACAACATTGCAAGGTTTGTTGACTTTTTTCTTTTTATAAGATTCTCCATTAATCAGATCAGGATTGATGGTGCAGCGAAGAGGTTTATTTCCTCCGATACGATTTCCTACACATCCAATGTTACAGGAGATACATTTACGAATATCTTCTACGTGACCGTATCTTGCCTTATTGCACCAGTCAGGATCAGCAATCAGACCACGTCCAATACCGATAATGTCAGAATCGCCTCGTGCCAGAATGTCTTCTGCTACTTGTGGATTTCTGATATTTCCGATAGCAATGGTTGGTTTGTTAAATTTATCGCGTACTGCTTTTGCCATGTAAGAACGCCATCCGTCTTCCAGATAGTTTGCGTCGATCTGGTATTGGATAGATGGATTTAAAGCGGAAGAGGTGTCGAAAATATCAACTTCATCGTTCAAAAATTCCAGGTATTCCAGACAATCTTCTACGGTGTTTCCACCTTCTACAAGCTCATCCACACTTAAGCGAAGAGAGATAGGAATCATAGGACCAACAGCTTTTCTCACTTCATCAATTACCATACGGCAGAAGCGGGAACGGTTTTCAGCACTGCCGCCGAATTCATCCGTACGGTCGTTCATAGTAGGTGATAAGAACTGGCTGATGAGGTAGGAATGTCCGGCATGGATTTCAACCATATCAAATCCAGCGTTCACTGCACGTTTTGCAGCAATACCATAATCTTTGGCAATGCTTTCAAGTTCTTCCCTTGTAAGCGGGCGTGGAATTTCTCCGCCTGGCTTAGAAGGCAGCGTAGAAGCAGATACAGGCTGCATACCGATTCTGGAAGACAGAGCGGATGCGCCAGCATGATTTAACTGTACACCTATACAAGAACCATATTTGTGACAGGCTTCAGTCAGATTAAAAAGACGGGGGATATAGCAGTCTTTGTCAATGCGGAGCTGTGTAGTACCGTTAGATCCCTCTGGGTATTTTACACATACATTTTCTACAATAATAAGTCCTGTGCCGCCACGGGCTCTAAGTTCATAGTATTTAATGTGCTCGTCACTAAGTTCACCGGTATGTCCTGCAAAGTCGCTCCCCATAGGCATCATTGCAACACGGTTCGGCATGACCATTCCTCTTACTTTGAGAGGACTAAAGATATGTTTGAAGTTGTTCTTCATTCTATTTACCTCCGTTTTTATAAACCTTTGTTTACTACATTATAAGACATTGTTAAAACAAAAACAAATTCATGTTTATGCCTTCGATGATAGAATCTGTCTATGGATTGAAAAATAAGAAGTGTTTTGTTATAATAAGTAACGATTCTGCCATAGGTCTGAACAGATCTTTTCCGGAAGATCAGATCTATGAAGTTTTACCCGTACGAAAAAACAGAAGACAGGAAAAGAAAAGGAGAAAAGGTATAATGAATGATTTAGAGATGTATCGTGAACAGCTGGCTCTTTGTGATGATAAAATTATTGACGCTCTTGTAGAGAGAAATTCAATTGTAGAGAAGATCATGGCATACAAAGAGAAATATGGAATGCCGATTCTTCAGCCACAGCAGGAGGCAAAACAGAAAGCCAGACTAAAAGAAAAGCTGGATGATAATAAGTATAAGGAAGAAATTTATGATGTATTTCGCCGAATCAATCGAAATAGTAAGAGAATACAGGCGCGGAAACTTTTTGATTATAATATTATACTTATTGGATTTATGGGAGCGGGCAAAACAACAGTCTCAGATTATCTGAGTACAATGTTTGCTATGAATATTGTAGAAATGGATCAGATGATTTCCGAGAGAGAAGAGATGAGTATTCCGGATATTTTTGCGACATATGGCGAGGAATATTTCCGTGAGTTGGAAACGGATCTTCTTATTGAAATGCAGAGCAAAAAGAATACAGTCGTTTCCTGTGGAGGAGGAGCTGCCTTGAGGGAACGCAATGTGAATGAAATGAAGAAAAATGGAAGAGTTGTACTTCTTACCGCAAGTCCGGAGACCATTTATGAGAGGGTAAAAGACAGTAACGACCGTCCGGTTTTGAATGGAAGAAAGAATGTAGTGGCAATTTCTGAACTGATGGAACAGAGAAGAGAAAAGTATGAAGCAGCAGCGGATATAGTTGTGAATACAGACGGAAAAACTGTTTTGCAGGTATGTGAAGAAATGATTCAGAAACTAACAGAAATGGAAGAAAAGTAATGTTTGAAAAATTTTTCCCGGACCGATATGTAGCGTCCACTTATGTGATTGATTTTGAAAAATTATATGAAAATGGAATAAGAGGATTAATATTTGACATTGATAATACACTTGTACCTCACGGTGCTCCGGCAGATGAACGGGCTGTCCATCTGTTTGAACGATTAAAAAGGATAGGATTTTCCTGTTGCCTGATCTCCAATAATCAGGAGAAGAGGGTGAGAACTTTTAATGAGCCTATTCAAGTAGATTACGTGTATAATGCCCATAAACCTTCTACAAAAAACTATAAGAAGGCTATGGAAATTATGGGGACAAATGTAGAAAATACAGTGTTTATAGGAGATCAGCTTTTTACAGATGTCTGGGGTGCTAAAAGAACAGGTATCCCAAGTATTTTGGTACGTCCGATTCATCCGAAAGAAGAAATTCAGATTGTTCTGAAACGTTACCTGGAGAATATTGTATTGCATTTTTATAAGAAAAGCCTGGAAAAGGAAAAAAAGGTTGAAAAAAGCGGTAAATTATTATAAAATGGTGAAAGTGAATAAGAATGTCATGTGCCGTGAAAAGGCACGGTTTAAGGAGGATTATAATGGTTTCAGCAGGTGATTTTAAAAACGGTTTGACTGTAGAAATTGAAGGAAATATTTATCAGATTCTGGACTTCCAGCATGTAAAACCGGGTAAAGGCGCTGCTTTTGTGCGCACAAAATTAAAAAATATCATCAATGGCGGTGTTGTAGAAAAAACATTCCGTCCGACAGAAAAATTTGAGACAGCTCATATTGACAGAAAAGATATGCAGTATCTGTATACAGATGGAGATCTCTACAACTTTATGGATATGGAGACATATGACCAGTTGGCAGTAAATGCTGATGTAGTTGGTGATTCTCTGAAATTTGTAAAAGAAAATGAGACAGTAAAAGTTATTTCTCATCAAGGAAATGTATTTGCAATTGAGCCACCTATTACTGTAGAGCTGCAAGTTATAGAGACTGAGCCAGGAGTAAAGGGAGATACAGCTACAGGTGCTACAAAGCCGGCTATTGTAGAGACAGGAGCACAGATTATGGTTCCGTTGTTTGTAAATCAGGACGATGTTTTGAAAATCGATACTCGTACGGGAGAATATCTTTCCAGAGTATAATACGTGTGGTACACATAGTTTGAATGATTTTAATAGGAAAAGAAAAAGCCTTGCATTTTATGCAGGGCTTTTTTATAATATAAGTTACCATAATATCTGACTGCCGGGGAACTGTGGAAAGACAGAAGCAATCTAACGGGGAAAGGAGCTTTATGTCGTATGAAGAATTTGTGGAACTGGTAGAAAGAAGACTTCGGGAAAATTTTTCGGGGAAGAGGGATATATACATCCGTACGGCTTTGAAAAACAATGGAGGCCAGCGTAAGGGGATTGTAATTCGCGAGCCGGATTTAAATATATCTCCTACAATATATCTTGAGGAGTATTTTAAAAGATATCAAAGCGGATCTACTCTGGAAGAAATTGAACAGCAGATTGAGGAGTTATACCAGCATGTAAAGGTAACGCACAGATGGGAGGGGGCATTTCTGGCTGATTATGAAAATGTCAGGCCAAGAATCGTTTACCGGGTAGTGGGCTGCCGAAACAATGGGGCTTATTTAGAGGGCGTTCCCTATGTATCTTTTCTGGATCTTGCAGTTGTTTTTTATGTAATGCTTGATCTGGGTGAAGAAGATGATATGGTTTTCATGCCAATCAGTAACGAGCATCTTCAGCTGTGGAATGTGACAAGAGATGACATCTATGGGGAAGCCTGTAAAAACACAGAAAAACTCCTTCCTGCAGAATTTGCACCTATGCAGACAGTCATTTGCGAAATGTTTGGAGAAGAAGAGTTGGGAGCAGAAGAGCAGGCGGAAGAGGATGTCTATATTCTGACAAACAGCAGCCGGAATTTTGGCGCGGCTGCGATACTCTATCATTCCTGTCTAAAACATATCGGAGAATATTTGGGGGAGGATTACTATGTGATGCCAAGCAGCATTCACGAGGTGATTATTCTGCCGGTCAGCATGGCACCTTCCTGGAAGGAACTTGATTTTATTGTCAGTGAAATGAATGAGACGCAACTAAAAAGCGAGGATGTATTGTCAGACGGAGCATACTTATACTGCAGAGAGAAGGATCAGCTTATGCTGTCAGAGATATTGTGAAAATAAAAAAGAAGGAGCAGAGTTTTCTGTTCCTTCTTTATTACGTCTCTGACCAGAGTCGAACTGGCGCACCTGCCTCCGGAGGGCAGTGCTCTATCCACTGAGCTACAGAGACAAGAAGTATAATAGCACAATTAAGGTAAAATTACAAGATTGACTTTCAAAAAAATAGCGAGTATTATTTTTAGTGCCAGACTGCAATAGAATAGAAAGTGGAGGTAAAAATGAAGGGAAGACTGAAATGCAGCGGCAACTTGGCAAAGCAAAGCAGATTCCTTGGAATTATGGCAGGATGTCTGTTGGTGGTAGTGCTGGTTGCAGCGGGGTTCAATCTTACCAAAGAAAAAGCGAGAAGTAAAGCAACACAAGATACAGCAGCCGAAATGAGAGAGGACACTTTAGAGAAAGAAAACAAAGGCTGGGAGCTTATTACACAAAATCCACTGAAAAAAAATACGGATTCGGCGATAGATCAGAAAATCCGCGATTATTATGCACAAAAGAAAAATGAAAATGGATTCGCAGAAGGCTATAACAATATTGAGATTTATCTCAAAAAGGCAAAATATGAAGATTGTTATGTGGCTTTTGTGGAATACACAATGAAAATAAAGGACATTTATACAGAGGTTCCCGGAATGGAAACCTTGTATCTGCAAAAGGAAAAGGGAGGGTGGCAAATTGTTTCTGGAACGTCTGATGATCAGATTACCCAGGAGGCAAAGAAGGTCGCGTCCCATAATGATGTACAGCAGCTTATGGCAAATGTGGAGCAGGATTATGCCGATGCGGTAGCTTCAGATGCTATGCTTGCGGAAGTGCTTGCAGATCTGGAACAAGCCTCTTCACAGTAAAGAGGTAATGCGAATGATATACAACGGATAAAGGAAGGCGTAAGGAATGGCTGGTTATAAACGCGCATTCAGGAAGGCGTTCCCCTATACGATACCTGTGTTGACGGGATATCTGTTTATCGGGATCGCCTTTGGCGTTATGTATGCAGAAAAAGGATATTCCTTTTTATGGGCAATATTAATGAGCATGCTTGTGTATGCAGGATCAGGGCAATATCTGGCAGTGAACTTTTTTGTGCCGGGTATTTCTTTTGTACAAGTAATTTTCATGACTTTAATGGTAAATATTCGACATATATTTTATGGGATATCATTGCTTGATAAATTTAATCAGATGGGGAAAAAAAGATGGTATATGATTTTCGGACTGACAGACGAAACATATTCCCTTTTGTGTACTACCAAAATACCAGAAGGTGTGGAGGAAGAAAAGTTTCTATTTGCTATTTCCATTATGAATCAGTCATATTGGGTAATTGGTTCTGCCATCGGAGGACTTGCCGGATCACTTTTGCCGTTTAATTCAGAAGGCATCGACTTTGCGATGACAGCATTGTTTGTTGTGATTTTTGTAGAGCAGTGGATGGATGCTAAAAATCGGATTCCGGAAATCATAGGTGTAGTATCAGCATTTCTTTGCCTGCAAATATTCGGGGCAGATAGTTTTGTACTGCCGTCAATGATTCTCATTATAATCATTTTGTTTGTCGGACGTCGGAAACTGGATGAGAAGGAGGTGGCAAGATGCCGTTAAGCGCAGGGTTATCGCTTATTATTATTCTTCTTGTGGCGGCAACTACTTTTGCTACAAGAGTTGTTCCCTTCCTTATTTTTCCGAAAGGGAAGGAGATACCGGATGTGGTTCGGTATCTTGGAAAGGTGCTGACGCCGGCAGTGATCGGTATGCTTGTGGTGTATTGTCTAAGGTCTGCACCTGTTGTAGAGACACCTCATGGTATACCGGAGGGAGTGGCTGTCCTCGTAACAGCTGTACTTCACGTTTGGAAGAGAAATAATCTTTTGAGCATTGGAGTGGGGACTGTACTTTATATGGTATTGATTCAGATGTTCTTTTAGAAATAAGAAAAGGCATATGACAAACTGCAGAGAATACTGCAGAAGTCATATGCCTTTTGTGTGTCCCGGATTAGCTTAAATTGATTTTTTTCTTCATAATAAGATAGGATACGATATAAAGTACAATAGTAAATATTATTTCCAGGGCAAAAGAGAGATTCAATATGCGTATCATATAAGAAGCAAATGTAATGTCAGCGCTGCCGGAAACACCTATTACAAGGTTGTTGGTTAACAGATCATAAATTCCCATTAGTACAGTGGCTGCTATAGATGAGATAGTTGTAATGATAAAATAGCATACGACTGCGCCTAGTACTTTGTGGCCATTGAAAAGCTGCCCCAGTATAATCGCTGCCTGTGTAGAGACAACGTTGGCGAGAGAACCGATAATGGTTAGTACTACCATGTAAAACAAAAAGAAATAAAAACTGCTTTGTCCCGAAAATCCTAACAGATGGAGTAATTCACCCCAGTGGGAAGAAAGGAAATTTGTAAGTGGCGGGACCGCAATCAGGATCGTTGCACACAAATAGAGAATGAAGCTGTCGATGATGCACCAGATAGTTCCGGAAAGGGTTTTGGACAATAAGTGCATTCCTCTTGTAACAGGAAGTGTATTTGTGAGATATCCCTCATCAGAAAACAGATTTTTGTAAAATCTGACGGCTATCACAATGATAGTACCCAGTGAAGCACCTACAAAAAGAATGATGTATATAGTTAAAGTCAGAGCAATAAGTAACTCGTCAATATCATCTATTTCATAGGGAATTCTACTGGTCAGGAATATACGTCCAAGTATGGAGAATACAAGCAGGAAAGCATGAATAACGATCAGAAACCTGGTTGTGGATTTTAAATCATACCGAATAAGTCTGCCTAACATCTGAACACCTCCCGGAATAACGCATCTACAGATTTGCCTTGATTCATGCGGATTTCATCAACCGTTGCATTGAGTACAACCTGGCCTTGCTTTAAAAAGAGAACCCGGTCCAAAATGTTTTCAATATCTGTGATGAGATGCGTAGAAATCAGAATGGTTGCGTTTTCGTTATAATTAGTTAATATGGTCTGGAGAATATAGTCTCTGGCAGCAGGATCCACTCCGCCGATAGGTTCATCCAGTACGTACAGCTGTGCATCACGGCTCATGACTAGGGCCAGCTGAACTTTTTCTTTTGTTCCTTTGGACAGTGTACGCATGCGAGCGTTCATATCGATTTCCAAATCTGTCATCATGTGGTAAGCACGGTCAGAAACAAAGTTTTCATAAAAATCTGAAAAATAGGAAATGATATCCTTAATCTTCATGGAAGGATCCAGATAGGTCCGCTCTGGAAGATAGGATACAATTTTCTTTGTTTCAACTCCGGGTGTCATTCCATCAATAAGAACCTGGCCCTCGGTAGGAATTAAGAGATCATTGATCAGCTTAATCAGAGTAGTCTTTCCACTTCCATTTGGCCCCAATAGACCGATGATCTGTCCCCGTTCCAGAACCAGATTCAGATTCGTAAGGGCATTGACGTGGTTGTTATATTGTTTGGTGAGCCCTTTGCATTCTAAAATCGGCTTCATAGTTAGTTTTCCCCCTTTATAGCATCCTGAAGTAATGAAAGAGTCTCTTCGTCCTGAAATCCGAGACTGCGCATTTTTTCAAAAAATTCGCTAATGTAACTAGTAGCCTGATCCTGTTTCATCTTTTTCAACATGGTTTCATCCTCCGTTATAAACCGTCCGCTTGTTCGCTGGGCATACACAAGTCCGCTGCGCTCCAGTTCAGAGAGAGCTTTTTGCATTGTGTTTGGATTTACAGCAGCTTCCACTGCAAGATCCCGGACGGAAGGAAGTTTATCACCAGGTTTATAAACTCCGGAAATAATATCCCGTTGGATGCGTTCCATAAGCTGCACATAAATCGGCCGGTCGTTATCTAATTCCCATGGCATGCATGTCACCTCGTTTCTCTATATCATATGATACTTAGTGAATGTATTAACTATATAATACAATAATACATAATTGAAAAATTGTCAATAGAAAGGCCGGCTTATTTGCCGGCGATTTCTTCTTGAAGATGGGCATTGAAATGCCCGGATTTTAACATTTGTATTTCTTCCTTATAAGGTGGATAAGATTTCTTCGGATTTTCAGAAGAGGGGATATAAGGAGTTTCAAGAATTTTGGGGATATTTTTAAAATCAGGATGATGGACAATGGCATGAAGGGCATCAAAACCAAGGGTACCAAATCCAATATTGGCATGTCGGTCCTTGTGTGCCCCGATAGGGTTTTTACTGTCATTAATGTGGAAAACAGCTATTTGATCCTTGCCTAGAATACGGTCAAATTCATCGATGACTCCATCAAAATTATTTTTAATATCATATCCACTATCGCTTACATGACAAGTATCAAAACATACCCGAAGTTTGTCATTATATACAACGCCATCGTATATGCGGGCAAGCTCCTCAAAATTACGGCCAATTTCTGTACCTTTTCCAGCCATGGTTTCTAAAGCAATATTTACTTCTGTTTCCCGGGTAAGGATGTGATTCAGACCGCGAATGATCTGAGCAGTACCGGCGGCAAGTCCGGCTCCTACATGAGCACCAGGGTGAAGGATTAGCGTAGAACTTTTGCATGCAGCCGTACGGGTAAGCTCCAAAGCTAAAAACTCTTCGGCCAGTTCATAAGTTTCCGGTTTGACGGTGTTTGCAAGATTTATTATATAAGGGGCATGGACAATGATTTGTTCGATTCCATGTTCTTCCATATATTTCCATGCCGGATCAATATTAAGCTCGCTGATATCCCGGCGTTTTGTGTTCTGCGGGGCTCCGGTGTAGAACATGAAAGTGCTGGCACCATAAGAAACAGCCTCTTTTGCAGAACCAAGGAGCATTTCCTTTCCACTCATTCCTACATGAGAACCAATGATCATAACATTCCTTCTTTCTACTGTTTTATTTTCCCTCTAAAGCATAAATTCAAAGGGAGATGTATATCAACGCTAGCATAATTTTATAAAAATGGCAAGGAAAAAACGAGTTTGTCAAAAGAGAGATGTTGAGAGAAAAGGGGAATTATGGTAGACTGTAAAATGAATTAAAAGGCATTGTAATAAGAAACGGCAGATGAAGTGGCGGAAATTCGTTGCTATGAAGCCGATGAAATATGAATGGAGGAAAAAAGATGAGAAAGCTTTTGGATATGATAACAGAGGAGATGGAAGAAGCTTTTGAAAAAGCAGGGTATGACAGGGCTTATGCAAAAGTAACATTGTCAAATCGTCCGGATTTGTGCGAATACCAGTGTAATGGGGCAATGGCAGGGGCTAAAACGTACAAAAAAGCACCGATTATGATTGCAAAAGATGTGGTATCTCAAATTGGAAATGAAGGCTGTGTTTCCGAGGCGGAAGCAGTTAATCCTGGATTTATTAATCTGAAAATAAATGATAAATATCTGGCATCTTATCTGAATGATATGGCCGAAGAGGACACTCTTGGTCTGGAAAAGACAGAAAAACCGGAGATGATCGTCATTGATTACGGCGGACCAAATGTGGCAAAGCCTCTCCATGTAGGACATCTTAGATCAGCAATTATTGGAGAAAGTGTAAAGAGAATTTGCAGAGCCATGGGCCATAAAGTGCTTGGAGATATTCATATGGGGGATTGGGGATATCAGATGGGTCTGATTATTACAGAGTTGAAGAAGCGGCAGCCCAATCTTCCTTATTTCGATGAGAATTTCCAGGGAGAATATCCAAGTGAGGCACCATTTACGATTGGGGAACTGGAAGAGATCTATCCTACAGCAAGCGCCTATGCCAAAGAACATGAGGAGTACAGAGAAGAAGCATTGCATGCTACCTATTTACTTCAGAACGGACACAGAGGATATACTGCCATCTGGAAACATATTATGCAGGTTTCAGTGACGGATTTGAAGAAAAATTATGCTAATTTAAATGTAGATTTTGATTTGTGGAAAGGGGAGGCAGATGCACAGGCATACATCCCGGATATGATTGAAAGGCTGAAAGAAGAAGGGTTCGCAAGAATAGACGAAGGGGCGCTTGTCATTGATGTAAAAGAGGAAACGGACACAAAAGAAATTCCTCCATGTATGATCCAGAAATCAGACGGTGCTTCTTTGTATGGAACAACAGATCTTGCTACGTTGGTTCAGAGGGAGAAAGATTATCATCCGGATCAGGTGATTTATGTAGTAGATAAACGTCAGGAACTCCATTTTACACAGGTATTTAGGGCTGCAAAAAAGACAGGAATTGTTCCAGAGGAGACAAGGCTTCGTTTTCTTGGATTCGGTACAATGAATGGCAAAGATGGTAAGCCATTTAAAACAAGAGAAGGGGGCGTTATGCGCCTGGAAAACCTGATTCGCGAAATCAATGAAGAGATGTACCGTAAAATAACAGATAACCGGACAGTTAGTGATGAAGAAGCAAAGGAGACAGCTAGAATTGTAGGAATGTCTGCTATTAAGTACGGTGATTTATCTAATCAGGCAAGTAAAGATTATGTATTTGATGTTGACCGATTTACTTCATTTGAAGGAAATACAGGTCCATATATTCTGTATACTATTGTGCGAATTAAATCCATTCTTCATAAGTACGAGGAAATGGGAAAGGCTCTTACCGGCCTTGCAGTCAGCGGTGCTCACAGTGACAGTGAAAAGGCACTTATGTTGGAAATTGCAAAATACAATGCGGTTATGGAGACGGCGTATGAAGAGACGGCACCCCATAAAATCTGCGCATATATTTATGATCTTGCAAATGCGTTCAATCGTTTCTATCATGAAACAAAAATTTTGGCTGAAGAGGATGAGAAGGTACAGGAAAGCTACATTGCCCTTCTGATTCTGACCAAGAGAGTTCTGGAGGCATGTATAGATATACTTGGCTTTGAGGCACCGGAAAGGATGTAGACAATATATGGAGATTGGTCAGACGGAGAAACTTTTTTATCAAGACAGCCACATGAAGGAATTTGATGCAAAAGTACTCTCTTGTGAAAAGGATAAAAATGGATACAGCATCATTCTGGATCAGACAGCCTTTTTCCCGGAAGGAGGCGGTCAGTATGCGGATACAGGATGGCTGGATGAGGCTGTAGTTTCTGATGTAAGGGAAAAACAGGGAATCATCTGTCATATTACCGACCAGGCATTGGAAGCAGGGAAAATTGTTCATGGGAAAATAAACTGGGAAGAGCGTTTTGAGAAGATGCAGCAGCATACAGGAGAACATATTGTTTCCGGGCTTGTCCATGCGCGCTTTGGGTACGATAATGTGGGCTTTCATTTAGGAAGCGATTACTGCACCATGGATTTTAATGGACCAATTACAATGGAAGAACTGATGGAGATTGAATGGGAGGCTAACAGAGCAGTGGCTTTAAACCTGGAAGTCCAGACCCTTTATCCGTCAAAACAAGAACTTGCTTCCATGGATTACCGAAGCAAAATTGAGATAGAAGGTCAGGTTAGAATTGTAAAGATTCCAGGGTTTGATGTCTGTGCCTGCTGTGCGCCTCATGTAAAGAAAACAGGGGAGATTGGCCTGGTTAAGCTGGTAGGCAGAATGAATTACAAGGGAGGAGAGCGGATTACCATGTTGTGTGGGTTCCGCGCCCTTAGAGATTATCGGATAAAACAAGAGAATGCAAAAGCGATAGGAAGCCTTTTGTGTGAAAAAGAAAATGATATTTCAAAGGCAGTGGAAAAACTAAAGGAAGAAAGAGATGACTGGAAAAATAAGGCTGTCTTTATTCAGCAGAAACTTTTAAAATATCAGGCAGAAGATATATCAATAAGAGAAGGGGTTACCTGCTTTTTTGACAGTACACTGGAAGGCAATGCACCGAGAGAATTAATGAATGCACTTCTGGATAGAGGGGCTGCAATTGCAGCGGTATTTGCCGGAAACGAGGAATCTGGTTACCGCTATGTAATTGGAAGTCGGAAAGAAGATGTCCGCCCTCTGGGAAAAGAGTTGAATGAAAAATTTACCGGCCGGGGCGGTGGAAAACCGGAGATGGTTCAGGGAAGTTTAAGTGGGAAGCAGAATCTTATCGAAGAGTATTTGAAAACAAGATAAAAGAAAAGGACATGGAAAAAGCCATGTCCTTTTTACATTTGCGGCTATTATGCTGTTTTACAGTTTTATTTTTATGACGTCTACATCCAGATCCCACAGAAATTTGTCCAGATCTTTAAAAGACAGGAAAACAGTAGCTGTGTTTTCTAAAGGATGAATCCCAAGGCTTTTACAGCGAGACAGATCTTTGTCAATGAAAAATTCTACTGCGTGATCTGCATCATTCATAAGGCCGAAAGGTGAAACACTTCCTTGTTTTAAGCCAAGGTACTGTTCCAGGCGTTCCTCGGAAGCAAAACTTAGATTGCCGGCACCAAGTGCTCGTCCCAGAGATTTTAAATCCACCTTTTTCTTTTCGTCGCAGGTAACAAGGAAATGGCGTTTTCCTTTGGAATCCCGAAGAAAAAGATTTTTGCACAGGGTACCTTTTTCAGGGAGTCCGAGGCGATCCATATCTTCCATAGTGTGAACAGGTTCATGCTCTACGACTTCGTATTTAATGCCGAGTTTATTCAGTGCGTCATAAACGCGCTGTTTCTGATCTTCCATATTATTAAACTCCTTTCCTGGAAATTCTATTTATTATTATATGGCCTAAGGCGAAGAAAGTAAAGAAAATGAAAACGGATTGGGCAGCAGAGTTCAATGGTGGGGAGAGTTTATACTTTTTTAATTGAAACTTTTGTAAATGAGCAGTAGAATAAGAAAATCAGAAGATTTGTGCATTGTCACATATTAACTTTTGGAAAGTGAGGAACAAAAATATATATGAGTAATCCATGGGAAAATCCCGGAACGGATCCAGGATCCTTTGATTCGGGGCAGGAACGCAAGAAAGATGAACAAAAGAAAGCACCCATGCCTACAATGCCCAGAGTACATAAAAATGGGGTATGGTATGTCTTTCGGCCTCTGATCATCAAAATTATTGTCAGTATGGTTGTCAGCATGGCGGCTGCAGGATTATACAGCTTTTTTTACATGTCGAATCACTATGATGAGGCGATAGGGGCAATGCAGAATCAGGATGCTATGATGAATATGTCGATGACTATAACAGAGCAGATTATGCAGTATACTACATTGCTGGAAGGGATCAGTGCGTTGATTGTGATTCCTATCATGCTTTTTTTGTTTTATCGTGATAGAAAAAATGAAAAAATTATGGGTATTTTACAAAATAGAAAGGCTTCCTTATGGAAATATGCAGGTGTGATTGGTATATCTGCTGTTTTGTGTATCGGTATAAATAATCTGATCATTATTGGAAATCTTCAATCTTTGAGTGCAAGCTATGAGCAAACTTCGGAGGCTCTTTACAGCGCCTCTCTTCCTGTACAGGTGGTTTGTCTCGGTATTTTGGTGCCTATGGCAGAAGAATTGGTATTCCGTGGAGTAATGTTTAGGCGGATGCGCCAAAGAGCAGGTTTTATGCGTTCGGCAGTTTCTGCATCCCTGATTTTTGCCGTGATTCATGGAAACATGGTTCAGATACTTTATGCATTTGTAATGGGAATGGTGCTGTGTTATCTGTATGAAAAGTATGGATCCGTTAAGGCTCCTGTGCTGGGGCATATGGTGATGAATCTTGTTTCCATAGCAGCGACAGAGACAGCGGCGTATGACTGGATGTTACAGCAGCCTGTGAGAATGGGAGTAATCACAGTTGTTTGTGCGGCAGTTGCTTCCAGTATATTTGTGTTGATGCAGCGTATAGATGAGAAACCGATTCAAGAAATGATTTAAATATTACGAAATATTACAAAAATATTAAAAATATTATTGAGTTTTTACATTTTCTATTTTATAATAGCTTATGTTGAAGTGTGGGGGGAATACAGCAACAGAAAACGACATCAATGGTGAATAATTAAAAGGGATATGGTTAAGATGAACAGAATAGGGAAAACATTAGTAACGACAGTTGTAATCAGTTCTTTATTTGTAACACCGGTACTTGCCGCGCCATCAACAACGGAGCTGGAGAATAAAAAAGCCTCAGCTGCAGAAGAAGCAGAATCTTTGCAGGAGCAGCTGACAGAACTTCTTACTAAGATTGGCAAAATGGAAGAGAAGCTGATCGAGACAGGGGAGAAAATTATTCAGGCTGAGGAAGACTTGAAAGAAGCAGAGGAAAAAGCGGAAGAACAATACGATTCCATGAAGCTTCGAATTAAATATATGTATGAAAATGGGGAATTGAGTTCTCTGGAAACGCTTGTATCAGCAGAAGATTTTTCGGATTTAGTAAATAAAGCAGAATATATTCAGAGCGTTCATACATATGACCGACAAAAGTTGGAAGAACTTGAGGAGACCGAAGCAGAAATAAAAGAATTGAAAGAAACGCTGGAGAGCGAACAGAAGAAGCAGCAGGAGATGCAGCAAGAGTATGAGCAAGAAGAAGAAAACCTGAATGCGACTTTGACAGAAAAGAAGGCAGAAATCGCCGATTTTGATGAGCAGATTGCGGCTGCAGCTGAAGCGGCGGCGCAAGAAGCTGCACAAAGAGAGGAAGAAGAGGCAGCAGAGCAGGAGGATAATGGCGGAAATGAGAATGGACAGCAGGCTGCAGCTGATAATGATACATCCTCTGATAATTCTTCCGGTAATGCATCATCAGGAAATGGTTCTTCATCGGGAAATAATTCCTCGTCAGGAAATGGCTCCTCATCAGGAAATTCTTCGTCAGGAAATACTTCTGTGGCACAGGCGATTGTAAATGCAGCTTACAGCCAGTTAGGAGTTCCTTACGTATATGGCGGTTCTACTCCGGGGGTAGCTTTTGACTGTTCAGGGCTTGTACAGTATTGTCATTCGGTTGCAGGAATTTCACTTCCCAGAACATCCTACGAACAAGGCGGATGTGGAGTGGCAGTAACAGATCCACAGCCGGGAGATATTGTATGTTATGGAAGCCATGTAGGTATCTATATAGGTGGAGGAATGATGATACACGCTCCAAAACCAGGAGACGTAGTGAAAGTCGCCAGTGTTTACGGTAGTCCATGGTACAGAAGATGCTGGTAAATATAAAAGTTAAGAAGGAGGACGGCAAAGAAGCTGTCTTCCTTTTTTTGGTGGTGATTGCCTTATGTTTTTCTGAATATGTCGGGAAACTTGTTGAAATTGAAGATAAATTGTTGTATGCTTATTCTGTATAAATATAAATTAGGGTAAGAACGCGTCCAGGGGAAGCGTTGAATGAAGATAAGACAACAGTATATAGATAAGGTGGGAGAGTATGAAGAAAAAAATAGTACAGGCATCTATTACAGCAATGGTAGTAAGCTCCATGGTAGTATGCCCTGTTTTTGCAGAACCATCTGTAGATGATCTGCAGAATGACAAAGCAGCTGCGGAAGGGGAAGTAGTATCTTTGCAGAGCCAGTTGACAAGCATTCTTGATAAGATTAATACACTGGAAAATGATCTTACAGAAAAGCAAGAAGAGATAGAAAAGGCCAATGTCGATCTGGAAGAAGCAATTGTGCAGCAGCAGCAACAGTTTGAGGATATGAAAAAGCGGATTAAGTACATGTATGAAGCAGGAAATGGGAATGAACTGGAAATTCTTCTTTCAGCTGAAAATTTTTCCGATTTGATTAATAAAGCAGAATACATACAAAATGTACATGAATACGATAGAGAAAAGCAGGCAGAATGTGAAGCAACCACAAAGAAGGTAGAAGAGTTGTCCGCCACTCTTCAGAAAGAGGCAGAATCTTTGGAAGAGATGCAGGCACAGTTGGAGGAAGATAAGGCTTCACTTAATTCCATGATAGATGGAAAACAGTCTGAGATTGCCCAGTTGGATGCAAGCATTCAGGAGGCAGTAGCCGCCCAGAAAGCAGAGGAAGAAAAACGTCAGCAGGAGGCAGAGCAGGCAGCACAGGCAGCACAAAATGAGAACCAATCACAGCCAGATACCACTACTCCTGAAAATGGAAATGCAGGATCTGACGAAAGTAATGGCGGAAGTTCATCAGGCGGAGATTCTTCAATTGTACCTCCACAGGGAACAGATGGATGGGCAGTTGTAGCATATGCAAGGCAATTCCTTGGGAATCCATATGTGCTTGGGGGAAACAGTCTGACAAATGGAATTGACTGCTCCGGATTTACACAGCAGATTTATGCAAAATTTGGAGTAAGCCTTGGAAGAACTGACAGTTCACAGGCATATGCAGGTGTGGAGGTTCCACTTTCACAGGCACAGGCCGGAGATTTACTTGTATACTATGGACATGTCGGTATCTACAACGGAACCGGAGGAATTATCCATGCTTCATCTGAAAAGGTAGGAATTGTAGAGTGGCCAAGTTGTACATACAGACAGCTCCGCTGTGTGAGACGAGTTCTGTAACCGAAAAAAATGATTGTAAAAGTGCCGGAAAGCCAGAAAAACTCTTGCATCCGGCATTTTTTTATGGTATTATATTCAAGTCGCAAAAAAACACGTACATGTCTGCCTGTAAAGGTGCCTAAGCTTTTTAAACCATAGCGGATTCGAAAGCCGGTTTTATAGGAAATGAAATGTACGGAAGGAACAAAACCAAATGGAGGAAAGAAACATGAGTGTTATTTCAATGAAACAACTTTTAGAAGCAGGTGTTCATTTTGGACATCAGACAAGAAGATGGAACCCTAAAATGGCTCCGTACATCTACACAGAAAGAAATGGTATTTATATCATTGACCTTCAGAAATCTGTAGGAAAAGTAGATGAAGCATATCAGGCAATTTCCGATATCGCAGCAGAAGGCGGAACAATCCTGTTCGTAGGAACAAAGAAACAGGCACAGGATGCGATCAAGACAGAAGCAGAGCGTTGCGGTATGTTCTATGTAAATGAAAGATGGCTGGGTGGAATGCTCACAAACTTCAAGACAATTAAGAGCAGAGTAAACCGTCTGAAAGAAATCGAAGCAATGGCAGAAGATGGAACATTTGATGTACTGCCTAAGAAAGAAGTTATCCAGCTTAAGAAAGAATGGGAAAAACTGGAAAAGAACCTTGGCGGAATCAAAGAAATGAAGAGACTGCCGGATGCAATCTTCATCGTTGACCCGAAGAAGGAAAGAATCTGTGTTCAGGAAGCGCATACACTTGGTATTCCGCTTATCGGTATTGCAGATACAAACTGTGATCCGGAAGAACTGGATTATGTGATCCCGGGAAATGATGATGCAATTCGTGCAGTAAAACTGATCGTTTCTAAAATGGCAGATGCTGTTATTGAGGCAAACCAGGGAGAAACAGGTTACGAAGAAGAGTATGTAGAAGGTGAAGAAGCTTACGAAGATCAGGCTGAAGAAGTTGAAGAAACAGTAGAGGCTTAATTGAAACACTTTCATAAATAAGATTTCGACGGAGGAATGAAAAAATGGCAGTTACAGCTAGTATGGTAAAAGAATTAAGAGAACTGACAGGCGCTGGAATGATGGACTGCAAAAAAGCTCTTAATGAAACAAATGGAAATATGGACGAAGCAATCGAATACCTGAGAAAGAACGGCGAAGCAAAGGCTGTGAAAAAAGCAGGAAGAATCGCTGCTGAAGGTATTGTAATGGCTGAAGTAAAAGATGACAAAACAGCAGCAATTGTTGAAGTTAACTCTGAAACAGACTTTGTTGCAAAAAATGCTGATTTCCAGGCATTTGTAAAAGCTGTTGTTAATCAGGCAATCGCATCCGATTCCAAGGATATGGACGCATTTATGGCTGAAGCTTGGAATGAAGATACATCCAAGACAGTAAAAGATGCATTGACAGAGAAAATTTCCATTATCGGAGAAAACTTAAGCATCAGAAGATTTGAGAAGATCGTAACTGATGGATGTGCAGTAGCTTACATCCACGGCGGCGGACGTATTGGTGTTCTGGTTGAGGCAGACACAGATGTTGTTAATGATGAGATCAAGGCTTGCCTGAAAAATGTAGCTATGCAGGTTGCAGCTATGTCTCCGAAGTATGTATCCCGTGAAGAAGTTTCCCAGGAATACATCGATCATGAAAAAGAAATCCTGCTTGCACAGGCTAAGTTGGAAAATCCGAATAAGCCGGAAAATATCATTGAGAAAATGATCATCGGACGTCTTAACAAAGAGATGAAAGAAATCTGTCTGTTAGATCAGGTATACGTTCAGGACAGCGACCTTACAGTTGGAAAATATGTAGAAAAAGTTGCAAAAGAGAACGGTGCTAACATGACAGTGAAGAAATTCATTCGTTTTGAGACCGGAGAAGGAATTGAAAAGAAAGAAGAAGATTTTGCAGCAGAAGTTGCAAAACAGATGGGAATGTAATCTCATAAACTAAAAGAACTTGAAAGCCCCTGAAAAGCCTGTGGAATGGCTTGCTTCAGGGGCTTTTGTGTCCCCCGGAAAAGTACAATGCAAAATATATACTTATTGATGAAAAGTACAACATAGAGATTAATTTGTAGGGATTAATTCAAATTTAGAGGGATTAGAAATGATAAGAGATTTAATGTATATCGAGCTGAAAACAGGTTATTCGGATGATGGACCTGCATGGATTGGCTATGTGCAAACTTCAAAAAGTAAAAAAACCATTTATTTTAATGACCGTGCTTTTCAAAAGAATAATGGGAATTATTCAAACTATATTGATATTGAAAATGGTGATGAATATTGGATTTCTGGTTTGAAAAAGAAAGAAAGTAACCGTCATTGGGCGGGGCGTGGTAAGATTATGATTGACCGCAGGGCGGTGAATGAATATCTTTCTTTCATTGGTGAGACGGAGTTGCCATTTAATTTATTTGAAGTGATAGATGTGGAAGATCATTTTCCTGTAGAAAGAATAAATAAATTATTGAATGAAAAAGTATAAAAGGAGGCAGCCTTTGGCTGTCTCCTATACGGAATAAATTCCTTCTACAGTAATTTTTTTAAAGAATCTTGAGAGCCCCAGTTTTACTGTTTCGCTCATACTGAATGGGATGCGGCGTATAAGGATTTCTCCGAATTCATGAGAAAAGCTTAAAAAGCTGTTGCTCTTTAATCTATTTGTTTCTTCCGAATCAACAAATCTTGCTGATATAGTCACTCTGGGGCCGCCTCATGTGTTGCACATCTCTGGGGTGATTAAAATATTTCTATGGTCATTTTCCTGCATGTAAGCAGTGAGCCGTTCATCTAATTCAAATTTCATAATCAGGACTCCTTTCTTATCTGTTTTCTATAGTATGTCAGAAAATAAAAGAATGTTCAGTGATTGAATCACAGTTACCAAAGGAAGTGCTCTGTGCTATCTTTTCAAAGGTTTGAAGGATAACAAAATTTCTTTCAGGTGTGATATAATTATACTATGTTTGATAAAGTATTAGAGTAAAGGAAGGTATATAGCTTGTATTTTACATACGGTGACAGAGAAGTAGAATATTTAAAGAGTAAGGACAAAGTATTAGGGGAAATCATAGATCAAATTGGCCATGTTTATCGGGAAGTAGATGATGATTTATTTTCCGCGGTTGTTCATCATATTGTGGGGCAACAGATATCTACGAAGGCGCAGGCTACGATCTGGAGTCGGATGAGGGAGGGACTTGGCAGTATAGATGCAGAAAGTATTGGGACTGCGGAGAGTTCAAAGCTGCAGTCCTTTGGGATTTCTTTTCGCAAAGCAGAGTATATAAAAGACTTTGCAGATAAAGTGAGAAACGGAGAATTTCACCCTGATCAGATATCTTTTCTGTCTGATAAAGAAGCAATTGCACAACTGTCATCTTTAAAAGGAATTGGTGTGTGGACGGCAGAAATGATTTTGCTGTTTTGTTTGCAGCGTCCAGACATTTTCAGCTTTGATGATCTGGCAATCCAAAGAGGGCTTCGAATGGTTTACCATCACAGGAAAATTGATAAAAAATTATTTGAAAAGTACCGCAGACGTTTTAGCCCTTATTGCAGTGTCGCGAGCCTCTATCTCTGGGCGGTGGCAGGAGGAGCCATTCCGGATATGAAGGATTATGCACCTAAGAAGAAACGTCCGACATAAATGTGGAAATGGAGATGGGATATGCAGTACATAAGTCATTATAAGTCACCTATAGGTAATATTCTTTTGGCGGCAGAAACAGGATTTTTGACTGGATTATGGTTTGAGGGGCAGAAATATTTTGCCCTGCATTTGGATGAACAGCATGAAGAAAAGGAAATCCCTATTTTTGAGAGAACAAAACAGTGGTTGGATCTGTATTTTTCGGGAAAAGAGCCGGATTTTTCTGTACCGTTACGATTTACGGGAACTGATTTTCAAAAGGAAGTATGGGAGATTTTATGTGCTATCCCGTACGGTGCGACTATGACTTACGGCGAGATTGCAAGAAAACTTGCACAAAAAAGAGGGAAAAAAAGTCTGTCAGCCCAGGCAGTAGGCGGAGCAGTAGGAAGAAACGGCATTTCAATCCTTGTTCCGTGTCACCGAGTTGTGGGAGCAGGGGGAAGCCTGACAGGATATGCGGGCGGGATAGATAAGAAAGAAAAATTGCTGGCGTTGGAAAAGACAGGGATGTCTCTTTATTTATGCCAAAGAGAGGAAGAGATAAATAATGGACTGGATTGAAAAAACACTTGTAAAAGCAGATAACCTTCTGAAACACAAGGAGTCTATTTTTATTGCGATAGACGGCAGATGTGCGTCGGGAAAAACAACGTTTGCAGCACAATTGCAAAAACAATGCGGTGGTAGTGTAATCCATATGGATGATTTTTTTCTGAGACCGGAACAAAGAACCTGGGAGCGACTGCAAAGGCCTGGTGGAAATGTAGATTATGAACGGTTCCTGAAAGAGGTTATGGAGCCGTTGGCAAGAGGAAAGACCTGTTTCTACAAGCCCTATGACTGTCATAGACAGGATTTCGGAAAAGGCAGATATATCGAACCGGAGCAGATTATTATTGTAGAAGGATCTTATAGCTGCCATCCGGTTTTATGGAAATATTATGATCTTCATATCTTCCTGACAATTGACGCCGATTTGCAGATGCAGCGTATCAGTCACCGGAATAAAGGGTGTATCGATGATTTTCGAGACAAATGGATCCCTCTGGAAGAAAAGTATTTTGCTGCCTGCGGAACGCAAAGCAAGTGTGAACTTATATTTTCGGCCTCTTAATTGAGATAATTCGCAGATGGAAAGGAATGGTAAAAATGAAAGGAAAAGAACTGATTTTCAGCCCGACAGGAGGAACAAAGAAGGTGGCAGATCTCCTTGTAAGAGAATGCGGCATAGAGAGTATAGAGATAGACCTGACGGATGCCACAGTTGAGTTTGAACGCATTTCGATGGAAAAGGATGAAGTAGCGCTAATAGCAGTGCCTTCCTATGGAGGACGTGTTCCCGGCCTTGCGGCTAAAAGACTTAGCCAGATTCAGGGGAATGGTGCAAAATGTGTACTTGTGTGTGTATATGGAAATAGAGCGTATGAAGATACGTTAACGGAGTTGTTGGACTTGGCGAAAGCATGTGGTTTTAAAATAATTGCTGCTGTTGCTGCCGTTGCGGAACATTCCATTATACATCAATATGCTGCAGGAAGGCCGGATAGCCTAGATGAAGAAGAATTGAAGGAGTTTGCAAAGAGAATCCGAAAGAAAATTCAAGAAGATAAGGAGGAAATGGACGTTGAAGTGCCGGGAAATCGGCCATATAAGGAATCTAAACCTGTACCAATGATACCAAAAGCAGGGGAAGACTGTGAAGAATGTGGAATTTGTGCAAAGCAATGTCCTGCACAGGCCATCTCTTTTGCTCATTTAAAGGATGCAGATGAAGAGAAATGCATTTCCTGTATGCGGTGCGTAGCAGTATGTCCTGCAGGGGCAAGAAAAATAAACGCAGCGGCAGCAGCCGCCGTTGCGCAGAAAATTGAACAGGCATGTTCTGTTAGAAAGAAAAATGAACTGTACTGCTAAAACAAAAAAGAGAGATTTTGGTCTGTCTCACTGTTGTTCCGGTATTTTTGCAGGCCCGGTGGAATTTCGGACAATCAGACTTGCGTGAAGCAGGAGTGTACCGATTGCTACTTCATTTATCAGGCTTTCCAGTGCATAGTAACCGCTTTTGCCAAGCTGTATTCGCTCTTGACGCACCGTTGTAAGAGGAGGTGCGGTATAGGCGCAGATTGGAAGGTCATCAAATCCGATAATGCTGATATCATCTGGAATGCGGTAACCCATCTGCTGACATTGGATCATAGCAGCGTTAGCAATGAGATCGTGGCTGCAGATGATAGCAGTTACTCCGAGATTTAAAAGCCGGGGAAGATGCTTTTCCATACATTGTGTAATATAGTAGGAGCTTCCGGCATAAGTAGGATCACTTTTCAGCCCATTTTGTCGAAGAGAAGTGAAGAAAGCTTTATGGCGAATCTGCATAATGTAGGAGCCAAGAGCATGGCTTAAATAGCCGATTTTCTTATGTCCTTGCTGTTTCAGGTAAGAGACGGCAAGTTCCATACCTTCACTATTATCAATCCCCACATATCCAATGTGGGGATTTGCTGTTATATAATTGTCATAGAGTACAGTGGCAGTATGGCTTGTGTGGAAATCCTTCATCCAGGGGTCGCTTAACGAAAATCCCAGGATAAAGGCTCCCAGATAGTCGTTTTTTAACATAAATGTATCGTAAGAATAAGATTTCTGAAGTTTTTCCGTCACCGGAATAATATCTACTGAATAGCCGGCAGGCTCTGCCATCTGCCGAAATCCCAAAATAATCTCATACCCAAAGTCATGGGGCTGTGTATAATCCATATTTTCAATTAAAATACAAAGCCGGCGCACACCGCCGGGACGTCTTATTTTTGTATATCCCAATTCGACTGCTGTTTCAAGTACAGTTTTTTGTAAAGTTTCGCTAATGTCCGTAGCACCGTTAAGCGCTTTAGAAACAGTTCCTTTAGAAATGCCCAGTTTATCAGCAATATCTTGTATTCTAACCATTGAAAGCAGCCCTCCTATGTAAAAATATCTGTTCCTATTATATCTAGGAAAAGTTGGAAAATCAACAGATTACCGGGGAAAAACGAGGCATGTGATCATATAAAGTGTAGGAATATCAATTTTGATTGTTATAATGGTTGACTAAAACGAAAATGAGAGTTATGATTGATATGTAGCGAAACAATACGAAACAAATGGCGAATAAGGGAAAAATCATGTGAAGCTTCAGGTATATGAAAATCTTGAAAAATAGTATATGATAATAGAAGATCACTGCAACGTGATTTATAGAAAGGAGATAAAAATGGAGCAGGCATTGGAAATGATATTACAGGAAAAATTTCATAAAGGACTGAAGGAAGCGTCTAAGGAAGAGATTTATACAGCGCTTCTTTGTGTCACAAAAGATAAAATGAAAGATATGAAGGCGAATACAGGAAATAGAAAGCTGTATTATATTTCAGCAGAATTTCTCATCGGAAAGCTTTTGTCAAATAATCTGATCAATCTGGGACTTTTTGAAGAGACAAGAGAGGTATTGAAAAAATACGGACATGATCTTACACAGATTGAGGAGATAGAACCGGAACCATCACTTGGAAACGGCGGCCTTGGCCGGCTTGCGGCATGTTTTCTTGATTCGATTGCCACATTGGGACTTGCCGGAGATGGAGTAGGACTGAATTATCACGAGGGACTTTTCTTGCAGAAGTTTTCTGATCATAAGCAATGGGAAGAGAAAAATCCATGGATTACGGAAAACAGCTGGCTGACTAAGACAGATCGTCATTTTCAGGTTCCCTTTAAAGATTTTACGTTGACCTCTACTATGTATGATATTGATGTGCCGGGGTATGAAAGTGGATGCAACAAACTGCATCTTTTTGATCTGGATACAGTGGATGAAGGGATGATTCATGACGGAATTCAGTTTGACAAGGCAGATATTCAGAAGAATCTGACATTATTTCTTTATCCGGATGACAGTGATGAGGCCGGTCAGCTTCTTCGGATTTATCAGCAGTACTTTATGGTCAGCAATGCTGCACAGCTGATTATCAAGGAAGCAGAAGAAAAAGGAATAAATCTTTATCATCTGCATGAACATGTATGTATTCAGATTAATGACACCCATCCGACGATGGTTATTCCGGAATTGATCCGAATATTGACGACAGAAAAAGGATTCAATATGGACACTGCTGTGGACGTGGTAAGAAAGACCTGTGCTTACACAAACCATACGATTCTGGCAGAAGCACTGGAAAAATGGCCGGTTGCATATCTGGAGCAGGTTGTGCCTCAGCTTATGCCGATTATTTATGATCTGGATGCGAGAATCAGAAGAGATTACCACGATGAGAGAGTTTATATTATTGACGGGCAAAACAGGGTTCATATGGCTCATATTGATATTCATTACGGATATGCGGTCAATGGTGTTGCTGCACTTCATACAGAAATTCTCAAAGAATCTGAACTGAAACCATTTTACGATATCTATCCTGCAAAATTTAACAATAAGACCAACGGTATTACATTCCGCAGATGGCTTTTGCACTGTAATCACAGACTGGCAGACTATTTAAAGGAATTGATCGGAGAAGGTTTTGTAAAGGATGCAGCCCAGCTTGAGAAACTTTTAGCATACCAGGATGACGAAACTGTACTGGCACGGTTAAAAGAAATCAAAAAGGAAGCAAAAACGGAACTTAAAAACTATTTGCAGATGACACAGGGAATTGAGATTGATGATAATTCTGTGTTTGATATTCAGATTAAACGACTTCATGAGTATAAGAGACAGCAGATGAATGCACTCTATGCTATTTATAAGTACAAGGAAATTAAGAAGGGGAATCTTCCAAAACGCCCGATTACTATGATCTTTGGTGCAAAAGCTGCTCCGGCTTACACCATTGCAAAAGATATCATTCATCTGATTCTCTGCCTTCAGGAACTGATTGAGAACGATCCAGAGGTGAAGAAGTATCTTCGTATTGTAATGGTGGAAAATTATAATGTAACAAAAGCAGAAAAACTGATTCCGGCATGTGATATTTCAGAGCAGATTTCCCTCGCATCCAAGGAGGCATCCGGAACAGGCAATATGAAATTTATGCTGAATGGAGCAGTAACACTTGGAACAGAAGATGGAGCCAACGTGGAGATTCACGAGCTGGTGGGCGATGACAATATTTATATTTTCGGCGAAAAGTCGGAAAAGGTTATCGATCTGTATGCAAATGCATCCTACAGTTCAAAGGAAATTTACGAAAATGACCCAATGGTGGAAGAGCTGGTAGACTTTATTATTAGTAAAGAACTGATCCGTATTGGTGATCCAGTGAATCTTGGACGACTTTACAAAGAAATTGTAGGAAAAGATTGGTTTATGACACTTCTGGATGTAAAAGATTATATCCGTACAAAAGAGCGGATGCTGGATGATTATGAAGAGGAAAAGAGCTGGGCAAAGAAGATGCTTGTGAACATTGCCAAAGCGGGATTTTTCTCTTCCGACCGTACTATTGCAGAGTATGACAGAGATATCTGGCATTTATCATAAACAGCAGGAGGTATGAAACGATGAGACAGACAGGAATACTGATGCCGGTATCATCCCTCCCTTCTCAAACAGGAATTGGAGAATTGGGAAGCAGCGCATATCAATGGATTGATATGATGAAAGAAAGTGGTGTGAAAATATGGCAGATCCTGCCTCTGAATCCGGTAGGGTACGGAAATTCTCCGTACCAGCCATATTCTTCTTATGCAGGAGATGAACTGTATATCAGTCTGGAAATTTTACAAGAGGAGGGGCTTTTGACATGCCTTCCTCAGCCCTTTCGGGAAAAAGAAAAGAGAGTGGACTATGATGCAGTCCGTTCCTTTAAACTGCCATATCTAAGAGAAGCCTATCATAATTTTTGCCAGAGAAATCTGGAGAAATTGCCAGAGTTTCAAGCATTTGTCTCTCAGGACTGGGTGAGGGAATATGGTATTTTTCGGGCGCTGAAAGCTTCAAATGGAGGAAAGTGCTGGAATGAGTGGAAAGAAGAGGATAAAAACTGGCTCTATCAGCACCGGGAGCTGATAGAAGATGAGAAGAAAGAGGTGGAATTCCAGATCTTTCTTCAGTACAAATTCTATGAGCAGTGGATGAAGGTGAAAAAGGCGGCAAACGACAGCGGCATAAGGATTATGGGAGATGTCCCTTTTTATGTCGGTGTGGATTCTGTAGATGTATGGGGTGGGAAGGACAACTTCCTTTTAGATACAGATGGACGCCCCATTTTCATTGCGGGTGTTCCGCCGGATTATTTCAGTGAGACAGGGCAAAGATGGGGAAATCCGATCTATGACTGGGAATATATGAAAGAGAATGGCTATAGATTCTGGCAGGAGAGAATCGGATATAGCGGAAAGCTTTTTGATATTGTGCGCATTGATCATTTCCGTGCTTTTGACACATATTGGAAAATTCCCGCTACGTGCCCCACGGCAATCGAGGGTGAATGGATTGAGGCACCGGGATATGATGTGCTTGATATGCTGACTGAAAAGCTGCCGGATGTGGAATTGGTAGCAGAGGATCTGGGAGAGCTGCGTCCGGAAGTCTTGACATTAAAGGAACATTATCATTTAAAGGGAATGAAAATTCTTATGTTTTCCATTGAAACCAAAGGAAAATATGCCTACGACAGTTTTAGGGATACCGAGAATATGATTATTTATACAGGAACCCATGATAATGATACTCTGATGGAATGGTACGGTAATTTAGGCTGTGCAGCAAAACGTAAGGTAAGAAAATTTTTAAAGAGACAGGGATGCAGTCAGGGATCTGTTAAGGATAGGTTACTTTACTATACTTTCAAAAGCAGGGCAGAGTATGCGATTGTTCCAGCACAGGATGTTTTAGGACTTGGAAAGGAAGGTCATATGAACACGCCGGGAACGGTGGGATCTCCAAATTGGGAGTGGAGGCTTCCAGATTTCAGTGAGATGAGAAAAAATTTAAAGTCTCTAAGTGGAGAAATGATATTTCGGAAATAGAGAGGGACAAGAATGGAATTTACAGGAGTTTATCATAAAACATCAGAACAGATGAGCTATGCGCTTAATGAAAACGATTTGGTGGTGAATTTAAAGACAGGATATGATGTCAGACGGGTATTCATCCATCATGGAGATCCATTTGAGGCGGGAATCCTGGGAGGAAATGAAAAGTGGACAGGGACAAGAGAAGAAATTGTGTTTAAAAAACGGCTTCGCCATCAGATCTGGTGGACAACAACTCTTCGCCCTCCTTATAAAAGATGCAAGTATTATTTTGAGCTTCATACAGAAAAAGAAATTTGGTACTATTGCGAGGACGGTTTTCTAACAAAGGACCAGATGGATATGGAAGGCCGTATGCTTCAGTGTTTTACTGTTCCGTGGATGAACCCGGCAGATGTAAACCGCACACCGAAATGGGTTAATGATACGGTTTGGTACCAGATTTTTCCAGATCGTTTCTGCAGAGGAGAAAGGAGCATAAAAGAAGATGATTTGACTCCCTGGAGGAAAGGTCCTGTAACTAATGAAGAAAGATTTGGCGGGAATCTGGAAGGTATTCGCGAAAAACTACCTTATCTTGCGGAGTTGGGAATTACAGGTATCTATCTGAACCCGATTATGGAGGCAGAATCCAATCACAAATATGATACGACTGATTATACAAAAATTGATTCCCATTTTGGAAATAAAGAGATCTTTGCAAAGCTGGTGAAGGAGGCCCATTCTCTCGGCATTCGTGTGATGGTGGATGCTGTATTTAATCACAGCGGACAAAAATTCGGCCCCTGGCAGGATGTGCTGGAAAAGGGGAAAGATTCCCGTTATGCTAAGTGGTTTATGGTCCATACATGGCCGGTTCCCAGAAAGCATGAAGATACCAGAGACGGCAGATTTTATTCTTTCGCGTTTGCTGACAGGATGCCTAAGATCAATACAAATAATGAGGAAGTAATCGACTATTTCTGCAGGATTTGTGAAGGATGGATTGAGGATTATGATATTGATGGCATCCGGTTTGATGTGGGAAATGAGGTATCTCACCGTTTCCTTAAAAAAATGCGGGAACACTTAAAAAGATGTAAGGAAGATATTTATCTGCTGGGAGAAATCTGGCACGACGCAAGTCAGTGGCTTATGGGAGATGAATATGATTCTGTAATGAATTATCCTTTGATGAGTGGAATTCATGACTTTTTTCTGGACAAGAACATGAAGAAAGAAGAGTTTGAGTACATGATCAATCGCTGTTATACAATGTATATGCAGCAGAACAATAATGTTATGTTTAATCTCCTCGATTCTCATGATACGGAACGGCTTATGAACCGGTTCCACGATTTGGATATTTTTTACCAGCAGTTAGCTGTGCTTTTTACTATGCCGGGAAGCCCTTGTATTTATTACGGTACAGAGATTGCCATGGAAGGCGGGCATGATCCGGACTGTAGAAGATGCATGCCATGGGATGAATTGGATACGCCCCAAAATCAGCAAAATATACAGCAGATAAAGGCTCTCATTCAGATGCGAAAAGAAGAGGAAGCGTGCCGGAGTCTGTATTTTCATTTTCCACAGGAGTATGAAAATGAAAGATGTGTAGAATATATTAAGCTTGATGAAAATCAAAATGAGTTGGAAATTCTCTTAAATTGTTCAGAGAGAGCTATGAATCTAAGACCGGAAGGAGAGATACTCTTTTCAAGAAAATACCAAGACGGTATTTTGGAAAAAAACGGGACGCTGATCCGAAGAAAGATAAAAGGAGGGGCTGAAAATGACTAAGACAGAGAAAAAATGGTGGAAGGATGCTGTTGTATATCAGATCTATCCCCGTAGTTTCCAGGATAGTAACGGGGATGGAATCGGGGATATCCAGGGAATCATACAAAGGCTGCCTTATCTGGAGGAATTGGGAGTGGATGCTTTGTGGCTCTCTCCCGTGTGCCGTTCTCCTCAGGATGATAATGGTTATGATATCTCGGATTACCAGGATATTGATCCTATGTTCGGAACGCTGGATGATATGGAGGAATTGATTGAAAAAGCGAAAGGAAGAGGAATCCGTATCATTATGGATCTTGTTTTAAATCATACCTCAGATGAGCATCGCTGGTTCAAGGAAGCAAGAAAGAGTAAAGATAATCCTTATCATGATTATTATGTGTGGAGAGATGGAACCAAGGGAGAATTTCCAAATGATATGGAATCTGCTTTTGGGGGATCCGCATGGGAATGGGTGCCGGAACTGAATCAGTACTATTTCCATCAATTTTCAGTAAAACAGCCGGATCTTAACTGGGAAAACCCTGAGGTGCGCCGAGAAATTTATGACATGATTTTATGGTGGATGGATAAAGGGGTTGGAGGATTCCGTCTGGATGTCATTGATCAGATTGCAAAGGATCCGGATCTGAAGATTACCAATAACGGACCAAGACTTCATGAATTCATTCGTGAGTTAAGCCATGAGACATTCCAGAAAGGGGATCTGATTACAGTTGGTGAAGCCTGGGGGGCAGATACAGAAAGGGCGAAGCTTTACAGCAATCCGGATGGAAGTGAATTTTCCATGGTGTTCCAGTTTGAACATATTGGACTGGATCAGCAAGAGGGTAAAACGAAATGGGATTTAGCGCCCCTTCCCTTTGTGAAATTGAAAAAAACACTTGCAAAATGGCAGACAGAACTGGAAGGACAAGGATGGAATAGTCTATTCTGGAATAATCATGATTTGCCGCGTATTGTCTCCAGATGGGGAGATGATGAAACATATCGGATGGAATCGGCCAAGATGCTGGCATCTGTACTTCACGGCATGCAGGGGACACCTTATATTTACCAGGGTGAAGAACTGGGAATGACAAATGTGCGTTTCGCAGATATTAGTCAGTATAGAGATATTGAGACGTTGCACATGTATGAAGAGAGAATGGAAGCGGGATTTCCCAGTGAAGACATTATGGCCTCAATTTATGCAAAAGGTCGGGATAATGCCCGTACTCCAATGCAGTGGGATGGAAGCAGGCATGCGGGCTTTACATCTGGAGAACCTTGGATTGCAGTAAATCCAAATTATGAGAGAATAAATGCGGATGATGAGAGAAAAGATCCAAATTCCGTCTTCCATTATTACCAGAGGCTGATACAGCTGCGAAAAGAATATTCTGTCTTTGTAGATGGCGTATTTTCATTGCTCTTTGAAGATGATGAGCAGATTTTTGCTTATACAAGAACCAATGACAAGGCAGAACTTCTAGTGTGTGCTAATTTTACAGAGCGTCCGGCACCGTGTGTTCTTTCTAATAAATGGAAGGAAGCCGAAATGCTGCTTCACAACTACGGTGACAGTATGAGAGAGTGTGAGCTGCGTCCTTTTGAGGCAGTAATACTCATTAGATCTCGAGAATAAATTCTTATAAAATATTAAATTTTCTTTAGAAAATCTTTCGATTCTTATCGTGTCCTCCTTTAGATTTTTTGGGTATCCTAAAAATAGCAAGGAGGACACTTCCATGAATATCCAGACGTTAACGAATTATTTTTTTGAATATGGAGCAATTTTTATTTTTTTGATTGTACTTTTGGAATATTTGAATTTACCGGGATTCCCAGCAGGAGTTATCATGCCTTTGGCGGGGATATGGGCATCAAAAGGAGAAATCAGCTTTTTTATGGTCATGGTGCTTACAGTGGCAGCAGGACTGACAGGCAGCTGGGCGCTCTATTTTTTGGGAAGGGCCGGGGGCGAAAAGATTCTTCAATTCTATTTCAAAAAATTTCCTAAGCAAAGACCGGTAATTGAAGAAAAAATACAGATGCTAAAGGATAAGGGATGCATTGGTGTTTTTGTAAGCAAGCTTCTGCCTATGGTACGTACTTTAATTTCTATCCCGGCCGGAGTGGTGAAGATGGATTTTATGAAATATACATTGAGTTCAGTTTTGGGCATCTTCTTGTGGAATTTGGTGTTTGTGGGAGCAGGGTACTTCTTTGGAGAAGCAGCAATTCATATATAGAACTGGAGGAGGAAAAGACAATGAGAATTGCAATGTTGACAAACAACTACAAGCCTTTTGTAGGAGGAGTTCCAATCTCCATTGAAAGACAGGCCAGAGCTTTGAAAGCTTTGGGACATGAGGTTGTTATTTTCGCACCAGACTATGAAGATCGGAGAGAGGAAGAAGGAGTCATCCGCTGTCGCATTCAAAAAAGGCGGATGAGAAATGGAATGGTATATCCCAGATTCTTTTGCCCGGAGATCGAAAGAGTATTCAGGGTTCAGAAATTTGACTGTATTCATGTTCATCAGCCTGTATATATGGGAAATACAGCGCTGTATCTGGGGAAAAAGTATAGAATTCCTGTCGTTTATACGTATCATACGCGCTATGAAGATTATCTGCACTATCTTCCATTATTCCGGGAGGAAGATAAAGCAGGTGTAATTCGACATTTTTTAATCAGGATAGCCAGAGAACGGATACTTCCTTGGTATATGAGGTGGTTTACAAACCAATGCGATATGGTACTTGCACCTACAAAAGGAATGAAAAGAAATATTTTGTTAAATGGTACCTCTACGGTAGTGGAAGTTCTTCCCATAGGTTTGGGAGATGAGTTTTTCCAGGATGATAAAGAAAAGGCAGAAGAAGTATGGAAACAATATGGGAAGGGAAAGCAATATCTTTTTTCTACAGTTTCCAGACTGGAAGAAGAGAAGAATCTGTATTTTCTTCTGGAAGGGGTGAGAAGGCTTAAAGAAGAAGGTCTGGAACCTTTTAGGCTTCTTGTAATCGGAGAGGGGAGTCTAAAAGAAAAACTGAAACAAACGGTGGCAGACTGGAAATTGGAAGACAGTGTAACTTTTACCGGAAATATTCCCAACCAGGAAATTGCCGCTTACCTGCAGGCCAGTGATCTTTTTCTGTTTTCCTCGAAGTCGGAGACACAGGGGATTGTGATCCAGGAGGCTATGGCGAGTGGCTGCCCGGTGGTGGCTGTGAAGGCCAGTGGTGTAGAGGATGCAGTAGAAGATGGAATAAATGGATATTTATCAAAAGAAGATGTGCAGGAGTGGTGTATGAAGATTTGGAAGGCGTTAGAGGGTCCTGGGAGACAGAAGATGAGGGAGGAGGCCAAAAGAAGCGCATCAAGCTATCGGGATCTGGCTCTGGCAGCAAGAGAAGAACAGATCTATGCAAATTGTATATCGGAAAAAAAGAAGAAGGAGGCATGCTATGGAAAGGAACATATTACAGTACCTTTTTCAAGGGTATTTAAAATTACTTAAGCGTACTGTGCACATTGAGTGGGAAGAAAATCAAGTGAAAACGATAGGTCAGATTTTTGGATTCTGGCATGAAGATAGCTTTGGTATGAATTTAGTACTGGAACAGCTGGCCTCCCATGTTGGAAAGGTAAATGTGATTGTCACCGCGGACCGTCGTGGAGATTACATTCAGGATATGGTGGAAAGCAGCGGTGGAAAAGTGATAAGGGTACTGGATGGGAAGGCTTCCTATGGTGCATTAAAAAAGATACAGGCAGACTTTGGGGCACAGGATGAGTCAATAGCAGTAGCATTAGATGGCCCGCTGGGACCCAGGCATGAACCTAAAAAGCTGGCATTTTACTTTTCGGAACGAATGCAAAAAGAGTTTACGGGATTTACGCTGGAATATTCTTCCTATATAAGGCTTTGGTGGCGCTGGGATGAATATGTAATTCCGTTGCCCTTTTCAAAAGTATCCGTATTTGCACATAATTACGGCATTGTGTCAAGAAAGCAAATCCCGCCTCTTCCTGTTGCGGGGAGAGCAAGGAAATGTGGTTTAATGGGTGGAGAAAAAGTGCTATACTCAGGAAGAAATACAGAAGATGTTCTGCCATCGTTTGTTAAAGGAATGCAGGGCATAGAAACAGACAGCAGGAGGGAATCATGGAAGCAAATCATATCTTAATTGTAGAAGATGACAAAGAAATACGGGAAGGTATAGAAATATATTTGAAAAGTCAGGGCTATGAGGTTTTTCAGGCAGCCGATGGAGTGGAGGGGCTGCAGATACTGGAAGAGGAAGAGATCCATCTGGCAATAGTAGACATTATGATGCCCAGGATGGATGGCATTCAGATGACAATGAAGCTTCGGGAAACGTATGATTTTCCAGTTATTATGCTTTCAGCTAAATCAGAAGAAGTGGATAAGATTACTGGTTTAAATCTGGGAGCAGATGATTATGTGACAAAGCCTTTTACGCCTATGGAGCTTATGGCTAGGGTAAATTCGCAGCTCAGGCGATACCGGAAATTCATGAAAAAACTGGAAGTAGAAGAAAATGTTCATGTGATTGGAGGTCTGGAGATTAATGAAGAAACGGTAGAAGTTACAGTAGATGGGAAACCGGTGAAAATGACCCCTATTGAATATAAAATTCTGCTTCTTCTTGCAAAAAATCCGGGAAGAGTGTTTTCAGCAGAAGAAATTTACGAAAGAGTCTGGCAGGAAAAAGCAGTGGGAACAGATACGGTTATGGTCCATGTCAGAAATATTCGGGAAAAAATAGAGTTGGATTCCAAAAATCCGAAATATTTAAAGGTGGTGTGGGGCGTTGGATACAAAATTGAAAAACAATCCTAAAATAGTATGGTTAGCCGTACTCTTTGTTCTTTGTTTTTGTTCTGTAGGAATGATTCTTTTTTATCCATCTATCTGGAGCAGTGCACAAAAGAGCGGGCAGCAGAACAGCGATGATATTGAAAGTAATCTTGATGAGTTCAATTCTCTTGTAGAAGGAAATTACGTACTTTACAACCAAATCTCAAAAGAAACATCACAGGCAGATATATTGGAGGAAGATGCCTATGATGATTTCCGTCTGCTGGAAAGATATATGGATTATAGCATGACGGATGAGGAAGGGAACATTCTTCTGGAGAGCAGCGGGGAAGCTGGAGATAATCTTGAAAATACCCAGAGCAGCCAGTATGAGATGAAGGTAGAGTTTGTTTTTGATAACTACGGAGAAGTTACATCCGTTGCTGTGTCAGGGAATGACCTGGACAGAGAAACTGCGTATCAGATGGAGCAGAATTTAATCAGTACTCAGGAAGAAATGGAAAATAATTTTGACTATAATGGATTTTTGAAGATTTCAAATCCTGAAAGTGTGATAGTCAGATATGGTATAACTGACGCAAATGTTAAGGAATACTTGTCTACAGGACAAATAAGCAATGAAGAGGTGGCGGAAGCATACTGGATTTTACAAAGCGACGCATTTTTCTGGATTTTTCTCCTGTTTTTGGTAATCACTTCAGTATCTGCAATTTTGCTTCCACGTTGGCACAGAACCGATGGCGCGGTAATTTTCCGAGCTCCTCTGGAAATCGTTATATTAGTGGCAACCATATTTTTTTCCACCTTGTTTAATCAGACGAGGATGATGTGGAAAACGCTGAATCATAAACTGATTTTAATTGTATCTCCAGCGGAATCTCCGGTTAATACAACGGTGGCGTATTTGCTTAATTTCAGCGTATGGATAGTCAGCTTTGGAATTATATTTTGGATGGTAACCTGTCTTTGGCCTATGTTTTGTATGGGGAAGGAATACTGGCGTCAAAGAGTATGGACAATCCGCTTTATTCTGTGGGTGAAGCATGGGAGTACCCGATGTGGAAAAGGCATGAAGAATACAGCCGGAGGAGCATGGCAGAGGATAAAAGGATTCCTCCAGCGCCAGTATGATCTTCTTCTTCATTTTGATTTCAGAGACAAGACAAATCGAATGATCTTAAAAGTTGTGGCAATGAATTTTGTAGTACTTTTCATCATCACTTTCTTTTGGGTATTTGGTATTGGAGTATTGATTTTGTACTCCTTGCTTTTATTCCTTTTTCTTAGGCGTTATCTGAATCAGGTGCAGGAACAGTATAAAAATGTGTTAAAGGCAACTTCCCGCCTGGCAGCAGGAGATCTGGAAACAGAGATCACAGAAGACGCGGGAATCTTTAATCCGGTTCAGGATGAACTAAGAAGGATACAGTCTGGTTTTCGTAAGGCAGTGGAAAAAGAAATGAAAAGTGAGAGAATGAAAACAGACTTGATTACGAATGTATCCCATGATTTGAAGACACCGCTTACAGCAATTATAACGTATGTAGATCTTTTGAAAAATGAATCAGACGATGAAAAACGAAAAGAATATATTGGAATTGTAGAAAAAAAATCACAGAGACTGAAAGTATTGATTGAGGATTTGTTTGAAATCAGTAAAGCAACCAGTCATAACGTGACTTTGCATTTTGTGAAGCTGGATATTATAGGGCTTCTGAAGCAGATAGAGCTTGAATATGACAGGACTTTAAGGGCTTCCGGTCTTGATGTGAAATGGGATGTGCCAGAGGACAAAGTTATTGTAGAGCTGGATAGTGAAAAAGCCTACCGTATTTTTGAAAATCTGATCGTCAATATTTCAAAATATGCGCTTCCCAATACGCGTGTTTTTATTGAAGTAGAAGAAATCCCAGGCCATGTAGTTGTAAGGATGAAGAATGTATCAGCTGCTGAGTTGAATTTTAATGCAGATGAAATTACAGATCGTTTTGTCAGGGGAGATGTATCTAGGAACACGGAAGGGTCCGGACTTGGCCTTTCCATAGCCAAATCATTTACAGAGCTGATGCATGGTACGCTGAAAATCTCTACAGAGGCAGATCTGTTCCGGGTGGAAATCTCCTTCCTTAAGGCATAGACTTTTATCTGGAATCATGCTAAAGTTATAAAATAACATGACGAAGAAGAGGGAGAACATGGACTATTACTTTGCTCCAATGGAAGGGATTACCGGACCAATTTACCGAAATGCATTTCAAACATATTATCCGGGAATTCGTAAATATTTTACTGCATTTATTGCTCCAAATCAGAAGGGGAAATTCAGCGCAAGGGAAAAAAAGGATATTGCACCTGAAAACAACAAAGGACTTTATCTGGTTCCGCAGATTATGACAAATGATGCACAGGATTTTATTGTAACTGCACATCAGCTTTCTCAGCTGGGATATTGTGAAGTGAATCTTAATCTTGGATGTCCGTCAAAAACAGTGGTATCAAAATACAGAGGCTCTGGATTTTTGGCAAAGCCGGATATGCTGGATGGGTTTCTGGAGGAAATATTTAAAGTCAGAGATCGTCAGTTGCCGGATTTGAAAATTTCTATAAAGACAAGAATTGGGAGAGATGAACCGGAAGAATTTGTTCGCCTTCTTAATATTTATAATCAGTATCCATTAGAAGAATTAATTATCCATCCGCGGACCCAAAGAGACTTCTATCAAGGGGGTCCCAGGATGGAGGTATTCAGGTATGCAAAAGAGAATGCGAATAGTTCTCTTTGTTATAATGGTGATATTCAGAACATTCAGGATGTTCGACAGTTTAGCTGCAATTTTCCGGAAATAGAAAAAATTATGATTGGAAGAGGTTTTCTAAGAGATCCCGGACTGATATTTGAACTTATGGAAAAGGAAAGACCGGGGAAGGAAAGTCTAAGAAAATTTCATGACAGAATTTATGAGGAGTATAGGGAAGAGATGCCAGGACCTAAACCGGTACTTTTTAAAATGAAAGAACTTTGGACTTATATGGGGCAGATTTTTCCAGACAGAAAAAAGGCTTTAAAACGGATAAAAAAAGCAGAGAGACTGGAAATATATGAAGATGCAGTAGATGCTTTATTTGCAGAGGAGGAGTAGGAATATAAATACAATATCCGTGATATGTCTTCAAGAACTGTATGACAGAAAAAATATTGGATGCTATGTTTCTTTTTCTTATTTTACTGGCCTCGTGGGTAGATGTTCATAAGAGGGAAATCCCCAATGACATTTCGATAGCAATTGCCATTCTCGGGGTAGCAGCTTTGCATGCCGTAGAAAGTATCACCCTGTCAGAGAGACTGACAGGGATTTTCTGCATTAGCCTGCCTATGGCTGTTCTGACGTATATTCGCCCTGGTTCTTTTGGAGGAGGAGATATTAAGCTGGCAGCAGCAGGAGGAGGTTTCCTGGGATATAGGAGGGCACTTGCAGCAGGAGCAGCAGCGGTTATGGCGGGAGCCATTGTCCTGGGAGTGTTGTTATTTAAGAAAAAGATAAAAAGGAAAGATGAGGTGCCGTTTGTCCCATTTTTAGGGTTTGGAATGGTTTTGGGGCTTTTCCGGGGCTTTGAGATGGCAGCCTGGTATTGGGGAAAATAAACGGCAATGTCTGATAAAAAGATGAAAGAGGAGGATGGCAAAATGAGTGGAAAAACAGTCAAGCTTTACACGAGACAGAATGATAAAACTTTGTATCAGTTGGAAAGGGATGGAAGAATCATTAACCAGAGGGTATATGTGGAATTGCATTTTGGTGATATCGCACCGCTTTTTATGGAAAGCTATGACTGGTTTACACAAGAGGCCGCAAAAAAAGTAGAGAAGCCTGTGGATGTGCATGCACCCATCTGGTGTTCCATCAGCAGGGAAAATTGTCTGAAACCTATCGAAGGAACAGTTGTGTATATTTTGGAAGTACCAGAGGAAAAAATCATTTATTTTGATGAAGGAAAATGGGATTATGTGCTGAATCGGATTTATCTTCCAAAAGATGAGGCGGATAGGCAGCAGTATAAACGGCATCTGAAGGATATAGGGGTAGTCAATGGATTTGAATTTTTCCAGGGCAGGTATGCAGGAAAATATCCACAGGAGATACAGCGTATCCGGGAAAGCTGGAAGAGAGTCTTTGAAATTGATAACTGGACGATTTTTAATGTGTGTGGAAATATATGGGAGATCCGGCAAGAATGGGTGAAGCAGATTGTACATCCGGGACAAGCTGTGGTATAATATGCGCGTAGGCATTGAGCCGTACTACAAAGGAGGAATTGGTATGAAATTAGTAATAACAATGAGCCGGCGATATGGGACAGGAGCAAGCATGATTGCACAGGAACTTTCTGAAAAGCTCGGTATTCCGGTATATGATAAGGTGAATGTAGAGGAAGAGCTTGGAAGACATACCTATGAATCTGAAGTGGAAGTGATAAAGAAATTGGCGGAAAAGCCCTGTATTATTCTGGGACGCTGTGCTTCTGAAATTTTGAAAGATCAAAGAAATGCTTTTAATATTTACGTATGTGCAGACAAAGAAGACCGTATCCGGCGTATCATGGGAAAGGAAGGACTTTCTTATGAAGATGCCAGCAAAAAGATAGAAATGACAGACCAGGAAAGAGCGGATTATTATCATGAGCATACAGGAAAAGCCTGGGGAGATGTTAATAATTATCACATGATCCTGAATACATCGGATCTGGGATTGGAAAATTGTACCGATATTTTAATGAAGTATTTTGAACGGCAGGAACTGATATAGTTCTTGCCGTTTTTATCATATAGATAAGGGAATTGAGACAGGGATTGAATCCTAGGTTAATTCAGCGATTCTTGAAACACCAACATAGATTTCTGAAATTTTGTACCAGGTTGGATAGTCTGTAATTCCGGTTGCGGGGAGACCGAAAACCTCCTGGAATTTTCGAACAGCTTCAGCTGTGGCAGGACCGTATATCCCGTCGGCAGTAATTTTAGGAAGTGCAGGATAGGCACCGGCAATGACATTTAATTGTTGCTGCAGCTGTCGTATTTTGTCGCCGGAAGAGCCAATTTCCAGATCGTAACCCGGCCATGAAGAGGGAATGCCGGAAATGGCTTCAGCCGTGTTGATATACATATCCGCACCATAGTAGTAGCGCAGAATCTCAATGGGGGAATATCCCTGATCGCCAAGAGACTTTGAGCCCCACTGTGTCATCCAGTTTGGACATTGAACGCGTCGTCCGTCGCAGTATTGTGTCAGGATAGGCTGGCGGACATTGGGGCGGGAAAGATAGCTTGCAAAAAGTTCATCCACAATAACTGAGATGGTATCATAGATATTCCGTTCTGGAATCCATTTGTGGTCAAAGGCCGTGGAAGAAGTAATCGTAAAATCATATCCCTGGTTTCTATACCATTCTGTATAAACACGATTTAAAGTAAAGGACATGATGGCAAGAACATTGGCGCGGATTGTATTGGCAGGCCAGGTGGCATATATTTCGCTTGATGCCACATTTTTGATGTAGTCTTTATATTTGACATAGTAATTTTGAGCAGTACTGTCCCGGGGACTTCCATCGTGAACGACAATATATTCCGGTACGACAACCCGGCTTAATACAATTTCTCCGGTTTCATTTACTGGTTTGATTTCTGCTTCTGGAATTTTTTCAGGGTAGTTTCCGTATAAAGTATGTGCGGGAATCACAAATCGCTCCTTCCCGGTTTCCGAAGAATCAGAAGGGCGCATCTGTATGTTTTGGATGGCAGTTACATCCGCAAGTATTTCTGTACCGGCAATACTGATCGTTTCAAATCCAGGAGCTGTGACAAGAAGCGTATACTCCGAATAAGGCTGTTCTTCCGAAGAAACATCCAGGCTGTATTCTATTGGAGGAGCATCAAGCTCCAGAATTTCCGACTGTCCTGAGGAATTTGTAGACACTTCCTCTATTGTGTTGTCAGGTATCCCGGTATAGGAAATACGGATTGTGGCACCAGATATAGGAAAGCTGTTAATTTCTGATGTGACATTGATTAGGAGTTTCCCTTTGGAGGAAGTATCTGTATTAGTAGGAGTGGAACCATTCATAATAAAATGCCTCCCAGGCAATTCAAGTCTGTTGCATATAGTATATGCGGGAATGGAACTTTTAGTGAAAAGTATTTCATTTAAGAGTTGTATAATAAAAATGTGAGAAGTGGTTGAAAAATGTCTTAGATTGTAGTATAATCAATACAATTTGTGGAGACATGATTTGTCGCTGGAAATAGACATAGAAAGGCAGTTGTGCTTGCACGGACTGCCTTTTTTATAGGATAAATTCCAGAGAAATTTACACAGGCGTGTTTTCGCATATTGCTATTAAAACAAAATGAAGGGAAAAGGTGAATCGATGAAAGCGTTTCTTATTTTGGAAGACGGAACCGTCTTTACGGGGACCAGTATAGGAGCCACGAAAGACATGATAAGTGAAATAGTATTTAATACCTCCATGACAGGTTACCTGGAGGTACTGACTGACCCTTCTTACGCAGGACAGGCCGTAGTTATGACCTATCCATTAATTGGAAATTACGGAATAACACCGGATATGGAATCAAAGAAAGCCTGGCCGGACGGTTACATCGTAAGAGAATTATCTAGAATGCCCAGCAACTTCCGCTGCGAGGGTACTATTCAGGATTTCTTGAAAGAGCAGGATATTCCGGGAATTGCCGGGATTGACACCCGCGCTCTTACTAAGATCTTAAGAGAAAAAGGTACGATGAACGGAATGATCACGACCAACGAAAATTACGATCTTGACGAGATTATCCCGAAACTTCATGCATACAAAGTCGGAGATGTAGTGTCTAAGGTAACATGTCAGGAGCCTTATGTGCTGGAAGGAAATGGACCGAAAGTGGCTCTGATGGATTTCGGTGCAAAGAATAATATTGCCCGTTCTCTTAATAAGAGAGGATGCCATGTGACTATTTATCCGGCAGATACATCAGCAGAGGAGATCATTGCGTCCAAACCAGATGGTATTATGCTGTCTAATGGTCCTGGAGATCCGCAGGATTGTACGAAAATTATTGCAGAGATAAAGAAGCTCTATGAAACAGATATTCCGATCTTTGCTATTTGTCTGGGACATCAGCTTATGGCATTGGCAAATGGAGGTAAGACATACAAGCTGAAATACGGACATAGAGGAGGAAACCATCCGGTAAAAGATTTAAGTAATAACCGTGTATATATTTCTTCTCAGAACCACGGATATGCAGTGGATGCATCCACAATTGATCCGGCTGTGGCAAAAGAGGCGTTTGTTAACGTCAATGACGGAACGAATGAAGGGCTTTCATATATTGGAAAGAATATCTTTACGGTTCAGTTCCATCCGGAAGCATGCCCAGGACCGCAGGATTCCGGCTATTTGTTTGACAGGTTTATGGATATGATGAAAGGAGCAAACTAATGCCAAGAAATAAAGATATCAAAAAGGTACTGGTTATTGGATCCGGGCCGATCGTCATCGGACAGGCAGCAGAATTTGATTATGCGGGAACACAGGCATGTCGTTCTTTGAAAGAGGAAGGGCTTGAGGTTGTTCTTCTTAATTCTAACCCGGCTACGATCATGACAGATAAGGACATTGCAGATCGTGTTTACATTGAACCTCTGACAGTAGAGGTGGTGGAACAGCTGATCTTAAAAGAAAAGCCGGACAGTGTACTTCCTACTCTGGGAGGGCAGGCAGCTTTGAATCTTGCAATGGAGCTGGAGGAAAATGGATTTTTAAAGAGAAACAATGTCCGTCTTATTGGTACAACCTCTGAGACAATCAAAAAAGCAGAGGACCGTCTGGAATTTAAAACGACCATGGAAAAGATCGGAGAACCTTGTGCGGCTTCTCTTGTAGTAGAAAATGTAGAAGATGGTATTAAATTTGCAGAGAAAATTGGTTTTCCGGTTGTGCTTCGTCCAGCGTATACACTGGGTGGAAGCGGCGGTGGTATCGCTCATGACAGAGAACAGCTTGTGGAAATATTGGAAAACGGCCTTCGTCTTTCCCGTGTAGGACAGGTTCTGGTAGAGCGTTGTATTGCCGGATGGAAAGAAATCGAGTACGAAGTAATGCGTGACAGTAA
>JAHZAV010000012.1 GCA_019423745.1 Lachnospiraceae bacterium
CGACACCAGTCGGCATCTGTCATGCCGCTCTGGCGGCATTCATTGATAAGCCGGATCTGTTCCGCCATCGGAACACGGGCTTTGCGAGTACCTGCCATAACCTATCCTCCATAATTGTAGTGAAATAGTCTAAATATCTTTCGACTACAATTATAGGTAAAACTTGAGGATCAGGAAATCCGCAGGAATATTTGGCGCTTACATTCTCCCTATTACAATCCACCATTTTCCACCTTTTATTTTTAATTGTGAGAAGAAACATAATAAAAATATAGCTTCTGCTATAACTAATGGCGAATTATATTCATAAAATACATTCGTATATACTTCTCTTCCAAAAAGCATTGTAGTGATTACAGTCAATATAATCTTACTAAAATACGTAAGTAATCCGCTGAATACTGCCATCACACCGTAATATCTGACAGAATGCTCTTTTTTTCGAAATGATATAATTCGAAAGCCGTATATTTTCAGACCTGCTCCTATAAAGTAGCAAACGCTCAACCATAAAGCACTGTAGCCATTCAGTACCCCAAAGGCAGATGCTCCTAAGATTTCTGAAATCCAAGATAGACAGCCCACTCCACCTAAAAGTCCGAAAATCAAATATCGAAACTGTCTAAATGACAAGTGATTTATAATCCAATTAAAGAGAGGTATAAACCAAAACATAAGAAAATATGCCGTAAAATACCAAAATCGCTGACTACATACCGGTAAAAAAGATTTTACTATATCTATAATCCCTACATTCTCCGGGGTTATCACCCTCATAATAACAACACTTATAACCGAATAGAAGAAAACCTCCATCCACAATTCTAATAATCTTGCAATTTTATTTTTACTTTTTACCATGACATAACCACTTATCATAGCATATATATTAACTGCGCAAAAAGAGAGGCCCTCTAATAACCATCCACAATACCAGTTAACAGTAAACGGAACTAACTCTTCATAGTTAATTCCAAAATTTAGAACATGTAATATAATGACCATAAACATAGCAAGAGAACGCAATATCTCTATCCCTATATTTCTCTTGGCATAGGTATCTTTTCCTGTTTCCTGTATATTCTTAAATGTATTAACTGTCATTTGTTTATTATCATATGCAATATGCATATTTCTTTATCCTCCACTGGTTCTTACATAAGATATTATTTTATTCTGTTTACTATTAAAGCTAAAATATATCCCCCCAAAATTGATAAAGGTACATAAACCAAACCAAACGGAATAATCTGTCTATATGCTACAAGGTCTATTCCAACCATAGGAAGCAGATATAACAAAACACGTCTTAATGCAATATGAAAAACATAAATTTCCAAAGTAAAGGTTCCTATTTTACTTACTACTCTATCTACCCTAGAATGCTCATACACTTTTATAAACATAATCATTACAAAAATGATTCCTATTCCCATCCATCCCATCAACAACCTTGCGACAACCGGTGCCAGTTCACTGATAACAGAAATTCTTGAAACTGCATAGACAAATGGCGACTTCAACAAAATAATTACTATGAAAAAGCTAAATTCTTTTAGTGATATTTTTTTATTATTTCTAACTTTTTCTGAAAACAGTGTTCCGATAATAAAAATAGGAATCCTAGTTAATAATATTTCATACAAATTAAAATAAGAAGCATAATAATGTTTTGCCCCAAACAGCATCACAATATATACAACGATAATCCCTATGATAATCTTATTTTGATGCATTCTCAGTAATTTTTCCAACAAAGGATATATCAAATAACAGATCATAATTGCCATAAGAAACCAAAAGGAGCTTACATCATTATCAAAAAACAATACTTGTTTTATAAATCTATCAATGTTATGGCCAAAAATTACATCTCGTAAAATCAAAAAAGGAACACAAAAGATTAAATATACCTTTAAAATTTTCCCAAATCTTCTTTTATAAAAATCCAAGATATTAGAAAAACATAGATTTTCATATCTCTTCATAGAATAATGCATAGAGATCCCAGACAAAAATAAGAAAATATCAACTCCGATATTACCACTGTTAAATATAAGAGAAGAAAGCCAATTGAAATTCAGCTTATCAAAAAAAGCTTCATATACATGATAAATCACAATCCAAAGAATAGATATGCCATAAATCTGATTGCGATATTTACTCAGTTCACCCCAATACATCTATCACTAACCTCTTTCACCCTAAAGTATATAACATATAATCATTGGTCTAAAATCCTAAAATTTGCGAATTTTCTTCTGCTTCTACTATGGCCCGAAATGTATAAAAATCTGAAGGAGTCGTAATCTTAATATTTTCTGGCTTTCCCATAACAGGATAAAGAGTGTAGCCTTCTGCCTGCATCATAGTAGCTGAATCAATAAATGTATTGATTCCCTTCTCTCTAGCGTGCTCATGAGCCTTTAATAGTTCCTTATAAATATAAGTTTGAGGAGCTCTTGCAAAACGGCACTTATGACGATCCACATTTTCTACAAGTTCCCCTTTTTCATTCACAACCATAACCGTTTCTGTTGCTTCAACGACAGTTACTGCTCTCCCTTTTTCTTTAGCTGTTTCAATATTTCTTGTAATCAGCTCACTATCTATTAACGGCCTCACGCCATCATGAATCAGTACAATTGAGTCCTCACCAATTTCTCCTTTCATAGCATTTAAACCATTATAAATAGATTCCTGTCCTGTATTTCCTCCAGGAGAAATCCATTTCACCTTTTTTAATTGATATTTATCAACAAGTTTTTTCAAATAATCAATCCATCCTTCAATACACACCACCGAGATTCCATCAATATCCGGATGATTTTCGAAATGTTCTAATGTATAAATTATAATCTCTTTCCCATGTAATGTAAGAAACTGTTTAGGCTTTGTCTTTGTATTCATTCTTGTGCCTGTTCCGCCGGCAAAAATTACTGCATAATTCATTTTTATGCCCCTTCCCTTATATAAAAATATTATTTTGCAAAAAAATAGTGTGCTAAGAAAATAACATCCGCCAATTGATATCTCATCAAAAACCAATATAATTTTCTTGCAACAGGTATATTCTTCATTCTTACTTTTCGAAAAATATTTTTGTAGTTTTCCCGCGCCAGGGCCATTTTTAATTCTTTTCTTTTGGTAAGATATGGCTTAGGATTCTCTTTATGTAAATAATCACAATTTATTGCCTGACTAAGAAGCTGAATACTTTTCTGACAGTAGGCTTGATAAAACCTTTCATCCTTATGATAAGTTGTGATAAATTGCAAAATATGCTCCGAAATCCTCTCCAAGATTTCAATTACATTATCTGTATATTTATTAACGGTAGATTCCTCGTTCCTACGATAATGATATAAATATTTTTCAATATAATAAATTTTGTTTGCTTTTTCAAAAGCATACAAATTAAACAAAGTATCTTGCCCCCGCCTCAATTCCGGCTCATAAAAAATATGGTGCTCTATTAGCCAGTCTCTCCTATAAGCTTTTGCCCATGTAGTCCCAAATGTTGCAAAGGGCGGCACAAAATTGGAAGCTTCTTTAAATATAGATTGAAGCTGGATTTGATCTTTTTCTTTTCCCACAAAATATTTTTCTTTTCCTTCCCAAAAAGGATTTTTTCTTTCTTCATCCTCTTTATTAAGAAATGCTGCAACTGAAATAATTTCCACATCCGGATTTTCTTCAAACGTTTTGACAAATGTCTGACAAAATTCGGGTTCTACCCAATCGTCAGCATCTACAAAAGTGATATAGGGTGAAGAAGCTCGTTTCAAACCGTTATTTCTGGCCACTGCAACCCCCTGATTGTCTTGCTCAACAAAAGTTACCCTTTTATCCTGTTCAGCATAATTCTTACAAATTTGATTACATTCTAGTGAGGTACCGTCATCTATTATGAGCACTTCTATATCAACAGACCTCTGTGCAAGAATACTCGCAATACATTTTTTCAGGTAATAGCTATTCACTTTATATACAGGAACTACTACACTAATTTCAGGCATGTTTTTTACTCCTTTTACATTTTTTTAAACTCTCCCCTATTTGCGCTTCCCAAAACAGTCCTCTATAAAAATGATATTTTAGCATCCACAACTTTATTTTTACTATTGATAGTTCCATCTCCGATAAATCTAATTTTTTTATACATTCTTTATAAGGTTCTTCTTCTACAAATTTCTTAAATGATATTACTTTGTTACACTTTTCATGATTATCTGGATGAATGTAATATTTTCTAATCATCATTAATGCCACATGTGCTACTCTTATATTGTATGCATTAGTATAACGAATGTCCCTTTTTATCTTGTTTTCCACTTCATAGTATCTTTTATTTACTAGATTAGAATTTTCAATATTTTTCTCAAAAAATTTATGCGTAGCTGATTGCGAATGCAATCTATAATGATATCCTGGGAAATTTAAATAAGCCAATGTTTCAATATGCATATGATACATGTAATTAAATAATCTATCTTCCCCTTGCTTTATTTCATGATCAAAGAAAAGATCATTTTCCCGAATAATATTAAGTTTATACAAATGGCAAACACAATATGAGTTCATCGTTGGTATCCAAATTTCATCTTTTCTCATTGGAATTGTCCTCAACAAACTTAAATTCAACTCTTCCAGTTTATCTACATCTCGAATAATCAGATCTTTTTTATAACTATCCTGAATTTTTTCCTCTTCTTGTGTATTTTTATACAAATTCCAAACGACCAGATCTACATTTTCTTTTTCTACCACTTCTATTGCCTTTTGAAACATATCTGGTTCAATCCAATCATCAGAATCAACGAAAGCAATCCATCTACCTGTTGCTTCCTTTATTCCTCTATTTCGTGCTCCAGATACCCCTTGATTTATTTGATGTATTACTTTTATTCTTTTATCCTGTAATGCATATTTTTCGCAAATATCTCCACAATTATCTGGTGATCCATCATCAACTAAAATAATTTCTAAATCATTATAAGTCTGTGAAATTAAGCTTTCAATACAAGTTTTTAAGTATTGCTCTTGCACGTTATATACAGGAACAATCACACTTACCTTATCCACTTATATTCCTCCCATTTCAAACCTTCATATCATACATCATTCTTTTATATGCTTCTTTTAATCCTACGTACGGAGTCCAACCCAAATCTCTCATTTTTTTATTAGACAACTTCATTTTTACAGAAGGTGCATAGCCATAAATCTGTGTTGTGGGAATATCATATATAATTTTTATCTCATTATTGACTAATTCCGCTACAAGCTGTGCCATGTCTTTTATTGTCATATGGGATTCTTCATTAACTATATTATAAGCCTCTCCTGTGTCTCCCATATACGCCAACATAAACAATGCTTTGACCGCATCGCTGGTATAACAATAATTTCCGTCCGATAAACCATCTGTATGCAATACAATATCTTCCCTTCTTAGAGCACTTCTTGCAAACTGCGCATAAACTCGATTATCATTTTCGAAAACCCCCGCTCCGAAAGTCTGTGCCAATCGTGCAATTTTCACTGGAACATTATATTCTGATCCAAAAGCAGTACATAAACATTCACAGATTCGTTTTCCCTCTGAATAACTACTTCTAACATTTCCAATATCTATATACCCTAAATTATTCTCATAAATTTTTTCAGTTGAGGCGTCTACTTTTCCATAGACCTCCATAGAAGATAAATATACTATACCTTTTACATCTTTCTTTCTAGCAAATTCTAATGTGTTATAAGTTCCTTGATAAGAAGTGTGTATAGTATTCACTGGATCTTCAACCATTGTTTTAGATGCTGTGATACTTGCTGTGTGAAAAATATAGTCAATAGGCTTATCATAATCCATAGGATTTCTAACATCATTAATATATATTTCCAATTCTTTCCCTACCGCTTCGCCAAATACAGCATATGCCTTTTTTAAATCTCTGCACACTGCCACAGCCTTTATATTATAGTTTTTTATTTTGTTACACCTTAAAATACTCTTGAGTATTAAAGAGCCTATCAAACCTGTTGCTCCTGTAACTAGTACTGTAGAATTTCTATATTGTTCCCAATCTATTTCACTATTTACAACCGCATCCAAATCTTGCTGTTGCATTGAAAGTTCAACTTTTTTCTTTTGATTTTTATTCATAACAATTTCCCCTTATTTATTTTTCATACTATCATAATAGTCATACACATCTATCAAAACTTCTAAAGAAAGCAAATGGTTAGAATAAACAAACAAAGCCTCTTCCCTCTTACTTTTTACAATCCGATCCGTGGAAGCATCTTCTTTATGAAAAATTTTTATTTCTGGACAATATACCATCTTCATTCCATTTTCAATCATATGCTTATATAGAATTATTTCTTCTCTATATAAAAAAGTTCTATCGTCTAATCCACTAAACTTATTTATATATTCTTGAGAAAAAACTAAAAAACTTCCGTGTAATTGGACATTTTCCTGCCTCTCAATAAAATTTTTTACGGTAACCTTTTTCTTATTGAGTAAAGGACCGACAAATATAAGACAAAATTTTACTATATTTATAAAATAAAACTTATAATACCATAGCCATCTTTTATATCTCTTTATATCTGCAATAATCTCTCTCCTCGACATTAAAGATGTACGAACAGGATTGACATTACACCTTCCATCCTTTGTCATAATTAAGGGACCTAATACAGCAAAATGACTATTAAAATATTCTTTATCTATTTTTTTTACTAAATCATCTTCTAGCAAATATACATCGTTATTCATAAGGACAATATAATCTGGATTCCATTCCTTTTTCGCATACACAAAGCCGACATTACTACCTTTTGCAAATCCCAAATTCTCTCCTGTTAAAATAACCTTTATTTTCGGTTCATTTACATATTTCTTTTGCAGACGCTCACCTGATCTATCTGGAGATCCATTATCTACAATTACTATTCTGTATTCTTCCACATCTATTTTATTCTGAATAGATTGAACACTTCTATATGTCTCTTCTTCTGCTAAATAGTGCAAAACAACAAATACTATTTTCATATTCTACTCCTCGTATTTAATTCTCACTGTTCTCTTTTCATTCTTTTTATGAACTGTTCTAAAGCCTCTTTTAAATATGGATCTCTAATCAGCAACAATTCGCAAAAATATCCTCCCACACATATACTCACTGTAGCCACAAGAATCCACAACTCATTGTCAAACCAAATATTCATAAGATATCTAATCCCAAAAAACCATATGCTGGCTATAAAATAGATAGGCGCTCTTGTGTAAAGGATGCGGGTTCTGAAAAACTGATTTGCATAAATTGTCAGTACTATAAATACTACCACCTCGGAAAAAAATGTCGCTACTGATGCACCCGTAACACCGAATTTCGGAATCAATACTGCATTGGCAAACAAATTGAAAACCGCACCACAGACTGTAGATATCAATACTTCTTTATCTTTTTTATATGGGATACAAATTTGATATGCCAAGATACGATTTATTGCACCCACCACAACCTTTGCCGATAAGATTTTTGCCGCAAGGCTTCCTGACAAAAATTCTTTGCCACTAAAAATCAGAATCAAGATATCACTGGTACAAATCATACCAATAGCTGCTGGGATTGAAATCATAAGAAGCATGTCCACAGAAGTTTTCATAAGATTTTCATATTCTTTTTTTAACCCATTTCCAATATAATAAGAAACCCGCGGTAAAATTGTTGAAGAAATTGTTCCTATAAGCGTACTAACAACTGTATTGATTTTTACTGCCGCGGTATAGATGCCCGTCGCCTCATCTCCCTGCATTGCCCCAAGCATCGTAGTGTCCATTGTCATATAAATACTCGATGCCACGCTAGTACCAAAAATTAATAAAATCGGTTTTAAATGTTTTTTATACTGCAGTACACTATTTTGTCGCCAGTTAACAAGTTTTCTGGAATACCACAAATTTAATACTGCTGATCCACCCGATGAAATAACTGATAAAGCTGCATATAAACAATAATCTTCTTTACTTCTAACCATAAGCAGAAGTAAAACCAACGAAATTACCTGAAACAGTACGGCCCGCCTTGTAATATACGCATACTCCTCCTTTATAACAAACAGCCATTCCATTCCAATAGTAGTAAATACAATTCCAATACTACTTATAATAAGAAGTGTTTTATACCCTTTTAAAATAGGAAGACTCAAAAAAATTATCAGTGCTATATAGGCAAGCAGTGTAGTAAAGAGATTAATATTTAATATCTCTTTAGCGAATTTGCTAAATTTCTCTTTATCATCACGGAGTCTGGCGCCCTCTCTTATAGCATATGTGCTGATTCCTAACGCTGCAAACATAGCAAAATAGGAAATAATAGAACTGGCATAATTTACTTTTCCTATCCCGACCGCTCCCAAGACTCTCGATGCATAGGGAAATGTAATCAGAGGAAACAAAACACTCATTAGTGTTTTTATTCCATTAGCAACTAAATTTCCTTTCATTGATTTTTGCTTTATTTCTGTCATTAATATCACTCTAATCCTGTCTGTATACTTGCTTATCGCTCAATAGTATATCACTATTTTTCCAGTGATTCAACCTCGCATTCTCTTTCTATAATTCTCTCTTCTAGCCTTTCTCCACAATATATTATTCTTTCATTATTTATTTTTATCGCTTCTCAATAGTATCTTATCAATTCAGTAAAAATCTTAACAAAAACGAGAAAAATGTGTTTTAAACAACATTCTTCTCGTTTTTATTATATCTCTATTTTACTATTATGGTCTTAGACGCATAATAATAACTCATATGTTAGGTATTACTTTAAATACGGTCTGTCTGTACTTCCAGGCGCTTTACCACCCTTTTCTACATACTGGATCTGTATTCCTTCCAGACGCTTAGCCATTCCTTCCGTTCCAGCTGGCTCCCCGTTCTTTGCCCATCCAAGCCAACCATGACTTTCTACATGTACCCGATAATATACATCATATTTTTCTGCAAGCTCTCCATCTAATTTAATGCAGATTGCTTCCAGACGTTTGGCCTGACCGCTTGTGCCTGATATCTGGCCATTTTTCTTCCATGAACTTTCCCAGCCATAGGTTTGTACATGAGTACGATACAGAATATTTCCCTGTACTCCGGAAACAGCATTTCTGATTGTAATAGCTTCCAGGCGTTTCGCCTTTCCTACGGTTCCTGATGTAGCTCCGTTAAATACATCTGACTGCCAGCCATAACTCTGAACGTGAGTCTTGTATGCTACCTGTGCTGAATGGAAATGACCAGACGTTGTTCCGGGCGCTTTACCACCTTTTTCTACCAATTCAACCTGTATCGCCTCCAGGCGCTTTGCCATTCCTTCCGTTCCCGCTTCTTCTCCATTCTTCGCCCAGCCGAGCCAGCCATAACTCTGAGCATGTACACGGTAGTATACATCATACTTTTCCGCCATTTTTCCAGTCAGCTTGATTTTAATAGCTTCCAGACGTTTCGCCTGACCACTGGTACCTGATATCTGGCCATTCTTCACCCAACCTTGCCAGCCATAACTCTGCACATGGGTACTATACTGGATATCTCCAGATGTCTCCGGATTATACAGCTGAATTTTAATAGCTTCCAGGCGTTTCGCTGCCCCCTCTGTTCCAGATATTCCTCCATCATATACCGTTGATTGCCAACCGTAACTCTGGACATGGGTATTATAAGTCACCTTGGGAGTGATAAAATGTCCGGAAGTATTTCCGGGGGCTGAACTGCCTTTCTTTACCAGACGAATCTGTATCGCTTCCAGGCGTTTCGCCATTCCTTCCGTTCCGGCCTCTTCTCCACTTTTTGCCCAGCCAAGCCAGCCATAACTCTGGGCATGTACACGATAATAGATGTCATACTTTTCTGCCAATTCTCCAGTCAATTTTATCTTAATAGCTTCCAGACGTTTGGCTTCTCCGCTTGTGCCTGACTCCTGTCCGTTCTTCACCCAGTTTTGCCAGCCATAGCTCTGTACATGTGTACTGTATTGAACATCACCGGATACATTTGGTACATGTACACTGATTTTGATTGCTTCCAGACGCTTGGCCTCGCCCACAGTTCCAGAAATGTCCCCATCTCCTACTTCTGCCTGCCAGCCATAACTCTGCACATGCGTATTGTAGGCCACCATTCTGTCTGTCGTCTTATATGGCTGTTCCCGGTCACCAGGAGCTGCCTCTCCTTTTTGTACCAATCTGGTATCCAAAGCCAGAATACTTTTCCCATAGCCGGAGGATCCCGCCGGCTCACCATTCTGCGCCCAATCCATCCAGCCCCAATCTTTTACATATACTCGGTAATAAATATCATACTGTGAGCTTAACTCTCCTGTCAATTCCATTGTAATAGCTTCCAGACGCTTATTTCCATCCGGCATACCGCTGACTTGTCCATCACCACTTTCTTCCTGCCATTCATAGGACTGCATGTAAGAATTGTACTTTATTCCTCCCGGAACAGGCGCATTTTTAATCCTGGCTTTTATTGCTTCGATATTGTCTCCGCCGATATCTCCCTGGATCAAACCATTTGTCTTTTCTCCAGCCCATGAGCCTCCGGAATAAACATCTGTTACAACATCTGTTTCTACAAATTCCGATCCATCTACAGCAATCCCTGCCTGTATCTCAACCGTATATTCTCCGCCTTCCAGCATACATCCCGTATACCCCGCTTTATCCTGCAATGTCGTTACTGCATTTCCATTGACAGAAACCGCTCCGCTTCCTGTTCCTACAGGCACATACAGATTAGCCGTTGCATTTGCCGGAACCTTTATATGACAGGTAATATTCCCAGATCCTCCTATTGTATAGGAGCCCTCAATTTCTCCTTTCATTGTAGGAACTTTTACAGATGCCGTCTGAACGCCGCCTGGCTGGATTTTCATATCAAAAGTTCCAAATCCTGGCGATGTGGGCTGAATACCGAACATTCCCCGCACCAGCATACTGCCTGGCGCCGAACCCCAGGCATGGCTTAAACTCATATTTGGCTTATTCGCATAATTCCAGGCTTCCGCTGTAATTGTAGATTCCAGGCTATACATCATATAAGCCCAGCTTCTGACTCCCATCTCGTCATCTGGATTTGACATGATTTTTCTGGCCAAAGTGCCATGGTTACTGTTGTACAGCCCCTGCAGCAGAAAATAGCTGCCATATACGCTCATCTTCAATTCGCCGCCTGCTTCTATTGCTGAAGCCATTTTGTCAGACATACCCTGGCTGTTATAAATATCAAAAGCAAGCGCATATGCCGTCGCATGCTGCGCCGAATGCCGTACTACTGAACCATCCTGCTTCAAGCCATCATAGAACTCGCCTGTCTGGCTATTGTAAAGCTTCTGGATCATATTCGTCCGGATCGTATCTGCAAGATTCTGATAATAGGTCTGATCACTTTCCTTCCCCAAAGCCGCTGCAATGGATGCCATATCTTCATAACCGCCCACGCACACTGCATTGAACACAGTATTATAATATGCATCTGTCGTCTTATAACCGTCAATATCCGTTGCCGGCCAGTCTACCATAATATGCTGAAATGAAGTTGTGGCTCTTTTCATCAATCCTTGGGACTGATCAAAAAACTGTTCCATTGTTTTACTCTTCAGAGCCTGATAAGACTCTTCCAGCATACGCTTATCTCCTGTATAGAGATAGTGCTGATATATGGCCATAATATTGTACAGGGAGTATTCCGACGGCCAGGTTGTATTATTGAGAAGATATTCTGCAGAATATTTAAAAGCTGTAGACGTTGGCGAATAACTAAAACTTGTCATACCTGTGATCAGTGCATCGCCCTCATAAGCCAATCGTTCTCTGCTCTGCGTATCCACATACAACCCCTGTGTTGTCATTTTACTGGTGTACTTCGTCATATCATAGATATCATTCAGAACACTGTTGGATGACTCAAAATCCGATGCTTCTTCATCAAACGCACTCCGCACTGTCAAGCCTGTAATCTGATCCTTCGTCAAGCTTACCGGCATATTTCTGATTGTAACATAGCGGAAAGCCTTCATTCCGATGCCTGAAAGATTCTGCTGCCCGTTTTTCAGCTTCCACGTTTCCTGGTAGGTATTCCCAGTTGCCATTTTATATTTTGCATTCCCATTCTGATCCAGTTCTTCTCCATACTGGAATGTAACATTGGCACTTCTTCCGTTGATATTTAACCGGATTGTTCCTATAATCTCTTTTCCAAAGTCCACCAGATAAGAGCCATCTGATTTTCTTTGCACAGACTTCGGTGTCACTTCACAATGTTTATAAATATCATTCTGGGAAGGCTGGAGCGTATACCCTTCAAAACGACTGTTTAATGTTGGGGTTTTCCAATTTGATGCATGAAATCCGGTTTTGTTCCAGCCAGCAGGATATAATGATGCATTAATATTGTCCTGTACTGCAGTATAATAGCTTGTACCTATAGAGCTGTTAGATGAACCGATAAAAATATCATCTCCATCTAAAGCCCGCCAGTTTGCTCTGTCATATCCCGTATTTGTTATCACTTGTTTTGAGCCATCCGATAAATAAGCTGTCATTTGACAAAGGAAAGCTGAGTTGTTTTCTGAATAGGCAATCACACCTATAGTGTTTTTCCCGCTTTCTACATAGTCTGTAATATCGTAAGTATCATAATCCAGCTGTTTTCCATTTGGTCTGGTAGGACCAAGTCCGATCTCTGTACCATTTACATACAGATTATACACATACTGCCTTGACCTTGTTCCATCTAAAGCAGTTGCGCTTAAAACCACCTTTTCCGCATTAGTCGGAATATCCAATTCTCTTCTCAAGAAGACAATCCGCTTTCCTTCACTTCCCCATATTCCCTGCCTGCTCGTCCAGCTTGTCTCTGTAGAAAATGCCTGTGGAAGAGAAAGAGGTCCCTCCACACCGTCCAAATTTTTTATCTGTACCTGCCAGTAATACAATTCATCATCTTTTAATACTCCTGAAAGATCCATCAGCACAGAGGTATTCTCAGAACCGTCCTTCCATCCCGAATCAAAAACATATTCTCCTTTATTTAGCTGATCCTCTCGTTGGGAAATTACAATTCTGTAAGCAGATTGTTTTCCCATATTTCCAACCAGACTGTTCTCCCAGGAAAAAGACAGCTCACTCTTTGTAACACTCCAAGGCTGGTCAAGAAGGTTGATTTTCAGCTCTGCAGGAGCCAACTCTCCTCCCATATTTACTGTTCTTTCCTCTACGCCCTGACCTTCCGGCGCATTAGATAATTCATTTTCCCTCTCTTCTGCCTGTTCTTCTAAAATGGTAATATGCAGTTCCGGCATTCCCTCTGCTGCATATAAATAGCCATCTTCCGATAAAACTGGACGAAATACATATTCACCGGGAACATCTGTATAGAAATCTTCCGGTATTTCCCATGTGACTTCCAGCTCATATTCCTTTCCGGCAGCATCATATCCCGTAATTGTTTCCGGCAGCCCCGCAACAATATCTTCTTTTGATGTTCCTACAGGATATTCACATGAGGAAAATTCCTCCATTTTTTCTATTGCTATTTTCTCTGTTTCTTCCGCATAAAGGTTGGATGGACAAAATGTAAACCACATAATTGCCGCCAAAATCCATATGCCAATTATTTTCCCTTTTCTTTTCATTCATTCCCTCTGAATTTAATTTTATTTTTAAACAACAGAAAAGAACAGGGATATACAGCTCTATCGCCCATTCTTTTCTGCTTTTTCGGTTATGTCTAGTTATACACAACTACTGTTGACCCAGTTGGAACGGTATCATAAATCCATTTTGCATTGTTGATATTCAAACGCACACATCCATGAGATAATGCAAGCCCGAGCCTGCTGTCTGCTACTGCTCCATTATGATAATAAGTAGTAGAATGGAACAGATAATCACCATAGAACTGTGTCCACCAGAAACAGCGTACATTTCCGGAATTAAAATAATATCCTCTGCTTCCCACTTTAAAGACTCCGGAAACTGTAGGCGTGCTTGGTGCTCCCACTGTACAGGACCAGTATTTTACGTTTTTCCATGCTCCTCTCCAGCCCTGGTATACACCAACCTTCCGGTTTCCTCTGTCAACCATGATAATATACGGTGTCGAACTACTGTAAAGGTTTGCCCGTGCATACATTCCTGCATCCGGACCTGATACAATTCTTTGTTCTGTATAATAATTCCTATTGGCTCCCGGTGCGCTAGCATCCTTGGAAACCAGTCTGATCTGTAATGCTTCCAGTCTGTAGCCGATTTTTGAAGTTCCTGCTGCCTGCCCGTTTTTCGCCCAGCCAAGCCATCCATATTTCTGTACATAGGTACGATAATAAATATCATAATATTTGGAAAGGTCGCCTGACAGACTAAACTTCACAGCCTCTATCCCTTTAGAGCCGTCTGTACATCCGGAAACTTTTCCCGCCTCCGACCAGCCGGTCCACCCGGTTTTTGAAAGATGCACTGCATATTTAATAGTTCCGGAAGGCATTGCCTCTGTCCTGCGGTTCAACGTAACAGTAATATTCTCCAGGCGTTTACTCTGACCTGTTGTTCCAAGCGTTCCACCCATCTGAACATTTCCACTGTTTCCTTTTCCCTGGATTGTTCCACTGTAGTACATGTCGCTGGCTTTATATCCTTCGATAAACTTTGTCCCGCTTGTATTCGGCGCCTTTCCGCCTTTTTCTACCAACTGGATTTTAATTGCCTCAATTCGTTTGCTTAAGTCGGTACTTCCGGCAGTTTCGCCGTTTACTGCGTAATTTGTCCAGCCAATCTTTGACATGTGAATACTATAATATACGTCATAGTGCTCTGCCACTTCCCCACTCAGCTTAATCTCAATAGCCTCAATTCGTTTTGCCTGATTAGTGGTTCCGGCAATCTGTCCATCTTTCTTCCAGCCTTGCCAGCCGATGGACTGTACATAAGTGCGGTATTCAATACTTCCTTCGTATCCGATATTCGGAAGCTGAATTTTAATAGCTTCCATTCTCTTGCCTTTTCCGGTTACTCCGGCAATATCGTTATCAGCTTTTATCTCCTGCCATCCTACAGACTGTGAATGTGCCTGGTAAGATACAAGAGGATACTTAAAGCTTGCAGTTGTCTGCGCCGGCGCTTCTTCCCCTTTCTTTACAAGGCGGATTTCTAACGCTTCCATCCGCTTGCCATAGCCCAAGGTTCCGGCTTCTTCGCCGTTTTTCGCCCAACCAAGCCAACCAAAACTCTGTACATGGGCACGATAATAAACATCATACTGATTTGCCATCTCACCGGTCAACCGAATCTGGATTGCTTCCAGGCGCTTCTTTTGTCCGGTAGTTCCGGCAATCTGTCCGTCTTTCTTCCAGCCCTGCCAGCCAATAGACTGTACATGTGTCTGATATTCAATTCCGCCTTCATACTCGCTGTCCGGCAGTTTGATTTTAATGGCTTCCATTCTCTTGGCTTGCCCGGTCACTCCGGCTGTCTGTCCGTTAAATTTCTCCGCCTGCCAACCAACAGACTGTACATGGGCCTGATAGGAAAGATCAGGGTATTTATAGCTGTCTCCCTCACCTGTCGGAGTTGCCTCCCCTTTCTTTACAAGACGAATCTCCAGAGCCTCCATCCGTTTTCCATAGCCCAGGCTTCCGGACTTTTCTCCATTAGCTGTCCAATTCAGCCAGCCATAACTTTCTACATGTGCACGATAGTAAATATCATATTGATCAGCCAGAGAACCGGTCAGACGGATCTGAATGGCTTCCAATCGTTTCCCCTGGCCTGTGGTTCCGGCCTGTGCGCCGTCTTTCACCCAGTCCATCCAGCCATAGCTCTGGGCATGAACACGGTACTCGATTCCAGCCGGCTGCTCCGGCTCTTCCGTAGCCACCTCTGCTGCGTCCAGCCCAGTTTCACCTGAATCTGTTCCTTCTACAGGTGTTTCCGTTGCTCCCTGTTCCGGCATTTCAACCTTCAGCTGAATAGCTTCCAATCTCTTCCCTTTTCCAGTTGTGCCGATGATTCCACTGTTTTCTGTCCAGTTGTTCCAGCCGCTGCTCTGAACATGGACACGATAGGAAAGCTTAGGAGTCTGTTCCTCCTCTGGCTTTTCCTGTTCATTTCCCTCTTCAGTTTCCTCACCAGTTCCGTCTGTGCCTGTCTCTTCTCCTGCAGTAGGATCCTCTGTTACTGTATCTCCGGAATTTGTCATCCCTGCAGAAGAATCCTTCGTTTCGTCGCTTTCTGCTTTTTCAGTTTCGCCTTGATCTGTAGTATAATCTGTCTCTTTCTGTTCATCTCCAGTTTCAGGTTCTGTTTCCTCCAAACCCGTTTCCCCCGTAACGCCGCCATTTTCCGTCTGATCCTCTAAGCTGTTATCTGCGGTGTCTGAAGTAACTGGAGCACTGGTTACTGTTCCCTCTGATGCCAGAGCACTTCCCGCACTTCCAAAGATCAGAAATGCACTCAGCACAATGGCTGTCACTCCTTTTAAACGTCTCAACTTCTCTCACCTCGATAATTTTCTTTTTTATTCACCCTTTATAAAAGCCTGCTCTGTGCTTCCCGGCGCTGCTCCGCCTTTTTCTACCAGCCGGATCTCAATAGCTTCCAGACGCTTTGCCAGTCCCTCTGTTCCGGCAGACTCGCCGTTTTTCGCCCAGCCAAGCCAGCCATAGGTCTGGGAGTGTACACGGTAATAAATGTCGTACTGCTCTGCCATCTCATCTGTCAGTTCAATCTGAATCGCCTCCAGGCGTTTTGCCTGACCTGTTGTTCCGGCAATCTGTCCGCCTTTTGTCCAATTATCCTCCCAACCGTAGGTCTGTACATGAGTTTTGTAGCGAAGCTTTCCTGCATATTTTGAATTAGCAAAATCAATCTTTATCGCTTCCAGACGTTTCGCCTGGCCTGTTGTTCCGCTCTGCTCTCCGTCAAAGCTCCATCCCTTCCAGCCATAAGTCTGGACATGGGTACTGTATTTTAAAACTGCCTGCTTGCTCGGAGTATCTGTCTCTCCCGGCGCTGCTCCGCCTTTTTCCACCAGTTTAATCTGAATGGCTTCCATTCTCTTTGCATAATCAAAAGTTCCGGCTTCCTGACCGTTTTTCGCCCAGTCAAGCCATCCATAGCTCTGCACATAAGCGCGGTAATAAATGTCATAATGTTCTGCTATCTCACCTTCCAGAGACATTCTTACCGCTTCCAGACGCTTACCGCCTCCGGCAAGTCCTGCCTCCGCCCAGTTAGACTTTTCTCCATTCCAGCCGTAGGTCTGCATGTAAGTCTCATATTTGATGCCGCCGTCATAATCAGAATCTGTAATAGTCACTTTCAAGGCTTCCAGAGATTTGGCCTGACCTGTTGTTCCGTTGGTTGCTCCGTTTTCCACTGCTGCCTGCCATCCGGATCCGTTTACATACGTCTGATATTTCACAGCCATCGGTTTCTTTTCAAATGGTTTTTCAGTGCTTCCCGGAGCCTCTGATCCTTTCGGAACTACAACGATCTGAATAGCTTCCAGCCGCTTCGCATAACCCTGGCTTCCGGCCGCCTCTCCGTTCTTTGCCCAGTCAAGCCAGCCGTATGTCTGACAGTGAGCCCGATAATAAATATCATAATTCTGGGCTTCCGTTCCCGTCAGCTCGATCTTAATAGCCTCCACTCGCTTCGCTTCCCCGGTTGTTCCCGAAGTTGCTCCGTTTTCCTCATAATCCATCCAACCATAACTTTGGACATGGGTGCTGTATTTTACTCCCAAATCGCCATATCCGTCACCGACGCTGATCTTTACAGCCTCCAGTCGTTTGTAATATCCCGTCACTCCGGTCTGATATCCGTTCTGAACCGTCGGCTGCCAGCCAAATGTCTGCATATGAGACGAATAGCTGATAATATTAGGATCTTCTACTTCTATCGGCTGCTGATCATAGGTCTTCACCATCCAGAAGTTGAGATCTGCATTGCCGGAAATTCCGTCAACTTTACCTGAAGAGGTACACTGCCACATATCATAAGTACCTGTATAATTACACTCATAATTATACTGTGCCACCCATTTTGACCATGCCGCATTGTCAAAAACGGAACTTGTCAGATAATTATTCCACCAGTTCAGATTAGCATAGACGCCGCCTCTGTAACCAGCTGCCGTAATTTTATTTAAGAAAGTCTGGGCAATGGCGCCATGGTTTGTATTGATCGTACTATTATCTTCCAGATCCAGATATACCGGATAGGAAAGAGTATGCCCTTTTAATTGATTTAATACAAAATTTGCAGCATTTGTAGCTCCTGCCGTCGTTGTAATATAAGAATAGAGGTATACGCCATATGGAATACCCAGCCTCTCACACTCGGAAACATTGTATTCAAACCAGTCATCTACATGGCTGTCATTGTTTCCATGCCAGCCCACACGGATGATCGCATATTCGATACCGTCTGCTTTTGCTTTTGCCCAGTCAATTCTTCCCTGCCACTCGCTGACATCCACACCTTTCAGCTGCGCTCCCGGAATAGGATCTCCATAGGAGTTAACATATCTTCCATTTACCTTTTCCCAGGCATTGGAGACTGCACGTGCTGATCTTGCCGTTTTGCTCTGAATCGGCTGACCGTTGGAGTATCTCCAGCTGTTTGCCAGACGAGTCTGTGGTTCTTCTTCTGACTGCTCTTCTGCCGCTTCATTGGATGCTTGTTCTTCTGTTTCCCCACTCTCTTCTGTGCTTACTGCCGCATTGTCTCCTGTCCCGTCAGAAGTTTCAGCCGAATCTTCAGTGGTCCCTTCTGTTTCCGTGCCGCTCCCCTCTGAACCGCTGCCTGTCTCCTGATCAGAGGCTGTATCATCCTGTCCGGTCGCAGGCGCTTCTGTTCCATTTTCTTCTGAAACTGCAGCTGTCCCGTTATTTTCTGCCGCATTACTGCTAAAGTCTACTGAAAATGCCATTCCGGCCGTCAGGCATACTGCCAAAGCCAGCGCTGTCAGTCTCTTCCAGTTTCTTTTCAATGTAAACTCCTCCTTTTTTCTCTGATTCTTCCCTTTTATATCTTATGCTTTTACAAATCTTTGATCTGTACTTCCCGGAGCTTCTCCGCCTTTTTTCACAAGAACGATCTGAATGGCTTCCATTCGCTTTGCAAGTCCTTCTGTCCCGGCAGATTCACCGTTTTTGGCCCAACCAAGCCAGCCATAACTCTGGGAATGTACCCGATAATAAATATCATACTGCTTTGCCATCTGGCCTGTCAACTGGATCTGAATGGCTTCCATCCGTTTCGCCTGGCCTGTCGTTCCTGCAAGCGCACCGTTTCGCATCGTGTTCATCCAGCCATAGGTCTGTACATGGACTTTATACTCTATATTCCCGCTGTACTTCTGATTCACAAGAGAAAGCTTCAGCGCCTCCATCCGCTTTGCCTGGCCTTCCGTACCAGCCTTTACGCCGCCTTCTGCTATTTCCTGCCAGCCATAACTTTGTACGTGAGTCTGATACTGCAGCAGCGGCTGCACATAAGTACGCATGGTCTCTCCCGGAGCTGTCCCGCCTTTCTTCACAAGCCGGATCTCCAATGCCTCCATTCGTTTTGCCCCGTCTGTCGTTCCTGCTGTCTCTCCGTTTTTCGCCCAGTCAAGCCAACCGTAAGTCTGTACATGAACCCGGTAATAAATATCATACTTTTCTGCCATCTTTCCTGTCAGCTGAATCCGGATTGCTTCCATCCGCTTTGCCTGGCCTTCTGTCCCGGACATAGCGCCGTCGGACTTCCAGTCCGTCCAGCCGATACTTTGAATATGGCTTCTGTATTTTACTGAACCGCTGACCGATGGATCCCGAAGCTTGATCTTAACAGCCTCAAGCCGCTTCGCTTCTCCTTCTGTTCCGGCCATTGCTCCGTCCTGTTTATCTCCCATCCAGCCATAGGTCTGGGCATGAACAGAATAAGTAATCCCTTCTGAGGAGGATGGTGTCTGAGTATCGCCGCCACCACTTACTTTTCCGGATACGACTGTCACATAATCTTTGCTGATATAGGCATACATATTGGAAAAATTATATGCTCCGGAACTTGAATTGATTGCTGTTCTTCCACTGTTCAGCACCGGATCACTCTGTATCTGGTAAAAGCTTCCGCTGCTTCCTTTTATCAATACTGCATAATTGGAAACAGAACGCCCGGAGGAACTTGTGGTTGTATACAACACATTGGATGCCGTATTGGCCTCTTTTCTTACATTGACTACATTGTATTTTGTATTGATGGTATCTTTGATCCCGATCGTATATTTATAGCGGTCTTTCTGCCCGTTTTCATTATCCAGCTGCCATGCAATATTAGCGATCTTCTCACCCCAGTATGGATCGGAAGCGTAGCTTACATTCATACCGCTTGCCTTATCTCCCAGGAATCCGCCATGATAGAAGGACCACCCTGCTCTTAAATACCGCTTGGATAAATAGGTCTCTGAAAATGTCTGGATACATGCGTCTACGCTTTTATATGTATCTGCACTCTCTCCCGGTGAGGAATCTACCGCATTCAGTCCAAACAGATTGTTTTTACTCTGGGCAATACTGCTGCTTCCCCAGCCGCTTTCAATCGCTCCCACAGATGCCATGATAAGTGCGTTTGTGCCGTAAGAATTTTGGCGGTTCACAAAATTCGCACCTGTATTGTTCATCTTGGAATTACCGGAAGCATGTCTGTTGATCATATTGTTCAGCGCACTTCCGGAATAAGCTGTCTGGCTTCTCAAAGGCAGGTACTGAAAATAGTTATAATATGGGCTATTTGCATTAATGGAATTTTGTCTCGTATTGTTTCTGTAATCAGAAAGCATCGTACTGTAGTTCTGATAGAAATAGTGTCCATCATAGCTGTAGTAACTCTGCCCTGTTTTCATATAGGACTGCTGCGGTCCCACATTGACGAATCCGCCCCATCCGCTTGTGGTCATGTTCATTGTGATCCTGTGGATCAGATTTGTTCCATCTGCATAGTACTGGCTGTAGCTTTTGGCGCTGCTTAAATTGACTACCTGAACCTTGGATTTATCCACCAGACCCACAACCCCGGCCATCATGAATTTTACTTTCCCGTTTTCTTCCCCGAGATAAGCCGCATCAGCGCCGCTTCTGCCATATACATAGCCGGACTCTCCGGTATTGTATTCTGTATATTCTGTAATATCACTGACTGTCTGTCCGCTGGCATTGGCACGGAAGTTTACGATCTTTTCTGAAGCAGCCCTGGCATATCTTCTCGCGCTGCTTTCTTCTACAACTCCCCCGTTATCTTCTTCCAGCAGATACACATTTCCATTTTCATCTATACTGTAGACTTCTTTGGCAGCCATAGACATTCCGGCGTCAGCGCCGGATTGGTCCCCAGAGGATGTATCGGCCGTCTGACTCTCTCCCGTCTGCTCTGCTTCTGACTGCACTTCTTCATTTTCCTCTGAAACTTCTAAAGCCGCGTCCATCTCTTCTGTTTCGGACGCTGCCGTTTGTTCCGTGTTTTCCTCTGCCGCTGATTGGCTTTCTGCCATTGCCGGTTCATCAGCATATGTTAAAATGCTGCTTCCTGACAGCATTCCCATGCACAGGATCAGGGCAACCCATTTTCTCCATTTTCTTTTCATATATTTCCTCCTTATTTGTATCCCCGTTTTACTTCTGAAGCTGACAAAAGAGCTGTTAAAGCCCCGCGGGCGCTTTATGCATTATTTCCTCTTTTCTCATACAACGTGCAAGCTCGAATCCTTCGGATTCTCGCTCGCGGGCTTTCGCCCTATAAAAATGCAAGATGTCCAAATTGCATGCAAGCATTCATTTGTCCCTCTTACATTTTTGCACGGTTCATTGCCTACGCGGATATTATACCATATAAAAATAAAGGATAGCAAGGAAATGCCCCTGCTATCCTTTATTTTCCACGGTTTTCTATACAAAAGGTCTTACGACTCCTTTGATATTCGATCTCTGTCCGTTTTGTATCGGCCATACTACAACCTGATTCGGCCAGGATTCGATCACCTGATTGTTTCCAAGATAGATCGCTACATGGATCACTACTCCGGAGCTGTTCTGATAGAAGATCAGATCGCCCCTCTGTCTCTGGCTGTATGGTACATGCTTAAACTTCGGTGATGCCCACATATTTCTCGACTCATACTCATAACCCGGGTGAGCGTGTCTTACCGGATTGATAGGAGAAATATCAAGTCCGGCTCCATAAAGAGCCTGCATCACAAGTCCACTGCAGTCGATTCCGGTTCCCGGAGGGCCGGATGCTCCGATCACATAGGCTGTTCCCATGTAAGAATAAGCGGTGCTGATCATCGTCTCAATATGGTCAGATCTCGTACTGTCTCGATTCACCTTCATAGGACTTACATACGCGCCCCACTGTTCCCACTGTACCTGGTTAAATCCAAGCTTCAGCCAGGTCAGAAGATCCACATTTCCGGTCTGGCTCAAACCATTTTTTCTCTGGAAATTGCGGACGGCATTCTGCACATTAGTTCCGTAAAAAGCTCCGCCCATGCCGATTCCGCTTCCAAGGCCAAGCTTCCGGATAACCTGCATTACCTTTACCCCTTCAAAGCCGTAGGAAAGATTATATCCTCCTCCGGTGAGGGTGATGGAATCCTTAATCTGATAATACTGACTCGGATTTTGATATCTCCGCTTTTTCAGATTCGTATAGTAATTGCTGTTTGGTCCCGGCGCATTGGCATCCTTGGGCACCAGTCTGATCTGCAGTGCTTCCAGACGGTAACCAATGTCGGTCGTACCTGCTGCCTGTCCGTTTTTCGCCCAGCCAAGCCAACCGTATTTCTCTACATGAGCGCGGTAATAGATATCATAGTATTTTGCCAGGTCGCCGGACAGAGAAATTTTAACTGCCTCCATGCCATACTTACCATCTGTACAGCCGTTTACCGTATCCAGTCCGGTAGCTTCCTGCCATCCCAGGCTGGACAGATGCGTAGCATAGCTAATCTCTCCTTCCGGCATGTTTTCTGTTCTCCGGTTCAGATGCAGTGTAATATTTTCCAGTCTCTTTCCCTGACCAGTCGTTCCAAGTGTACCACCCATCTGGACTGCTCCGCTGTCTCCTTTTCCCTGTATGGTTCCGGAATAAGTGAAATCCGCTGCCTGGTACCCTTCAATATATTTTTGACCGCTTGTATCCGGCGCCTTCCCGCCTTTCTCTACAAGCTGAATGCGGATCGCCTCAATCCGTTTGCTCAAATCTGTACTTCCGGCAATCTCGCCGTTAGATGCATAATTGATCCATCCGATCTTGGACATATGAACGCTGTAATATACATCGTAGTGGTCTTTTAACGCTCCGGTCAATTGGATCTGGATAGCCTCCACCCGTTTTGCCTGATCTGTTGTTCCGGCAATCTGTCCGTCTCTTTTCCAATCCTGCCATCCGTAGCTCTGTACAAAGGTACGGTACTCAATACTTCCTTCATATGTATTGTCCGGAATCTGGATCTTAATGGCTTCCAGACGTTTCGCCTGGCCGGTTACGCCAGCCACTTCGTTGTCGTATTTTGACGCCTGCCAGCCGACAGACTGAGAATGTGCGCTATAAGAAACCAATGGATATTTATAGCTCTCTCCGCCAATTTCAGGTGCTTCATCACCTTTTTTCACAAGACGGATTTCCAGTGCTTCCAGACGCTTTCCATATCCGGCACTTCCGGCTTTCTCCCCATTGCTTGTCCAGCCAAGCCAGCCATAACTCTGTACATGGGCGCGGTAATAAATGTCGTAATAATCTGCCATATCTCCTGTCAGACGGATCTGAATGGCCTCAAGGCGTTTCGCCTGACCGGTTGTTCCGGCAAGTTCACCATCTTTCTTCCACCCCTGCCAGCCAATAGACTGCACGTGAGTCTGGTATTCGATTCCGCCTTTGTATTCACTGTCCGGCAGTTTGATCTTAATGGCTTCCATTCTTTTAGCCTGACCAGTTACTCCGGCCTGCTGTCCGTTAAATCTTTCGCCCTGCCAGCCGATGGACTGGGAATGAGCATTATAAGAAATAACAGGATACTTGTAACTGTCACCTTCACCTTCCGGCGCTGCTGCTCCCTTTTCTACAATACAGATCTCAATAGCTTCCAAACGTTTCGCATACCCCAGACTCCCGGACTTTTCTCCGTTGCTTGTCCAGTTAAGCCATCCATAACTCTGCACATGGGTTCGGTAGTAAATATCATATTTATCTGCCAATGTACCTGTCAGACGGATCTGAACAGCTTCCAGTCTCTTAGTCTGGCCAGTTGTTCCGGCAGTCTCTCCGTTCTTCTTCCAGTCCTGCCAGCCATAGCTCTGCACGTGGGCACGGTACTCAATTCCATCCTCGCCCTCTGCACCGTCAATTTTAAGTTCCAGCGCTTCCAGACGTTTTGCCTCGCCTTCTGTTCCGATCCATGTATCTTCTTGATTCTCGGCCCATTCATTCCAGCCGTAGCTCTGCACATGTGCACGATACATAAGTACCGGGGCTGTCGGCTCTTCTACTTCTCCGGGATCTTCCGGATTTCCGCTTTCGCCTGTATTTCCTTCGTCTCCGGTTTCTCCGGACTCACCCTGATCCTGGGAATCTCCCGGTTGTTCCGTTCCTTCCTCTCCTGAAGGATTGCCGGGATTTGCAGTTTCATCAGACCCTGACGGTTCCTGATCTTCTCCTTCTGCCGGAGTCTGACCAGGCTCTGTTACAGTTCCGTCGTTTTCACCGGCTCCTTCCCCTGGCAATTGTGTCTCTTCTCCGGTTCCATCTGTCACTTCCTGGCTGCTCTGTCCTTCTTCCAGAACTGCTGTCTGGTATTCTCCGCCCGGCGCTGCCGCCAGACTGGTTCCTGCAGTGCCGAAGGCCAAAACGGCACTGAGCACAATCGCTGTTATCTGTTTCCTCTTCACAACATCTCACCCCACAATAAAAGTATATTTTTTGATCAGCAGGTCTTATAATAAGCACCTGACTCGATCAGCTTTCTGATCTCTCTTGTCACATCTTCCTTATCTTCCTTATAAGTCACTCCGAACCAGCGGTCCGTTGACTGCAGCACTTCAACCTGAATCTTTCCTTCTTTCAGCAGTCCGCCGATGATCGTTGGCAGCAAATACTCTTTTTTCTGCTCATTTTCTTCCAGCTCATCCAGAAAGGCATCAAATCCAGTTTCCAGTACATCAAGAAAATCCGGAGTCAGCCCCCACATATTCATGGAAACCTCTGATTCCACATCAATTTTTCTTGAGCTGCCTTCTTCCTGTACCTCTGCCCCATCAGCTGTTTTAACAATATTATGTGTCTCTTCAATATCTGCCAGCATTCGATCCTCATTTACTCTGCAGATTCCCCGTGTAACGCCACCATTTTCACTCAGTGTATTTTTCAATATAAAACCTACCATGCAAGCGTGAAGTCCTGTTTTTTCCTTATCAGCTGTCAGATATCTGTAGGCTTCCTGGTATGCTTCTTTTCCATAATAGTCATCTGCATTGATGACAAGAAATGGCTCCTTTACAATCCCCTTACAACAAAGGATTGCCTGCCCCGTCCCCCATGGTTTTGTCCGGTCTGTAAATTTACGCTTAAATCTATCTGGAATATCCTTTATTTCCTGATAAGCATATTCTATATGAATTTTCTTTTCTATACGGCTGCCGATAACCTCTTTAAAATCCTTCTCCAAATCTTTTCTGATTACAAACACAACCTTATCAAATCCGGCATCCATTGCATCATATATAGAATAATCCATAATGATTTCTCCATTCGGTCCTACCGGCTCCAGCTGCTTGATTCCTCCTCCGAATCTGCTGCCAATCCCTGCCGCCATAATTACCAATGTTGCTCTTCCCATTTTCTTTTGCTCCTTTAATCCTTTTTAAATACATACGCCCTTTGACCGATATAGTTCAAAAGCGTAAAAAGTATCATTCCGGCAAACATTGCAAGGTTATCCCTTAGTCCACCCTGCTGTCCCTGTAATATCCAGGTAACTGCCGGTTTGGCAATGCCATATGCAACCAGGTAACAGACGGATATATTAAGTACAAATTTTACCACCTGGCCAAAAGATTTCTTTTTACTTTCAAATGTAAAATACTTATTTAAAAAATAGCTGAGTATGCTTCCCACAACATAATTTGATGCCGAAGAAATCCAGTAGCTCTGATGAAATACATTGTACAAAATAAACATAATCGCTGTTCCAACAATTGTATTAATAACCCCTACTACTATGAATTTCAGGAAACGAATATCCAGCCATTTCTTTATCTTATTCATTTTTCTATTCTCCAAGGCCATCTTCTACAGCCTGCACCATTGCTTCCAGTGCTTCCTTTTCATCTGGCCCTTCGCAGATGAGTTCTATCTCATCGCCTCTTTTAATACATGCACCTAAAACACTTAACACGCTTTTAGCGTTTGCTATCGTTGTATCATGTTCAAATGTAATCTTACAGTCAAATTTCACCGCAACATTGCAGAAAATTCCTGCAGGCCGCAAATGCAGACCTGTAGGATTATTGACTATTACTTTTTTACTTACCATAATGCTAAACCTCCGAATTATTCCTTTTCTTCCAGCGTAATCTTAATCTTTATCTGGCTTTCCAGAGAACATTCGTCCGGAAGGGGAATCTCAACCTCCACCTCATACTCTCCAGCTTTCTTGTAATCTTTCAAGTCGATACTGGCTTTTATTTCCTTAATATCAAGACCATTCAAAACTTCCAGCGGACCACGAACATGAATTTCCAGATCTTCGCTTTCTCCATAGCTTAAAGTCAACTTATCATCCAGATTATTTACTGTAATAGAACCTACAGGAAGATCAAAATTTTTTGTGCCGTCTTTTTCCACACGTATCGTAACCAGAACATTATTCCCTGATTCATCTACAAGCTTTATTCCTTCCGGAAGATAAGAAGTAATATCTATTGTCTGTTCTGTCTTCTGGGAAATATTCTTTGCATCGATAGCATCTGAAGGAATTAAAATTTCCCCCACTTGCTCCAGCACTGCCTGTTCCCCTGCGATTTGTATTTCTTCCGGAGTCCAGGTCACATCAGCAATAGAGTAGCCCGACGCCGCGGTAATACCCGAAGTATCTACTTCCACAGGGATACTCTCTGTTTGATACAATGTTACATGAACTTTCACACCAGTAGTTCCCAGATTGTTACCAATCTGCTCCGGATTTATTTCACTGTTATCAGAGTCATAATAAACAACATTAGCATCTAATGTAGTGTCACGGGACAACCCTGTAACATCAACCTCTGCCACAACACGGCTTATACTGTCGATAACTGATTCCGGACCATTTACATTAATCCTCTCCGGATCAGCCTGAACACTGCCGAGGACATAACCATCTCTTACCGTTCCCGTAGTAGTAACGCTAATAGGGAATGTATTACTCTTATTGTTTTCTATCTTCACCTGAAGATTTCTGGGATTTGCAAAAGCACTGTCAATATCAAATCCTGGGATTTCAATTTGGATAGGTACCTGTGATTCCAGATACAATTCCTTCATATCAGCTGTTGCAACGATATCCTCTGCTTTGATTTTTTCCAGTTCAGACCGCTTAGCATAGACCGTTACACTGATTTTATCTGTATTTTCAATAATCTGATAAGACTTTTGATCCTGCGTTATAATCTCCGGATGCTCTACTGTAACCGGAATATCTTCAAATGTTGCATCTGTTATAGGATTATCAATATTTACTACGATCAGCCACAGCAGCAATGCGAACAGAAAGGCAAGCAGCTTTAGGCCAAGATTATTCATCAGACTTTTTTTCATGACTTAGCCTTCCTTTCCACTTCGCAAACACACTACGTGATTCACTCTTTTTATTTTGTATATCCTCAAGGCACTCCCGAAGCTTTTCTTTTGAAATATTTCTCTCAAGCTTTCCTCCTTGTGCTACAGAAACATATCCTGTCTCTTCAGACACAACAATGATCAAAGCATCACTGACTTCACTCATACCAACTGCTGCCCGGTGCCTCGTTCCGAGTTCCTTGCTAAGTCCCATATTATCAGACAGCGGGAGATAACAGGTTGCCGAAACAATACGGTCATTTCTTATAATAATCGCCCCATCATGGAGAGGTGTATTATGCTCAAAAATATTAATCAGAACCTGGCTCGACACAATACAATCCATTCGAATTCCCGTACTTTCATATTCTGTCAGTTTAATTGCCTGTTCTACAACAATCAAAGCTCCTGTCTTAGCTCTTCCCATAATGTAAGCAGCTTCAACAATTCCCTCAATTGTATCCTCACTGAATCTCCCCTTATCTTTTGAACTTTCAAAGGGCACAACTGCCGCAATAAATTTCTTTTCACCCAACTTTTCCAATGCACGACGCAGCTCCGGCTGAAACACTACAATAATAACCGTAGCCAAAACTGTAAGTGAATTTTTGGCAAGCCACAAAATCGTATGCATCTGAAAGACAAATGCTAAAAGAATGAAAACACCAAGAACTACGATTCCTTTCAAGAGCATCCATGCTTTTGTATTTTTAATCCAGATCATTAACTGATAAACAAGAAACGCAATAATAATAATCTCAATGACATCTGTTATATGCATTTCCGGAAAATAAGAGCCTTTAATATACCTGTCAAAAAACTGAGTAATCCTTGCTTCCATTCTTTCACCCCCTATCTTTCTTTAATCATAAATCGAGTACATCTTTATTTTTCACTATTATTGTCATCTAAATTCAGTTCCTGCTGCAACACTTTAGTTAACAAAAGATGTTCTGTATTCCCCTCTATTTTACTGCTTTTTTTCTTCGGCGCACGTTTTCTTCCTTCTGAAACTTCCTTTTCTTTCATATATTCTTTCCTATTTTTTCCTGCACCTGTATTTTGTTTATCTTTACCGGAAACTTCGTGTTCCCTCGCATTTTTTTTACGGATTTCTTCCGTGTCTATAATCTCTGTCTCCTGACTTTCCCCACGCTTATTAATACGTTTCACCGTTTTTTCCGGTGCACTCACTGCGATTTTGGGAACTGCTTTTACATAGTAATAGTACTCATCATCCTCATATTGCACACTTTCGCATCTGGAATAGTCTACAGAGAAAAACAGAAATTCCAAAATAAGTCCCGCAATTACAGCCGCAACATTCCCAAGAATGAGTTCCGGATAGGATGTCTTTATCCCCAGCATCATACTGCCAGCAAATACAATCACAATACCCGCAACCGCTCCGGATGCCACAGCAGTTTTCCATGCATAATTAATTGCCATTCGGCGCACATTATACACAAGAAACAGAACAATAACAAAGGCAAACACCGAAACGAGCATTTCTTTATTTTGAAATACATTCTTGGCATACTCTGTCACCTGTGTAATCATGCCTTCAGCCTCTTCACCTTTCAAAGAAGATGCTGTCTTATCCAGATAATCAATCATATAATATATCATTACTCCAAATATGATCGGGACAGCATATACAGGTGTTCCTACAAGTCCGAAGGCTACCGGAATCACATAAGGAATTTTCAGCATAAACGCCAGCGGAGTTAACAATAACACTAACGCTGTTTTCGGGCTGAAACGAAGATAGAAAATAAACATAATCAGAAATACAACAGCTGTGACTGCCGTGATTCCTATTGACACTGCTGCCATTTGCGCCAAACACAATACCGCTGCCGCAAGAACTGTAACAATCATCGGCAAAAATGCACAGATAACTGAAAGTCCTACCGTAATTAAAGGATTGGAAAGCAGTTTCATAAATCCCATATTATGATTAATCATATAAAACGTAAGCAATGCAATAATAAATTGGAGCGCTTTGTTAATATATTTAGAGTTTTTCGCATAAAATTGTTGTATTTGTCCTCGTAACACATATAAATTGTCCATTATTCTCTGCTCTCCTTTTCATACATCTTCAACAAGCGGATCAAACCGTGGTTGTACCTTTTCATACGCATCCGGGCATCCCGGTGTTTTCCACTCGCAATCTTTCTCGTCACAAGAATAGTCACAATAAGGGCAGCTACATAAGCAATAACAGTGACCGCGGCAAACACAAAAATTGTTGTCAGAGTCATATTCTCCAACCAAGTATTGATAGCTCCAAGCCCAACAAGCAAAACAATACATCCATAGCCAATTGTAGTCCATAAAATTGTTGCCACCGTTTTTAAACTTATGTAATCCTTTTTATAATATGCACTGATTTTTGCATCTTCCCTGCCTTCATTTTGTTCATACAGAGCCAGCTTTGTCATCAGCCTGACTTTTCGTTTATCTAACATATTTCACCTCGAAGAGAACTATAATTACAGATTTACTCATTATTTTCAGTATAACAAATCTCAGTATCCTTGTCCAATACTTATACTTAAAAAGTAGACTTTTTCAGCACCCGCCTTTTTCAAAACTCTAGATGCACTGTCTATCGTATTCCCGGTTGTATAAATATCGTCTACCAAAAGCACATTTTTCTCAGAAATTCTCTGACCGGTCCACAAAAAAGCATTTCTTAAGTTTCCTCGTCGTTCGTCTATTCCCAGTTTTTTCTGCGGAACAGTATCAACAATCCTACGTAGATGCGCTGTATCATTTGGTATTCCAAGCAACCTGGAAAGCTCCAGCACCAACAGCTCCGCCTGATTAAACCCTCTTTCTTTTCTGCGTTTACGACTTAAAGGTATGGGAATTATAAGGGAAATATCCCATTGAAGCATATACTTTCCAAACTTTTTTGCCAGTTCCTCTGCATAAAACCGACTATATATCCTTTGATTCTGATATTTAAACCGATAAATGGAACTGCGCACCTGCTTTTCGTGTTTCCACAAAGACATTCCTCTTTCATATGAATGCCGGCCGACTAAACAATCAAAACAAAATTCACTATTTTCGTTTCCAATCGGCTTTCCGCACTTTTTACAACGTGGTTCCTGAATATACCACACCTCTCTGGCGCAGTTTTGACAGACTCTTCTTTCTGTCAGCTCTCCACAAAGAGGACAAGTATGCGGATAGAGAAGATCCAGTATCTTCTCGCCTGCTTTTTTCCATCTCATTTTCATTTACTAACAAAATTCACGGATTCTCTCTGCCAGACTGGTATTTCTGTTTTGCTCACTGATATTTTGAATCATATCCTGAAATACCGCCTCACTTCCCACTATCGTCACACATTTTTTTGCCCTTGTAACTGCCGTATAAAGAAGATTTCTGTTGTAAAGCTGTCTGGGACCTGACAAAAGAGGCATCACTACTGCCGGATATTCACTTCCCTGAGACTTGTGGATCGTAATAGCATATGCCAGTTCCAGTTCATCCAGCATTTCAAATGGATATGTAACAACCCTATGCTCATCATACTCTACCGATAAAGTTTCCTCATAAGAATTGATTTCTTTTACAATTCCCATATCTCCATTAAAAATTCCCACACCTCTATCAATCGTCATGCCATATTTAGTTGTAATTTCCCATTCCAGCTGATAATTATTCTTGATTTGCATGACTTTATCACCGGTACGGAATTTTTTTTCTCCGTACTCTTTTTCCGCTTTTTCCGGAGCGGGGGGATTCAGATATTGCTGAAGAATATGGTTCAGTGACTCCACTCCCAAAAGTCCCTTTCTCATTGGTGTCAATACCTGTATCTCATAAGGCTTTGCCTGCACATATCCCGGCAATTTTTTCTGAATTAAAGTAAGTAACACACCGATAATCGTATTTGCATCCTGACGCTTAAGAAAAAAGAAATCTCTGCTTTTATTATCCAGGACAACTGCTTCTCCACGATTAATTTTATGGGCATTAACTACTATGTCACTCTCCTGTGCCTGTCGAAAAATTCTGGTCAACATAACAACAGAAAAGCAGTGAGATGCCAGCATATCTTTCAACACGCTCCCCGGCCCCACTGACGGCAGCTGATTGGCATCTCCAACGAGGACCAGTCTTGTCCCTACACTGACAGCACGCAAAAGTGCATACATCAAAGGAAGATCTACCATGGACATTTCATCAATGATAATCACATCCGCCTCCAGAGGATTCTCCTCATTTCTCTGAAAGCCTCCGGCCGTTTCTTCTTCTGGTCCCCCTGCAACTTCCAAAAGCCGGTGGATGGTCTGTGCTTCACATCCAGTTGTTTCTGTCATTCGTTTGGCTGCCCGGCCGGTTGGCGCAGCCAGGCAGATATCCAACCCTTCACTTTCAAAATAGCGAATCATAGCATTTATGGTTGTAGTCTTTCCGGTACCCGGACCTCCAGTCAGAATGAATACACCTTTTTTAACTGCCTCCACCACAGCAGTCCTCTGTCGCTCATCCAGCGGCATCTCCATATTTTCTTCAATTGCTTTCAGACGATGAAGAATCGAAGATTCGGAAATCTCACTGCTGATATTCAAATCATGCAGCATCTTCGCCGAGTTCAACTCCATATAATAATAGTTCGCAGCATAAACTCGTCTTCCATCTTCTCCTTCTTTCAGCACAATTTTTCTTTCCATTGCAAGATCCATTAGATACTTTTCGATATGAAGAATCTCTACCTCTAAAAGTTCTCCGGTACGCGTTAAAAGCACCTTCTCCGGTAAATAAATATGCCCCTCCGACAGACTCTGAAGAAGCGTATAAAAAATACCACTTCGTATTCTATAATCCGAATCCGTATGAATTCCGATCCTCCGGGCAATCTCGTCCGCCGTCTTAAATCCCACTCCTGGGATATCATCTGCCATCTGATAGGGGTTTTCTTCCATTACCCGATAGATACGATTACCATAATGCCGATAAATTTTAGCTGCAAGCGAAGTCGTAATTCCATATTTTTGCAGGTAGATCATCGCTTGTCTCATATCTTTTTTTTCCTCTACCTGCTGTGCAATCTCTCTTGCCTTTCTTTCGCTGATCCCTTTTACCTCAGCCAGCCTTTCAGGCTCTTCCTCTATAATACGAAAAGTATCTTCTTTAAATCTTCTTACAATTCTTCCTGCCAGCGCTGCTCCCAGGCCCTTAATCGCACCGGAACCAAGATAACGTTCAATCGATATGAGATCTTCCATTTCACACACTTCTGAAGTCTTGACCTGCAGCTGCATTCCGTACAGAGAATGCATAACATATTCACCTGTAAGCTTCAAAAGCTCTCCCTCTCCAATGTACGGGAAAATACCCACACATGTCAGGTCTCCATTCTCATTATTCAAATTGAACACTGTATATCCATTATCTTCGTTCCGAAAGACAATATGCTCCACGTACCCTTTGATTTCTTCCATCTATATCCTCTTTCATATTCATTTGTCAGATTTTTTCTAATGGAAAAAGCCGCCGGAAATACCTTCCGCCGGCAATTTATCTTTCTTTTTAAAATTACCTTCCGCAATTTTTCAATTGCTTAGAGTTCTTTTCGCCCGCTTAAAAATTCTACAAACTGTCCAGTCCCAATAGCAACTACTTTCATTGGATCTTCCGCTGTCATCGTATTGATACCTGTTCGCTCTTCGATCAACTCTTCCAATCCTCTTAACATAGCTCCACCACCTGTCAGAACAATTCCCCGATCCAGAATATCAGCTGACAATTCCGGAGGTGTACGCTCCAGTACGCTAATTACAGCTTCTACAATCTGGCTCGTGGTTTCTCGTAGTGCCTCTTCTGTCTCTGACGAGGTTACAGTCACTGTCTTAGGGAGTCCTGTTACCAGGTTTCTTCCCCTCACTTCCATAGATTCCTCCTCCACCAGAGGATAGGTTGTACCTATTTTAATCTTTATGTCTTCCGCTGTTCTCTCTCCAATCAGAAGATTGTGTTTTTTTCTCATATAACGGACAATTGCTTCATCAAAGTCATCGCCAGCAATCTTTATAGAAGTATTTACAACAGTTCCTCCCAGAGAAATAACAGCTATATCTGATGTACCACCACCAATATCAACAATCATATTTCCACATGGTTTGGAAATATCAATTCCGGCACCAATAGCCGCTGCAACCGGCTCTTCAATCAGCAGTACTTCTCTTGCGCCTGCGGCATAAGTAGCCTCTTCTACAGCCTTCTTCTCTACTTCTGTTACACCGCTTGGCACACAGATACTGATTCTTGGCTTCTTAAATGTACGGCGTCCCATGGCTTTCTGCACAAAATATTTAATCATTTTTTCAGTCACTGTATAATCAGAGATTACTCCCTGCCGCAGTGGACGCACTGCAACAATATTTCCCGGAGTTCTCCCAAGCATTAGTCGTGCCTCTTCTCCAATCGCCTTAATTGCGTTTGTGTCTCTATCAAAGGCAACAACTGATGGCTCTTTTAAAATAACGCCCTTCCCTTTCACGTATACGAGGACGCTCGCTGTTCCTAAATCAATTCCGATATCTACAGACATCTTCAAATTCCCCTTTCATTTGAGATATTTATGTCATTTCGTCCCTCATACATCTTTTGTCAGATTATCCCTCATTCACGGATAGTGCTGCTATGCACTAACGCCAGTGGTAATTAATCAGAAATCTGATTTTCCCTTCTACACCGACGTTAACACCCACCTTCTATGGGCATTTACCATTATAATCAAATTTCCTCAAAATGGAAAGAGTTTTTTTTCGCCTATTTTTTCCCCTTTATTGTCGATGTGCACTTTTATCTTGTGCAGATAATATCATATCAATGTACTTTCCCGTATAGGAGTCAGGATTTTGAGCAATGTCCTCGGGAGTTCCACTTGCAACTACTGTACCTCCGCCATCTCCTCCCTCTGGACCAATATCAATAATATAATCTGCTGTCTTAATGACATCCAAATTGTGTTCAATAACCAACACTGTATTTCCGTCTGATGCCAGCCTTCTCAAAATTTCTGTCAGTTTATGGACATCCGCAAAATGAAGCCCTGTCGTTGGTTCATCCAAGATATAGATGGTTTTTCCTGTGCTCCGTTTGCTCAATTCTGCCGCCAGCTTGATTCTCTGAGCCTCGCCTCCCGATAGTGTTGTGGAGGGCTGACCCAGCCGGATATAAGAAAGTCCCACATCATACAATGTTTCCATTTTTCGACGAATACTGGGTACATGCTCAAAAAATTCCAACGCTTCTTCCACTGTCATATTCAATACGTCATAAATATTTTTCCCCTTGTAGCGCACCTCAAGAGTCTCTCTGTTATAACGTTTACCCCCACAGACTTCACAGGGAACATAAACATCAGGAAGGAAATGCATCTCTATCTTCAAAATACCATCCCCGCTGCATGCTTCACATCGTCCCCCTTTTACATTAAAACTAAATCTGCCTTTCTTGTATCCCCTTGCCTTTGCATCTGGCGTTGCAGCAAAAAGATCCCTGATTAAATCAAACACTCCCGTATAAGTCGCCGGATTGGATCTGGGGGTACGGCCAATGGGAGACTGATCGATAGCAATCACTTTGTCAAGCTGTTCCATTCCACGAATCTCCTTATGCTTTCCCGGTATTGTTCTTGCACGATTCAGTTCTTTTGCCAGACTCTTATACAAAATTTCATTTACAAGAGAACTTTTTCCTGAACCAGATACACCAGTAACACATGTCATAACGCCTAATGGAATGTCTACATTAATATTCTTCAGATTATTTTCCTGTGCACCGATCACTTTGAGCCAGCCTGTTGGCTGTTTTCTTTCTTCGGGAACTGGAATTTTCATCCTACCACTTAAATATGCTCCAGTTATAGAATTTTTATTCTTCATAATTTCTTTGGCAGTTCCCTGAGCCACCACTTCTCCACCGTGCTCTCCTGCTCCCGGACCGATATCAACAATATGGTCTGCTTCCAGCATAGTGTCTTCATCATGTTCCACCACTATCACAGAATTGCCAAGATCCCGCAGATGCTTCAGAGTTGCCAGAAGTTTGTCATTATCCCTTTGATGAAGTCCAATGCTGGGTTCATCCAAAATATAAGCCACACCCACAAGACCAGAGCCTATTTGGGTAGCAAGACGGATACGCTGTGCTTCTCCTCCAGACAGCGAACCTGTCGCTCTGGAAAGCGTAAGATAATCTAATCCCACATCCATCAAAAATTGTATCCTGGCTTGAATCTCTTTCAGAATCTGCCCTCCAATCAGTTGCTGCTGATGAGTCAGTTCCAGCCCTTTCAAAAAATTCTGAAGTTTTTCTACAGAAAAGGCAGTAATCTCTGCAATATTTTTCTCTCCCACTGTCACAGCAAGAGATTCCTTTTTCAATCTCTGTCCTTTACATTCATGACACGGAGTAATTCGCATAAATGTCTCATATTCTGCTTTTACAACATCTGATGAAGTTTCCCGGTACCGTCTTTCTACACTCCGTATCAATCCTTCGAAAGCAACATCATAAATGCCTTCTCCTCGCTGCCCGCGGTAATAAACCTTAACTTCTTTTCCTCCTGTACCATAAATAAGAATATCATGTATTTTCTTGGGGTAATCCTTAAACGGAGTATCAAGAGAAAAATTATACTCTTTTGCCAAGGCCTCCAGAATAGCTCTTGTATAACTTCCCTTATCCGTACAGGACTGCCATCCGATTACAGCAATCGCTCCTTCATCAATACTTAAATCTTTATCCGGTATCATTAGATCTTCATCAAATTCCATTTTATATCCAAGGCCAAAACATTCCGGGCAGGCGCCAAAAGGATTATTGAAAGAAAAACTTCTGGGTTCAATTTCATCAATGCTGATCCCGCAATCCGGGCAGGCAAAACTCTGACTAAAATTGATGGGGTCTCCATCAATTACATCCACTACCAAAAGTCCCTCCGCCAAATGCAAAACACTTTCCACAGAATCTGTCAAACGTTTTTCAATCCCCGGACGTACAACAAGTCGATCTACTATAATTTCAATATTATGTTTAATGTTTTTATCCAAAGAAATCTCTTCAGAAAGTTCATACAGATTTCCATCTACCCTCACGCGTACATATCCGCTTTTTTTTGCTCTTTCGAAAAGCTTGGCATGTGTTCCTTTTCTTCCTCGCACCACTGGTGCAAGAAGCTGAATTTTTGTCCTTTCCGGAAGCGCCATGATCTGGTCCACCATCTGATCCACGGTTTGCTTTTTAATCTCTCTGCCGCATTTAGGACAGTGGGGAATTCCAATTCTGGCATAGAGAAGGCGAAAATAATCATAAATCTCTGTTACCGTCCCCACCGTGGATCTCGGATTTCGATTGGTTGATTTCTGATCAATGGATATAGCTGGCGAAAGACCTTCTATACTTTCTACGTCCGGTTTTTCCATCTGCCCAAGGAACTGTCTGGCATAGGAGGATAGAGACTCCATATATCTTCTCTGTCCCTCAGCATAAATTGTATCAAAAGCCAGAGAAGATTTTCCTGAGCCAGACAGTCCAGTCAGAACCACAAGCTCATTTCTTGGAATATCCAAATTTATATTTTTCAAATTATGTTCATTGGCACCTCTGATTTTAATATATTGTCTTTTTGATTTCTCTACCGCCATTTTGTGCTCCTTTTTTAATCTTCAGCCAGATCATCCAGCTGTTTTTTTAATTCTGTCATCTTATCACGCAACTCGGCTGCCGCCTCGAAATTCAATTCTGAAGCAGCTTTCCGCATTTGTTTTGTCACATCTGCAATCAGCTTTTCCAATTCTTTTCGACTCATAGATTCCGGATCCTTCTCCAGACGCATTTCTTCTGCTGCCACCTTCTTGGAAATACTGATCAAATCCCGAACCGACTTCTGAATCGTTGTCGGTGTAATCCCATGTTCTTCATTATAAGCCATCTGTATCTGACGACGTCTCATCGTTTCATCGATTGCCTGCCGCATGGAATCTGTCACTGTATCTGCATACATAATTACATGCCCGCTGGCATTTCGAGCAGCACGCCCGATTGTCTGAATCAGAGAAGTCTCCGATCTTAAAAATCCTTCCTTATCTGCATCAAGAATGGCCACAAGCGTAATTTCCGGTATGTCAAGCCCTTCTCTTAAAAGATTAATTCCCACCAGAACATCGAAGACATCAAGACGCATATCACGCACAATCTCTGTACGCTCCAAAGTATCAATATCCGAATGCAGATACCGAACACGAATCCCCAACTCTTTCATATAATCTGTCAGATCTTCTGCCATACGCTTGGTAAGAGTTGTAATCAGAATTTTATTTTTCTTTTCAGTTTCTTTTTTAACCTCTGCTACAAGATCGTCAATTTGTCCTTCTACCGGACGAATCTCCACCTCTGGATCCAAAAGTCCTGTCGGACGTATTACCTGTTCTGCCCGAAGTAGTTCATGTTCTGCCTCATAGGTGCCTGGTGTTGCGGAAACAAACAAAATCTGATCAATCCGGTCTTCAAACTCTTCGAAACTCAATGGTCTGTTGTCTTTGGCAGACGGCAGACGAAACCCATAATCCACAAGGGTTGTTTTTCGGGACTGATCCCCATGATACATTGCTCCAATCTGCGGAATGGTTTTATGAGATTCATCAATAATAATCAGAAAATCATCTTTAAAGAAATCCATCAGCGTGTAGGGAGGCTGTCCTGGCGCAAGTCCTGACAAATGCCTGGAGTAATTCTCAATCCCCGAACAAAAACCAGTCTCTTTAAGCATTTCAATATCAAAATTTGTTCTTTCTGCAATCCGCTGCGCTTCTAACAGCTTATCTTCGGACTTGAAATATTGTACACGTTCTTCCAGTTCCTTCTCAATAGCATCTGCAGCTCTTCGAATTTGCTCCGCCGGCACTACATAATGGGAAGCCGGGAAAATAGCTGCATGCTCCAACTCACCTTTAATTTCTCCGGTCAATACATCTATCTGGGTAATTCTGTCAATTTCATCTCCAAAAAACTCTACCCTTACAGCTGTTTCTGCCTCATTGGCCGGAATAATCTCCAGCACATCCCCATGTACACGGAATGTTCCACGCTTAAAATCCATCTCATTTCTTTCATATTGAATATCAATCAGCTGACGAAGAACCTCATCTCTGTCTTTTTCCATTCCCGGGCGCAGGGAAACCATCATCTTTTCAAAGTTTTCCGGCTCACCAAGACCATAAATACAGGATACACTAGATACCACAATCACATCCCTTCTCTCTGCCAGAGAAGCGGTTGCTGAAAGACGCAGCTTATCAATTTCCTCATTTATAGAAGAATCCTTTGCAATGTAGGTGTCTGAAGACGGCACATATGCCTCTGGCTGATAATAGTCATAGTAGGACACAAAATATTCCACCGCATTGTTCGGAAAAAATTCTTTAAATTCTCCATAAAGCTGAGCAGCTAACGTTTTATTATGTGCGATGATCAATGTTGGTTTATTTAACTGTTGTATGACATTAGCCATTGTAAATGTTTTTCCGGAACCAGTGACCCCAAGAAGAGTCTCACATTGATTCCCCTCTTTGAAGCCTTTTACAAGTTGTTCAATTGCCCGAGGCTGATCCCCGGTCGGTTTATATTCTGATACTAGTTCAAAATGATCCATAATAAATCCTTTCCTTAATAGAGCCCTCAAAATACGGCTACTCCTTGGCACATTATAGCAAATCTAATGATAAAAGTATATAGGACAACCAGCAAAAAAAGTACAAATGTTCGATTATCCATTTGTACTTATACTATTTCTTATTATTGTTATCGTGCCGCTGCCAAATATACAAATAACTTCCAGAGATTGTAAAGATATAATTTTACAATTGTATAAGAAGCTAAATTGTTTCTTTATCAAATAAAACAGGAGAAAGGGTTCATCCTCTCTCCTGTTTCATTTAGGGTGTTCAATTATCTTCCTTACTTTTTAAATGGAAGTAATTTCTTGCGCAGCCTGTGCATTCTCTGATAAACGGCATCTTCTGTCAACCGCATGATCCGCGCAATCTCCTTCGTAGAATATCCATGAATTTTCAGTAAAAGAATATACAAAACTCTCCGGTCTAACGCAAGTAAAGTATGATATAAATTTCTGTTCTCGATTTCATTTAACAAATCTAAAACAGTCATAACTTCAACTGTCTGCTCTTTTCCTTTCGTATTTTCCATAAACTCTCCAATTTCATTAGAATGTACATAAAAACGTCTATCCGAATTAAATTCTACACGGTCATAGGCACGGATTGTAGCAATAATCTCTTCCTGAATACCGTTTTCGCGCATAATTTTTTCTTCTCTTTCTTTCCAGATCTGCCATTTTTGTTCTTCTTTCCCATGATTATAACTCATTTTTCCACCTCCGATCTCAAAATTTATCCAGATCTGCAGGTGGCGCACGACTCCTTTTTAGAAGTACGATAATATTGATCGTTTTTCGCAAAATAAACTAACAAATCTCTGTTATTTGGGGGTTAAATAACAATCATTATTCCGCCAATTTTGAATCATTTTTTATCACTATCATTACACAACTAATGTAATATATCAATTTTATTGAGTCAAGTAGATATGTATCATCACCTTTTCCTCATCGGCACATATACTAAAATTGAAAAGATATTCTCAGAGGTAAAGCTTATGAATAGAAACCAACACTGCTGCCCCTCTCCTGGCTCAAGAGATTATGGCGGTGAGCCCCTCATTGTAAATATGGAGTATCTCACCAAACAGAACCCCTATTACAGAACAACATTGTGGACAGGTACCCATCTTCAGGTAACATTGATGTGCATACCGACTCATGAAAATATAGGTCTTGAAATACACTGTGATGTTGATCAATTTATCTCTGTCGAAGATGGATGCGCTCTTGTAATAATGGGCAAAAACAAAAACTGCCTAAACCATCAGCAAAAAGCGGATCGTAATGATGCCATCATAATTCCTGCCGGAACCTGGCATAATATTATTAATACAGGGGACACTCCTTTAAAAGTATATTCTATATATGCTCCTCCGCAACATCCTTTTGGAACTGTCCATAAAACGAAAAAAGCCGCAGAAAATACTGAAAAATATTAATTCATATGAGGATGTGGAAAAATCATCAATTTCATGATATTTTTAGTGATTGGTTATATCTAATCGTATCTTGGATGACGGGTTCTTCGGAACCCGTTTTCTGTTATTACAATAAAAATCGAGCTGCTGCTCCGGTAGATTATTTATCTACTTTTGCAACAGCTCCCTGTCATAACTCATATATTGAATCTAGGATAACAGTTTTTTATAAGTACAATCGATTGCAAATGCTCCCACTGGCGCAGTGATCAAAACAGCCAGTACCGCAACGGTCAGAACCATATTCCCACATGCCAGTCCCATTGAAAGGGGAATCCCTCCAATTGCAGCCTGTACTGTGGCCTTAGGCGTGTAGGCTATCATACAGAATAAACGTTCCTTTATTTTTAATTGCGTTTTTAACAGACAGCAGAAAACACCAAACATTCGGAATATCAATACACCAAAGATTAATAAAATTGCCGCTATTCCAGCTGTTTTAACATATCTAAGATCTACCGTTGCCCCAACAAGTACGAATAGCACAATTTCCGCCCCTACCCATAATTTATTAAATTTTACAGACAATCTCTCTGCTACAACTGTTCTTTTCCTCTGAAGAGCAATACCGATGCACATAACTGCAATCAGCGAAGAAAACGGTATAATAGTAGAATAGTAATCCTCAAAAGTAACCATCATAAAAGATAAACTAAGAAGTATGAGCACTTTTGCTGTATCCCTGATATGTATTTTTTCAAAATATTTTGCTAATAAAATTCCTATAATTACTCCTACAAGAATACCTACAACAATAGAAACAGGTATTTTTACAAAGCTCATCACAGAAACAGAGCCGCCCTGAGCCAAACTTGTAAATGCTGAAAACATTACAATAACAAATACATCATCTACTGATGCGCCTGCTAATATTAACTGCGGAATTCCTTTTTCTGTTCCATATTTTTCGTCCATTAACTTCAACATTTTAGGAACAATAACAGCCGGTGACACAGCACCCACAACAGCACCCATAATAGCCGCATCCAAAACAGATACTCCCAATAACTTTGGTGCCAGAAGAATCATACCTGCAATCTCGAAACAGGCCGGGACAAAACACATTAAAACAGCTGGACGCCCCACTTTTTTCAAATCATTTATATCTAAAGACAACCCTGCTCTTGTCAATATAATAATTAGGGCAATCCTTCTAAGTTCTGATGAAATATTTAAAACAGAATCATCAAGCATATTCAGGACATGCGGCCCTAACAATATACCTGTTATAATCATTCCCATTAAACTTGGCAGGCGAAGCTGTCTGCATCCCCACCCCATAAACATACCAACAATCAATATTAATGCAATACTCAGCAGCATCTGTTTTTCCTCCTTTTGATCCGTATATTAGGCATAAAAAAAGCCAATGACCTCCTGTTTCTACAGAAGTCATCAGCTCATAATCAAGCGTTTTAGGATAACATAAAATTTTATCCAAGGGAGAACCTCATTCCCGAATATATTCTACCTAAATGTCTTTGCAAAGTCAATTACTTTCTTCTCTATTTGTTGAATCACAGTTTTAAATTCATCATCGGATTTTCCAGTCGGATCTTCAATCCCCCAATTATCGTCAAACGCTCTTCCAATAAAGGGGCATCCAACATTGCACCCCATGGAAATTGCCACATCTATATCCGGAAGTTCTGATATTAACTTACTATGCTGCCCTTCTTCTTCCATATCAATATCATAAATTTCTTTCATCAATCTGACTGCATCCTGATTGATCCGTGGCTTTGTTTCTGTTCCCGCGGAATAACTTTCAAATACATCTCCTGCCAAATGTTTCCCTAATGCTTCCGCAATCTGGCTTCTGCAGGAATTATGAACACAAATAAACGCTACTTTTTTCTTATCCATTACTAAAACCTCTTTCTTGTTTCTACAGAAATCAATTATTATACACAAAAATCTTTTTTCCTGATATACAGATAATGCGGCATATTTTTCCCATTATAATATTTATTTAACATTCCAAGTTTCACAAATCCTGCTTTTTCCGCTACTTTTATCGATGGATTATTATCCGTTTTGATTTGTGCATAAATATAGGGAAGCATTAACTTTGAAAAAGCATAGTTTACCATTGCATTAACTCCTTCTAATGCGTATCCCTGTTGAAAATATTGTTGTTTTAACATATAGCAAACTTCATATTCTATTTCACCGTTGTATAAAAAGCGATGAAGACCAACTTGTCCTACCAATTCATTGCTGAATCTGTTAATTGCTGCAAAATATCCCACACCATCCTGCCTATAATATTCTTCCTGTTTTTCTATCCACTGATAAATTTGTTCATCTGAAAACGTATGCTCCCAAGCATACATTACCTTGGGATCTCCCAACATTATTTTTAGTTCATTAAAATCACAACCTGTTATTTTTCGGTAAGACAGTCGTTCGCTTTTTGTTATATACATCAAAATCTTCTCCTTAACCGATAACATTTCAACCCCTGAAAATATTACCCCGCGCAGTGCCTTTTAGACAGTTCTTTCATTCCTCACAGCCTCTTCTAGCAGCCTGATTTTTTCAAAAGTTCTTCCACCTGATTTATACTTAATACTTCCCCCATTGTCGCAACTTTCTCATTAATAACTATGGCCGGCATGCTCATTACCCCATAACTCATAACTATTTTCATATCAGTAATATACTGTATTTCTGCATTAAGCTGGATATTTTCAACTGCTTTTTGGACATTTTCATACTGTTTATGGCAGGATTTGCATCCTGCCCCCAGGACTTTAATAGTACATCTGTTTTCACCACACATGCAACTATTTTCTGTAGTATTAAATATCTTTTTCTCTCTGACTGCTCCATCACATCCACATGCCTGCTTTGCATCGTTATTCTTTTGTTTACCAAATCCAAATAATTTCATATTTTTAACTCCTTCTCATTAAACTTTAAATAAATAATCTCCAAATATTATATTTTTTGACACTCATGCACCTAAATAACAAAATACTGTATAGCATTAAAAAAGTATCCTACTATAATAATTCCTACTGTACAGATTGCTATAAACACTCCTAACAATTTCGGTCGAATTGCTTTCTTCAACATTATCATAGACGGAAGACTTAATGTCGTAACCCCCATCATAAAAGAAAGAACCACTCCCAGCTTTGCCCCCTTTGCAAGCAAAGCTTCTGCTATTGGAATACATCCAAAAATGTCCGCATACATTGGAATTCCTGCTGCCGTAGCAATAATAACTCCAAACGGATTCCCATTTCCAAGAAATCTTACAATCAAATCCTCTGGTATCCAGTTGTGAATGACAGCTCCCACACCTACTCCTAACAAAATATATGGAAATACTTTTTTGAAAGTTCCTGAAACCTGCTCTGCAGCATACCGTACACGATCCTTTGCCGTAAGTTCTTTCTGTGAAATATTAATAGGTTTTGCAATTCTTATAAACTCTTCCACCTGATTTTCCAGATGAAATTTTTCAATTAAAGTCCCACCTATAACTGCTATCACGAGTCCGAGAACAACATATAGAACAGCGATCTTTGTACCAAAAATACTCATAAGAAGTACAAGGGAGCCTAAATCCACCATCGGCGATGAAATCAAAAATGAAAATGTTACTCCCAGCGGAAGCCCTGCATTTGTAAAACCTATAAAAAGCGGAATAGATGAGCAAGAACAAAACGGTGTTACTGTTCCTAACAACGCTGCTATAAGATTAGCCGTAACGCCCTGAAACCTTCCCAAAATCCTCTTTGTTCTTTCCGGCGGGAAAAAACTTTGAATATAGCTTATGATAAAAATCAGAACACAAAGTAAAATGACTATCTTTATTACATCATAAATAAAAAAATGTATACTTCCTCCGATTTTTTCTGTTGTATCTAATCCGAAAGCATTTAATATCTTTCCAATCAAGCTATTCATCCACTTCATACCAAGTATTTGCTCTTGTATAAATGTCCACATATATATACCTCCATCTATATAGATGATCATCTATGCGTTTGTCTTATTTTTTGCTGGTACAACTGCACCAGCATTCTTATGTCCTGTTTAGTTTCTGCTATGAAAAAACTGTTCTCTTTTTCTTACCAACTCTCATCCTATAACTTCCCTAAATATCACTTGAAGTACTGCAACAACATGTAATAGCTGCAATATAGGCCTTATACTCTTTAAATTTTTCACAATTAATAGAATAATGATGCCACTTTCCCTCTTTATAAGAACTTACAAGACCACAATCACTGAGCACCTTCATATGATGAGATAATGTAGGCTGAGTAACCTGCAGTTCTTCGAGCAAATGACATCCACATTTCTCACCCTGGGTAAGCATCTCAATAATTCTAAGTCTATTTGCATCTGACATCGCTTTACAAATTATCGCTACCTCTTCCCTGGTCATATTTTTCTCCTTACATAGATTTTCATCTATGTATAAACTATCAAAATCATAGACGTTTGTCAATATGTATTCTAAGAAATTCTTTTCACGATACACAGCCTGTTTGTATGGAATATAGATTCGTCCTAATTTTCCTTTCAGACCAAACCCACCACTTTAAAATTTCAATATTGGGGCCCGTAATAACATTTTTCATATAAATGGTCTATGTGTCATCTCTTCTTGGATATACCTTATTACCCATAACTATCTTAAAACTCCTCTTTCAAATCGGTAATACAAAATCATTTTATAAAAGAGAGTCTCCTTCATCGAAGACTCTCTCATTTCTATTTCTGATATATTATTTTTCTAATGGCATATATGGAAAGGCAATAAATCTCACCACTCTGAATTCTCTTAGTTTCCAGCCATATATTTATGCACAGTCGCTCTTACTGCTCCAGGTCCGGCAAGCATTTCACGGAACATGGTTTCGATTTTTTCCCCTAAACCAGCCTCATAGATATTGATAAAGAATATGCGTTCATTAGAGAGAATGGGTCTAAGCTGATCTGTAAATGTTTCTGGCTTTCCTACTACGATATCCTTTAGCTGTTCTTGAATTTCTTCGCTCATTGGATCGGGAGCAAGTTCATATTCTTTTCCTTCATCATCCACAGCCAGCATGTACCGGAGCCATCCTGCAATACCAAGCGGAATAGCGGTAAGATTAGAAGCCGTTCCATCTTTTTTCACATAAGCTTTCATAGTCTCTCCAAAACGGATCCCTACCATTTGCGATACATCTACGGAAAGTCGAAGATTGGTATCCCCAAGATATTCATTAGGAAAGCGATCATAAAACAGTTCATCTACAAATTCCTGCGGGGAAAGTATTTTAGGATCTGGTACTACCGGAAGCCCTTCATCATACGCTATCATACGTCCCATTTTCATCACATCATCCTCTGTATTAAGCATATGAGCAAACAATTCATGACCCAATACTACACCCAGAGGACCTAATGCTGAATGCACAGGATTTAAACATACTGTAACTTTCATACGTTCAGATAAATTTACAGTTTCCCTGTCAGCCATATATACACCATGACCTTTTTCTAAAGGAGGTCGTCCATTTGGGAAATTGTCTTCAATCACAAGATACTGTGGCTTTTCAGCATTAACAAATGGAGCAATGTAGGTTTTCTTTTCCGTGATAACCGGCTGCATATCCTCTACACCCAGATTTTCTAGATCTTTCGCAATCTGCTCACTTGGGCGGGGTGTAATTTTATCAATCATAGTCCATGGAAAGGCAACAATTTTCTCATCACTTACATAAGCATAAAAATCTTCGTCTACAAATCCTGCTTTCTTCCACTCCTCTGTCATAGTTAATACTGCCTTACGAAGTATAGCACCATTTTGAGAACAATTATCCAAAGATACCAATGCTAAAGGATATCTCCCTGCTTTATATCTTTCATATAGCATAGCTGTCAACACTGCCATTGCTCCCACAGCTTTGTCCGGTCCATTTTGAATGTCTGCTTCTACAAACGGAAGCCAGGTTCCGTCTGCTCTCTGCAAGGCGTACCCTTTTTCAGTGATAGTAAAAGATACCAACTGTAAAGATGGGCTTACAAATATTTCTTTTCATCGACTCCATTGTTGCAGATCAGAGTCCTGCGCCTTCACTGCTTCAGCAAGAGAAGCCAACACCTTATATTCTCGAGTTCCATCCCCATTCAGAATCACGCTTAATCCCAAATTGTCATATGGTTTATAAATTTTATCTATCACATCATAATCAAATGTTTCAACACAGGTAATACCTCGATCCAGCGCTCCTTCTTCCAAAAGTCCATCTGCTATACCACCGATAAAAATCCGAAAAATATTACCTATTCCAAAATGAACCCATTGAGGTTCCTTTTTTGCCTTTTCCGACACTTCCTCCACGTCATATCCTGGAAGAACGATGCCTGCATTTTTCCATGATTCTTGATTTTTGATCCCTTCGATCGTTAACTTCATGTTGTAACCTCCTCCATTTTACTTTTCGCAATACTTACGCTTATGTCTTAATCATAAGTTTAGTTTATAACTTTTTCTCAAATAAATCTATTGACAAAAAATACAATTTGCATTTCTATTTGTTATGCATTTTCACTATGTTTTATTTGGCAATTGTTTTTTTTTATCTCTCATACTACAATAAAATCGAAACTTAAATTAAAATTAAGCATATAGCTTTTCCAGGAGAATTTTATGAACGAAAAGGGCCTTACAACTATTAACTTGAAAAAAATAAATAAATCCAAAGTATATCAGTATATTTATAGAAAAAAGGTAACTTCAAAACTACAGATTGTACAAGATTTGCAGATGGGATTATCTACTGTCAGCCAGAATCTAAGTCTACTAGAAGAAGAAGGCCTGATTCAAAGAAAAGGATATTTTGATTCCACCGGCGGAAGAAAAGCTCAGGCAATCCGAATTGTTTCTGATTTCAAACTTTCTATTGGTATTGGCCTTTTGAAAAATATGTTTCATATCACCTGTATTGATTTATACGGAAATACAATCTGCACAGATACAATACCGCTTCCTTATTCAAACACAAAATCATACTACGAACAATTTACGGAAAAGATTAAGGAATTTATTGCAAAAAATCACTATAAAGAAGATAAGATTCTTGGCATTTCCATTGCTACACAGGGAATCACTTCTCCTGATAATATGTCCGTAACCTATGGAAAAATTATGAACAATACTGGAATGAATCTGGAAAATTTTTCAAGACACCTTCCGTATCCTTGTCATTTGGAACATGATTCTAATTCTGCTGCATGTCTGGAGTTATGGAATCACCCAGATCTAGACAGCGCCGTCATTTTCTTATTGAACAGAAATCTCGGAGGAGCTGTCATTACCAATCATCGTATCCACCAGGGAAATTCCATGCATAGCGGAGCTATTGAACATATGTGTATTAATCCGGACGGTCCGCTTTGTTATTGCGGACACCACGGCTGTTTGGAAACTTATTGTTCTGCTAACGCTTTAGAACAATCTGCCGGATTACCTATAAAGGATTTTTTCCCGCTTTTACGAGAAAAAAAATCTTCCCACCTCACACAAATCTGGGAAGACTATCTGAATCATCTGGCATTTGCCATGAAAAACTTAAACCTGGTAATTGACGCACCTATAATCATCTGTGGTTATCTGGCTCCATACTTTACAGAAGAAGATATTAATTATCTGCTGGATCGGATCAACTCTTCTTCTCCTTTTGCATTACCAAAGGAACATATCCTGGTTGGCATGCACGGACAATATACTCCAGCAATCGGTGCCGCTCTATTCTATGTTGAAAACTTTATTCGTTCTGTATAACAACTCCTCTCTTATCATAGATCCTAAATGGAAAAGAGAAACATTTCGGGATTTCCTGCAACTGTTTCTCCTTTCCAGAATATACTGACACCAATTCCATGGCTCCTACCTATCCCAGCACTTCTACAATTTCTATTCTTCCAATTGTTTTTTTGCTTTACAAATAAGTTGAGTCATTGTTCCCATGGGACAATAAACACACCATGAACGTGGTTTAAACAGTATCATAGTTATAAAACCAAGCACGGTTGAAGTCAGCATCACACTGTAAAATCCAAAGGCAAACTGAGCTGTCCAGGATTCGATTGAAGCATGATATGCCCAATGCCATGGCAGTTTAAATGTCCACAACAACGTTACTACCTGCTTCAGATTCGTCACACCGGCGAATACCAAATATGTATTCCACAGCATCAGGAAAAACATAAGAAAAAAGAAAATAAGAAAACCATATCGAAATCCTTTGCTTCTAAGCCACTTAGGGATATCTTTTTTTCTGGATAAGCCCAAGCTTCCACCTACAATTCCAAACAATTGTCCTCTTCCGCAATAACGGTTACAATATCCTTTACTCCCCTTAAAAACTGCTATAATCAGCGGAATAAAAAAGCACAAAAGTCCGACCCATGCAAACATAATATTAAAAAAACCAAGAATCAAATAAGTCAGCGAAACAATCCATAAATAGTCATACCATTTTCTTTTCATGCCTGTACCTCCCTTAGTTCCACCACACTTGCCGGACATTCTCTCACACACTTGCCACATCCCACACATTTATTCATATCTACTTCAGCCATAACTCCACTTGCAATCTGAATGGCATTCTTAGGGCATACCTTCATACAGCATCCACAGGCGACACAATCTGATTGTAGTATAAATGCTTTTCTTTTTACCTGTTTTTTATTCTCCATCCTTCCGTTCCTTTCACTTTTAATGGGCATATTATACAGTTTTGTACCACTGTTTTCTGTGATTTTGTCACACAAACCTATATAAAAAAGAACCCCTATTATCCCCTAATAGAAGTTCTTTGGCTATACAAGTCAATATCTAGCCTTCTTACCTGAAAGACTGCCTAATCCCTCTGGCTGCCCGAAGTACATGAGATGCCAGAACAGAGGTTGTTACACTTCCAACCCCGCCCGGTACGGGACTAATATAACTAGATTTCTCCTTTACCGCTTCATAATCCACGTCTCCACATAGATGTCCTTCATTATCCACATTGATTCCTACATCCACCACGACAGTTCCTTCTGCTACCATATCCTCACTAACCATCTTCGCTTTTCCAGCTGCTGCCACCAATATTTCAGCCTCGCGACAAGTACCTGCCAGTTCCTTTGTACGGGTATGACAAATCGTTACGGTTCCGTGTTGTTTCAGCAGCATCATAGCTAATGGTTTCCCGACCACCATACTGCGTCCTATTACAGTAACCTTCTTCCCTTTTATATCAATCTGGTAATGTTCCAGCATCTTCATAACAGCTTCCGGCGTACAAGGGGCATATCCGGTCTCGTCCCCAGAAAAAACTTTCGCAATGTTGACCGGACTCATACAATCCACATCCTTCCACGGATGAATCCTTTGTTTGATCGGTTCTTCATCCAATTGTGCTGGTAATGGACGAAATAGTAGGATACCATGCACAGCCGGATCTTCGTTTACCTGATCAAATTCGCATTCAAAAGCTTCTTGTGAAATATCTTCAGGTAATTCCAAGACCCGACACTGGATCCCCACCATCTCCATTCGCTTCTTAGCACCTCTTTCGTAAGCAAGATCATCTGGTCTTGCACCTACACGAATGATAGTAAGACTCGGCTCTATACCCGCCTGTTTCAATTCCTCTGTCTCCTGAATAAGGACTTCCTTCATGGCTTTTGCCACTTCAGCTCCCTTCATAATAGTACTCATGTCTGTCTCCTCCTGCTTACCTGATTTTCTTGAGCACTGCTCTGTAAATGTCTTCTTTTCTTCGTCTTCCTGACTCAATCAGCTCTTCTGCTCTGGCATTCAGCTTATCGGCCTGATTTCGGTCTTTCATCAGATTAGTATTAATGAAAATGTTAAGAGAGGCACCTTCCAATGCTGCCTGTGCAAACAAAATTCCAACTCCCACATCACTGACTGCCAATCTGCTGCCTTTCTTCTCCAGTATATCTAAAATATCCACAGCCTGTGCAATCGTTTCCATAATTTGAAGAGGAACCAAACTGGCTGTATAGAGAGCTTGTTCCATAATCCGGTCTTTTTCCGCTTTTTCTTCCTCCGTTTCCTTTGGAAGTCCATAAGCTCGGGAAAGGGGCTCAAATGCCTTTGCATCCTCATCCGTCAAACAGATCAGCTGATCACGCAGATGAGCCAATTTACATCTAGCCTCCAGAATCTCCTCTTCGTATTCTTTATATTTCTTTTTCCCTATCGTCAAATTAGCCACCATCATGCCCAAAGCAGCGGCAAAGGCACCCACAGCAGCGGACGCGCCTCCACCTCCTGGCACAGGACTAGAAGAAGATAATTCTGCTAAAAATTCTGTTGTTTGTTTTTCTAACATCATAAGCTCATTCCTCCTAGAATTCTGCTTTACATATCAGCAAGAAACTTATTGTTACTTGCTACTCCGCCATTGTACTTCAATGCTATAATAGTTGCAACTAAAATCACAGCATTAAGAAAAATTCCTGCCATACGACACTTAATATTTATAACAGGTCATTATACAGACAGAAAATCCAGGTTTATCACCTGGATTTTTCTTATCACTACTTATACTTTCTTAATATAATTTCTGATAAATTTTCTCCATATCCGCTATTGTAAACTTAACATAGCTCTGGTTCAAAAGCCTCTGCTGTGATTTTTCCACACTTTCAGCAAAACTTCTAATCTCTTCTTCTTTCATGCCATATTTACGCAAAGGCTTTCTCTGAATTAAGCTGCCCAGCAGTTCTTCTATTTTTCCATAAACACTTTCTGGATCACAGTCCAATATTCCTGCAAGAAATTCATTTAATTCCCGAATGTTCCCTTCTGGATCCTTTTCCTGATAAGCCTGAAATACAGCTGTTAAAAACTGATAGTTTGCCTCACCATGAGTAACATGATATGTTCCGCTTAACGGATAAGACATAGCGTGTACCGCACCGGTTCCTGCATTGGCAAAAGAAATTCCTGCCATGTCACTGGCAATGAGGAAATCCTCAAACAGCTGCTTCCTGCAATCCGATCCTTTTTCTTCCAATAGGCAGAATCCTTTTAATAAGATCTCCATAGCCTCTTTTGCAAACATCCTGGTATACACTGTACTTCGCGGAGATACATAAGATTCAATTGCATGGATCAATGCATCGATTGCACTAGTTATAAAGAAATGCCAGGGCAGTTCTCCAAGAAGTTCAGGAATCAACACAGCCTGATCCGGATACATCTCTTCACAGGCTAATCCAAGCTTTGTCTGCAGACTGGTCAGCTCTGCAATAGAAACATTGGAAACTTCCGATCCTGCTCCACATGTAGTAGGAACAGCAACCAGAGCATGTACTTTGTTAAGTGGCACCTTTTTCTGATAATAGTCTTCTGCTGATGCAGTTCCCTCCAGCACAAGGATCTTTGCCATATCAATGACTGCCCCGCCTCCGATTGCAATAATCCTTTCACAATCTGTTTCCCGAAAATCCCTCAAAAGTGCATCTACCATTAAATCCGTAGGTTCTCCTTGTCCATATTCGCTTTTGAAATGAATAACCGCGCCGGAAGCTTTAAGCTTCTGAAAATATTCTTGAAACACGGACTTACCTGCCAGCACAAAATCTCCTTTTCCAATCTGAAATTCATCAATGAATTCTTCTGCCCGCTGATAATAGCATACTTGCGTTTTTTCTTGAAATAATCTCATAATTCATTTTCCCTCTGCCTGATTAAATTTTCACCATGCTTTACAATTTTATAAACGTATATGATATTATAACATAAATTTGCATAAAATCATTTCTTACTGGAAAAAACCGATTTTTTATTATGCTATTTTTGAACATCAACTGTTTAAAAAGAAGTAGCCTTTTAGGTAAGTACACCTTAGATTTATATATCCAAGGCCATATAATACCCATCGGAAACTGCGTTAGTAACTTTTCCCGGTCTTCTACAATCACCAATCATCTGCACAATCGGAGCGCTCATGCACAATTTTTCAAATAATTTATGATCTGCTTTATATCCCACAGCACAAATAATGGTATCTGCTTGTAACATGTTGATTTCCCCATTCATATCTTCAATCACAAGACCTTCACCGGTAATCTTCTTTCCCTTGCAGCCCGTAAAAAGACTAACCTTATTCTTTCTCATATCAACCTTGACTGCCGTACGGTAGAATACTTCTGAATCAAGAGCCACATCTTCTCTCAGTTCCACAATAGACACCTGTTTTCCCATTCTGGCAAGATGATCCGCTGTCTCACATCCAACCAGTCCGCCACCAAGCACTACAACCTTCTCTCCCACAGAATTTTCTTTTCCGTAAATTGTTTCAGCCATCTTTACCTTTGAATCACTAATTCCTTCAATTTTGGGTATAATTGGAGCAGCTCCTACAGCAAGCATAAGAACGTCTGGCTTTTCTTTTTCCAACATTTCTTCTGTAATTTCAGTGTTAAAGTGGACGGGTATCTCATATTTTTTAATCATATATTCCAGCACCTGTTCAAATTCATACAGGCCATATTTAAAATCAACATGCTTGGCAAAATTAAGGGCACCACCTAATCTGTCAGTTTTTTCATACAACACAACCTGATGTCCTCGTTCCGCTGCCGTAATTGCAGCCTTCATTCCCCCTGGTCCGCCACCGATAATGACAACTTTCTTAGGTGTAGTAGGCTGGCTTTTGGCAATCCATTCGTTGAATTCATTTCCTATCACCGGATTAACTGTACAGGTTGTTGTCTCCGTTTTTAATGACTCTCCAAAACATCCCATACATCTTAAACATTTTGTCAGTTCCTTCTCCCGTCCCTCTCTAAGTTTATTGGGCAAATACGGATCTGCAAGCAAAGGACGCCCAAGTTCAACAATATCTGCTTTACCCTCTGCTATAATTTCTTCCATCATTTCCGGATCTACAATTGCTCCTACTGTAGATACAGGAATACTTACCTCTTTACGAATTGCCTGTGCAAGATATACATTAACACCCTTATCAATAAATTGCGTCGGATGAGTGCGGATATACAATATTACTGTAGAGAAAACAAAAAGGCCATTACATGTCTTTTAGACCGCAAACACGGTGATACGTACTTTGTAAAAAAACTTAAAACTATCATTTCTCAGCAGGTAAATGAAAGCATGGATCAGGACGGACTTCCCAGAGATGAACTAAGACCTCATTTCGTCAAAATACTTTTGGAACTTCATTTTCTTTCAGCACAGACCTGGCTTGAATCGGGAGATGATACAGTATTATCTGTCAATGATATTGTCAACTTATTAAATACAATGCGTGTAGGCAGTAGCTATTTGACATACAAACGTCTCTGTGACCCTGATTATGACAAAAAAATCCCATCACCACAGTTTGATATATAATTAAACTTTAATATAAAAAACGCTTTTCTTCGTCTATGTCTGTTGCCATAAACCCGGAAAAGCGTTTTTATCTCTTTTTACTTCTTAGTCAATCATCTATTCTACTTTTATCATACGATATCCTACCCCTATATGCGTTTGTATATATTGAGGTGAATCCTGCCGATTTTCTATCTTCTTTCTTAAAGTTGCCATAAACACTCTAAGAGACGCTACATCATTCTCCCAATTACTTCCCCAAATATTCTGTGTTATATATGTATGGGTTAAAACCTTGCCAACATTTCTGGAAAGTAAACATAACAATTTATATTCAATAGGGGTTAAATGTAATTCTTCCTTGTCCAAAAACACACATCCCGCTGCATAATCGATACGCAATTCTCCATTAACAAAAACTGCTTTTTCTGCAGAGGAATCATTTTTCATCATCAGAAGTCTTCTCTGCGTTACGCGCAATCTGGCAAGAAGCTCTTCTACAGAAAATGGTTTGGTAAGATAGTCATCAGCCCCTGCATCTAAAGCCTCTATCTTGTCTGAATCCTCACTTCTGGCACTAATAACAATAATGGGCAGATTTGACCACGAACGAATCTTTTGAATCACTTCTACACCATCCATATCCGGCAATCCCAAATCTAACAATACAATATCCGGATTGTGGGAAGAAGCGTCCAATATTGCCATTTCACCATTGCATGCCGAAAGATATCGATAATCATGCGCTTTTAACGTTGTAGTAATTAGGTTTTTCACTGAATTATCATCTTCCACTACTAAAATTAACGGTTTGTTCATTTATTCGTACCTCCTCAATTGGTAATGTAAATGTAAATACAGCACCGTGCGGAAAATTATCTGAAATGCCTAAAGTTCCGCCATGAGCATTCACAATTGCTTTGCACAACGAAAGCCCCAATCCCAGGCTTCGCCTACTATCGGCAACACGATTTGCCCCGCTGTAAAACATCTCAAATACCTGATCTTTATTTTCATCCGGAATGCCTGCCCCGTCATCAATAACGGAGATCACCGCCCACTCATCCTGACGTTTCGTCTTAACTGTAATATTAGATCCTTTCGGGGTATATTTTATCGCATTGTCTATTAAATTAATCATAACTTGAACAATCAATTTGGCATCCATTTTTGCAAGTAATAAATCATCTTGATGCTTTACTTCTATTTTATGCTCTGGCTTCAGCCTTTTTACATGTCGAATTGCTTCTTTTACTACTTCATCAACCAGTTCCGCAGATATATGCAGATTTAGCTTTCCTTCTTCTAGTCTTGTAACAGAAAGCAAATTTTCCACCAGATTAATCAGCCACATGGAATCATCATAAATATCTTGATATAAGCTGTGTTTCGTTGCCACATCAAAAGATTCACCATTATATAATAAATTGCTCGCATTACCCGAAATAGATGTAAGAGGTGTACGAAGATCATGTGAAATTGCACGTAAAAGATTTGCCCGCAATTGTTCGTTTTTTGCTAAAACAGCTACCTTCTCCTTTTCTATTGCATTTTTTCTATTTTCTAATGCTAATGCACATTCTCCTAAAATAGATAACAGGATGCTATTCTCATAGGCATCTATAGGCTGTTGCATAATGCCTATTCCAACCACTCCATATACTGCATTTTTCACCCGAATTGCAAGATATAATCCCCGGGCTTCTGAAAATGTCTGAGTAGTGGCTCCTGCATGTTTGTTATTTTTCATTACCCATTCTACAACTTTTTTTTCTTTTTCCGACGAATAATCCTGAATCGTAACATTTTCACCAGAAGGAAAAAACAAAGGTTCTGTTAATGTTTCCCCTTCTGCAGGATATATAATAATATCCTTTTTTAAAAGTCGCAAAAGCTGATGTGCAGTAGCTGTCAGAATTTCTTCATCATTTTGTGCCTGCTGCATTAATTGATTCGTATCAAATAATATCTTTGTCCGAAATGCTGCCTGTGCAGACAACTTGGCATTACTCTTCAATTTGGTTGCCAGCGTACTTGTCAACAGGGCAGCTATAAACATTACAACAAATGTTACCGGATATCCGATATCAGATGCCTGTAATGTATATTTGGGATCTGTAAATAAAAAATTAAATACTAATACACTTACAATAGAAGAAATAAGGCTATATACTCTGTTATTGGTAATTACAGAAATAATTAAGACAGCCAAGACATATATTGTGATAATATTTGCTTCTGCAAGTCCAAGCCATTCAAATAAATACCCTAATGCACTTGCAGCTAAGAGTATTCCAACACTTTTGGCAATATCAACCACTAAAAAAGGCAGCCAGTCCATACTCATTTTAGACTGATACGTAGAAATTTCTGATTCTTGATCTGGAATAATATAAACATCTAATTTAGGGGCATGAATAAGCAATTGCTCTGTAAATGCTGATTTTCTGATAAAACTTTTTTTCGTTCTGATACTACGACCTATAACAACTTTTGAAACACCAGTTAACCTGGCAAATTCTGCAATTTGAAATGGTACGTCATCCCCATATACTATTTCGAGTTCAGCTCCTAATTGTTGTGCTAAATGCATATTAGCTCTTAACCGTTCCTTATTTGTTCCATCCATCGTCTTAAATTTGGAAGTCTCCACATAAAGTGCCGTAAAAGAACCTTGAAATGCATGTGCCATTCGTGATGCAGTCCGAATAATTTTTGCATTAGATGATGCAGGAGACAGGCATACCAAAATATGTTCTTCTCTTAAAAAATCACTGCTTTTTTTCGTGCTTGCTTGTTCTGAAATACTGTTCGTACGATCAACATACCGTCTCATAGCAATTTCTCGCAAAGCTGTAAGTGTTTCCTCTTTGTAAAATGTCTTCATTGACAAAGACGTCCTATATAGAATATTCATCCTCTGAATCAATTCCTTAGGATTCATATCTATAAACTCAACCTGATCTGCCGTATCAAAAACAAAATCCGGAATTCGTTCCTTTAGATTTTCTCCAGTAAGAGCTACTATTGTATCATTCATGCTTTCAATATTTTGTACACTTAAAGTGGTATAAACATCAATACCGGCATTTAATAACTCCTTCACATCTTGATATCTCTTTTTATGCCTACACCCATCTGCATTCAAATGAGCAAGATCATCAATTATAATCAATCCAGGCGCTCTTTTTATAGCGCCATCTAAATCAAATTCCTTGACTACTATTCCATTTTGATTCAATTCCAAATTAGGCAATACTTCCAGACCTTTTTTTAATTTTTCTGTTTCTATACAGCAATTAGGACTTATATATCCGACTATCACTTCACTCTGATTCTGTTTGGCTTCGTGTGCTGCTTTTAACATTGCATATGTTGTTCCAGAACATGGTGCATATCCAAAAAAAATTTTTAACTTTCCCATCTGCTCACCTTCTTACCAATCTGTCTGTACTATACCTTAATTCACTCTCCTAGTCTACTATTCTTTAAATCTTCCTGTGCACCATTTACTGAACTTTAAACTGTCAGATATTTTATAACTGTGGAAATCTCTTTGTTAAAATAGTCTTTATTCCATATTATTCTTCTCTCTATCCACTTTTCTCCAAGAGGCTCAAGAGGTATTTCCAATTGTTTGTATTGTATCATCCTTCTATATAATTTTATCAAATCCGAACCGAACTCCTTATCCGCATTCTTAGAATCTCCACTTCTAATCTCAACACATCCCAAATCTACTTTTCCGTCTCTTATATATTGTTCTATTTCTTCATAGGTTCCATAGAAAAAATGTATATTACTCTTAATGTGATCCTTGCTTATTTTTTCAATAATACCATCCATTAATCCTATGTCTTCTACATGTTCAAACCCAATACGTAATATTGATGTGTCAGATACGGCAGCCGAATTTTTCTCAATATCGTAAAAAAAAGCATCTACCTTTTTCATAAATCGGTATCCAAGCCACAAAAACAGTGCTACGACACATAATAAAATTATATCTCTCATTTACGTTTTCTCCTATGCCTATATATGAAAACATTTTTGTATATCTTTCATACTGCCCAGCACCAACATCGTATAGTTATCTGGTATACGCGTATTTGATCCGATATTTAAATCCATTATTCCATCATGTTTTAGTGCCATAATGTTAATATTGTGATTGTTACGTATATCCAACTGACCAATTGTTTTGCCCACCCATTTTGAAGGAATCACTATTTCAAAAATAGCGTGTGTACTATCTAATTCAATATAATCCAGAATATGATCTGCGCTATAGCGGATAGCCGTCCATATCGCCAACTGTTTTTCTGGATATACCACCTCATCCGCCCCATTCTTTAATAAAAATTTTGCATGCACATCTCTGGCCGCCCTGGAAATGACCATCTGTGCTCCTAATTCTTTAAGCAAAGATGTCGTCTCTAAAGAACTCTGAAAATTATCTCCGATAGCAACAATACAAATATCATAATTTCTCACACCGAGCGATCGTAAAAATTCTTCATCTGTACTGTCCCCAATCTGTGCATTCGTAACATATGGAAGAACTGTATTTACTCTTTTCTCTTCCCGATCAACAGCCATTACCTGATGATGAAGTTCCTCTAATTTAAATGCAATATGTCTTCCAAATCTTCCCAACCCAATTAGTAATACCGATTTCATCATTCTAATTTCTTCTCCTTTATCCAACTGTAATTTTTTCTTGAGGAAGTCTCGAATTATTTACTTTTTTTTCAGAAAATGCCGCAAAAATTAAAGTTAATCCCCCTACTCTTCCAAAAAACATTAACCCGATCAGTATCATTTTAGATATATCTGTCAAATCAGGTGTAATACCCAACGATAGCCCTACTGTACCGATTGCTGAACTTGTTTCAAACAAAGCAGAAAGCAAAGGTATTTTTTCTAGTGAACTAATGATCATCCCCCCTGTTAAAAACAGCACCAAATACATTAGAAGAATGGTAGCTGCCGTTCGTACTGCCTCACTTTCAACCCGTCTTCCAAAAAAGTGCGCATACTCTTTCTTCTGAAACACCGATACCGCTGATGCACAAAGTACTGCAAAAGTGGTTGTTTTCATTCCACCGGCAGTGGAACCTGGCGATCCGCCAATCAGCATTAATATAATAATTATCATTTGACCAGTTTCACTTAGAATTGTTAGATCAGCAGTGTTAAATCCTGCCGTCCTGGGAGTGACTGACTGAAACAGGGAATACCAAATTCTCCTCACAAGAGAAAATTCCGTAAACTCACAAAAGAAAAAATATATGGCCGGAACAATAATCAGACTTATTGTCACACACAAAATCACTTTACTCTGCATTCTATATTTACTAAAATGCCATCTATTTTTTTGAACATCAGCCCATGTAAGAAATCCAATGCCCCCTACAATAATCAACAACATAATTGTTATATTTATAATCGGCTGCTCTGAATATAATGTTAGAGATGAATACGGCTGAAGCACTCCATTCAAATCGAATCCAGCATTACAAAATGCTGATATTGAGTGAAACAAAGCGTACCATATGCCTTTTGGAATTCCGAAATCTTTGCAAAAAACAATTGCCAGAAATGCAGCACCAACCAGTTCAATCACAATACTTGTTCTTAATATAAATCTGGTCATTCTGACAATCCCACCAACCTGTGGTGCCGAAATTGCTTCTTGCATAATACTTCTTTGCATCAGCCCTATTTTTCTTCCCGAAGCAGTGGCTACTGCCACCGCAATTGTAACAACTCCCATGCCTCCTATCTGAATAAGCATCAAAATAATTACCTGTCCAAATAAGGACCAGTAAGTGGCTGTATCGTGCACTACTAAACCAGTCACGCAAACTGCAGATGTGGCTGTAAATAATGCATCTAAAAATTTTGTTCCTGTATTTGTGTCAGTTGCAATAGGAAGCATTAAAAGCAAACTTCCTAAAAGAATTACTGTAAAAAAACCAATTATAATAATTTGGAATGATGTAATATGCCGATTTATTTTCTTTCCTGAATCCATCACTGTGCCCTCCTCATATCACACCTCTAAATCTTCTTTATGCGCTCTTAATCATATCTTAATCTGTATTAAATATGTATAAGTAAAATACAGGCTGTATTAAGATTGTATAAAGGCGTTTTACCACATGAACTTTTCTTAGTTTTTAAATTGACATTTTTATGGATACTACTTATAATATTTATTACATTCGTAAGATTTAAGGAGGATTTATAAATGCGCACCCTTCCGCAAATTTCTGAAGCTGAATTTGAAGTTATGAAAATTGTATGGAAACATGCTCCCATCAGTACCAATGAAATAACCGAAAAATTATTGAAGACGACAAACTGGAGTCCGAAAACAATACAGACTTTAATCAAACGTCTTGTAACAAAAGGTGCTCTGACTTATGAAAAACAGAGTCGGGTATTCGTTTATACTCCAGTTGTGGAAGAAAACGAATTCATCAGTCAGAAAAGCAACTCTTTTCTAAAACGATACTTTGATGGTGATATCACTGCCATGCTGTCTGCTTTTATAGAAAATGACAAACTATCTGAAACAGAAATAGATACGCTCCGCTCCCTTCTGTCAAAGAGCTCTAAAAAAGGGGATCATTAACATGACTGAATTTATGGTACGCTTTTTAATATGCAATGTGTTCATCAGCGGCATCATCGGAATTCTTTTGATAGCTAAATATCTATTCAAAAGCTCGCTATCCAGTCGGATGCAGTATAATCTTTGGTTCCTGCTGCTTGGAATATTATCAGTTCCCTTTGTACCATTCCGTCTAATTGAGTTTTTTCAATTTTTCTCATGGCTCCCCAGCCTGATCGGTTCTCCTGCTTCTTCCACCAAAACTATTGTAGAAGAGGGAATAAAGACCGTTCCTACTAAAAATACAGATTGGATGAATGACTTTGTCCTTTCAGTAAATAGCAAAACTCCATCCATTACTGGATATATCTTATGGGGCATATGGATTGCGGGGATTCTTGCAATGGTAATATTTATAATCAAATCCTCTCTCCAATTGCGCAATTTGAAAAAATCTGCGCTGCCTCTTCAAAACCGCGAAATCCGTCGATTATATAATTGTTGCCTGGATGAGATGAAAATTCACAAAAACATTCCTATATACAGCACTGCCTTTTTGAAATCCCCTGTCATTGTAGGCCTTTTAAAGCCATGTATTTATTTACCAATTCATTTGGTTTCTGATCATAACGAATCTGATATTCGATATATATTATTGCACGAACTGCAACATTACAGACACCATGATGCCATAGCCATCTATCTTATGAACCTTGCCGGAATCGTATATTGGTTTAATCCCCTTGTATGGTACGCACGAAAAGAAATACATAATGACAGAGAGATTGCCTGTGATACCTCTGTTTTAAAAATGCTTAAAGAAGACGAGTATACGGATTATGGCAATGCACTGATCAACTTTGCGGAAAAGATTTCTCTTACCCCTTTTCCGTTTGCTTCCGGTCTTTTGGGGAATAGGAAGCAGATGAAGCGAAGAATTATTAATATTGCTTCGTTTGAAAATCCTACATTTATAAAAAAGCTAAAAGGTATGACAGCATTTATACTAACCGCCATTCTCCTATTGGGGCTTTCCCCTTTTCTTTCTACATATGCATCAGACGAAAGTTCGTATGAAAAGAATTTCTCTTCAGATAATGTTTTTTATGCAGACCTTTCTCCATATTTTGGAGAATACGAAGGCAGCTTTGTATTATATGATTTAAAAAATGACACGTGGAATATATATAACAAGGAGCATGCATCTTTACGGGTTGCTCCAGATTCCACTTATAAAATATATAATGCTCTGTTTGGCCTGGAAGAAAACGTTATTACACCATCTGACTCCTTAATAGCGTGGAATGGGGAAGCCTATCCGTTTGAAACATGGAATAAAGATCAAACCTTGCAATCCGCTATGGCTTCTTCTGTAAACTGGTATTTTCAGACTGTAGACAAACGCTTAGGTGCATCTACGGTTAACAATTATATTCAGAAAATCGGATATGGAAACGAAGATATAAGTGGTAATTTCCCTACTTATTGGATGGAATCATCCCTTAAGATTTCCCCCATAGAACAGGTGGAACTTTTAATTAAACTGGAGAATAATAACTTCGGCTTTGCTTCAGAAAATATCCATGCAGTAAAAGATGCCATTTGCCTTTCTTCTTCCGACACCGGAACATTTTATGGCAAAACAGGTACCGGCCGTGTAGACGGGCATGATATAAATGGATGGTTTATTGGCTTTATAGAAACTGGAGATAATACATACTTTTTTGCTGCCAACATCAAAGCAAGTGAAAATGCTACTGGAAACGCTGCTGCTGAAATAGCCATGTCTATCCTTTCGGATATGAATATCTGGATCTACCAGAAATAACAAAAACGGGTAAATGATCAATCTCTCTGGTCTTTACCCGTTTTTTATGCTTCAATCAATTAAAATATAAAACAACTTTTTCATCCGGCTGTTCTTCGCCTGACAGAATTACTTCTACAAAATCCTCATACCATATGACTTTCCAACAACTTCTACTGATACTTACACCGTCATTTTGTAACTCAAAATCTGATTGAGATATCTTATTTTTCCCTTCCTTAAGGACTAACCGGCCACTTGCTGATCCAAACGGCCAGTCCGGCTCTCCCACCGACTGAAGCATCAATTTGTATTTTTCATTTGGTGAAACAGATGTATCACAAGTCACCACCTTATAATTAGTCACGTACCAAAAACAAATCCAAAATATTGCTATTAGTACAATAATCATACTTATTGAATATAGAACAATTTTCATTATCCTTTTCATATTGTAATACTCCTTTATTTCTGTTCTAAGATAGGTAACGATTTTCTTGTAAGCCATTCCTGTGCCCATTTCCTATGGGGCATGGTATTTCCCTTCTCTGCTACATACTCCATACAGGTTGTAGCCTGACCCAGATCTCCTAATTTATCGTAACACTTGCCCAATAAAAATTTACGCCCCACCTCATAATATGGGATTTTTTCTTCATGATCCACCAATAATTCCAGGGCAGCTTCATAATCCTGTTTCAAAAAAAATCCTTTTGCCACAAATAATCTGTTCTTTGAAAATTCCTTACCTGACACTTGAAGTGCTTTGCAATAACTATCTGTCTCTTTATTATTATATCGTTTAATAAGTTCAAGATTTGTTAACACTTGTGCGAATTGTTTTCCCCTTCTTTTTCCTATCCATTGTTCATTCAAATAATGTTCTGCATCTTCTAATTTCTGATTTACAATTAATGCCACCACATACTTTTGTTCAGCAAGTAGAAGTACTGTCTTTTGAACACCTCCACATTTCAGACCTTTCCCATAAGTAACCGCATATTCCATCCATTCCAGATAACCTTTTGCATCACACTGCTGCAGTAATACTTGATCCAATTCACGAAATGGTTTTAAAACACTCCACAGCACATTTCCTATCCCCGAAAGACATCCCGCCATACTACAAAGGCACAATAAATAACCATCCGTATTGATCCACCCTGGATATGTAACTTGTAAAAAAAGAACATTCTCTTTATGGGGGAATGGATTACCTAAAAAAATACTAATCACTGTCATTGTCATGACAAAAGTGATGATACAAACAGCTACTGCTTTGATTCTTCTGCTTTTTTGTCTTTTATACATCTTTTCTATTTCTCTTTTCATTTTACATTTTCTCCCTTATGACTCCTATTATGATGATGCTATATTTATGTTTAATTATTACATATGTAAGATTTCTGAACAAAAATTTTTGTTTTATAAATATTACAACAGTAAGATTTAAAAGTCAAGTTTATCTTCAGCTGTTTATTACATTTTACCAGGTCATGAAACATAAAAACCCAGGAACCGAAACCTTTCATACAGACTTCGATTCCTGGAATCCTTCTATTGCTTATATTCTCTCTATCAAACAATGATAAATTCATTCTCCTGTTCTATGTACCGACAAAATATAAATAACCCACATACTACTTCTGCACTAAAGTTTTTTATGGTATCAATCATCCAACCACCGGAAATTCCCTTGTGCATAACCTGCAACACAAGAGTCCCCTTCTTATCCTGCAGAACATAGTTCTGACTATTGTACATAACCAAAACGTAAACCGTACCCCCAATCCATACATCCGCATGATCCACTTTGGGTACCTGACAAACAGTCCAGCCAACCTCATTTGGGTCGTCATCTCTGGCATAACCTGGGTGTGCTTCCATCAACACTTCACCGCTATTATTTTTAAGAATATACCCTTGATTGAGAACATCTCCGCTTTTCTCAACAGAACCTTCCTTAACGACAATGTCTACCTGATATTGCATGCTGACATCAGGCAAATAAATTGTTTTCATCGCTCGCCCAAAAGTACCTTTAATTTGCGCAAGTTTTTTCTCATTGCCTGGGGCAAACAATATTCCCGCTTTCATCACGTACTGCATATTATCACCTCACATCAGAATAAAGAAAACAGGACCAATCCTGCAATTCCAGATCCGACCATTACCTTGATTGGATTTACTTTCCAACGCCGCAATATAAAAAATGCTCCAAGAAAGATCACGAAAGCAACCATATTCATACTCAAAATATCAGCTGGCAAAGTTGTTGTTCCGTAAACTGCTGTAAAGAACAAACTAATTCCAGCCGAAGCGATCATCGCAATCACAGCTGGGCGAAGTCCGGCAAGAATCCCTTGTACAACACTCAATCCTCGATAACGATTATAAATGAATGCAAGAAGCATTACAATCACACAGGATGGAAATACACAGCCAATCGTTGCGATAATCGCACCGGGCAGACCGGCAACCATTGTACCTACAAAGGTTGCGGAATTTATCGCAATGGGCCCTGGAGTCATTTCCGCAATGGTTACAATATCCGCAAATTGCGTCATCGTAAGCCATGAATGAATATCCACTACTTGATGCTGAATTAAGGGCATGGCCGCATAGCCCCCGCCAATGCTGAACAGACCAATTTGAAAATAGCTCCAAAACAACTCTAAGTATATCATTGTTTCCCGCCCTCCTTGTTCCGTTTTTCTCTATACAACGTTTCCACTGCTCCAATAATACCGCAGATAAGAATTATCAAAATAATATTTATCGAAAAACAGCGAACAGCGATAAAAGCTCCCAGCAAGACCAAAATCGGCAAAAGCCTTTTTTGTTGAAAAATTATTTTCGCCATATCAATGACCACATCAAAAATCACAGCGGCTACACCGCAAATCATTCCCGCCATAGCCAGACTAACGAAAATATTATCACGAAATGCCTGGTAAAACAAAGAAATGACCGAAATGATTATGAGTGGTGGTGTTACTGTCCCCAGTACTGTCAGCAATGCTCCCGGAATACCTGCCACATGGTACCCTACAAGAATGGATGCGTTGACCGCAATTGCGCCTGGCGAAGACTGTGCAATGGCTGTCATATCCAGCATTTCCTGTTCTTCAATCCAGCCCAACTCCTGCACAAAACGTTTCCGCATCAACGGAACAATCACAAATCCTCCACCAAAAGTGCATGCACTCAGTTTGAATACAGAGAAAAACAATTGTGGTAATTTTGATTTTTTTGTATTTTTCAAGCTATCACCCTCCATAATTACTATGATATCACTTGTCTTATAATACTTAAAATAATATAATTAAATAAAAATAATATTGTTTTTAATATAAGGGGGATTCTAAAAATGACCTTGCGCCACATGAAGATATTTTGTGCCATTTGTGATGCAAACTTCAATACAACAAGAGCTGCTGAAAGTCTGAATATGACTCAACCAGCAGTCAGCCTTGCAATCAAAGAGTTGGAACGATATTACGGGATTGTCCTCTTTGACCGCATTGGCAGACGCCTTCAAATTACTCCAACAGGAGAGCATTTTTTACAATATGCGCTTCGCATTGTCTCCCAGTTTGATGATATGGAACGTGAAATGAGAAACTGGGATTCCGCCGGTATTTTGCGCGTAGGATCCAGTATTACGATAGGATCGCAGTTTTTGCCCAGCTATGTAAAGGCATTTAATCACCGGCGTCCCAGTACAGAAGTTCAGGTCATTGTTTCCTCATCCGATAAAATAGAACAGGCACTTATGTGCAATAAACTGGATTTTGCGCTGATCGAAGGGATTTCACACAATCCTGCCATGCATAGCGAGGAATACATGGAAGATCGACTAAGCGTTATTGCATCTCCAAAAGAAGGGTATCAGCAGGGACAGTTGCTGACTTTAGAACAATTCAGGAAGCAGCGCTTCCTCCTTCGAGAACATGGAAGCGGCACAAGAGAAGTATTTAATAAAGCGTTAGCAAATGCAGGCATCTCTGTGAAGCCAATATGGGAAGCCACTAGTACGACTGCTCTCGTTAATGCCGTAATCAATGGTTTAGGCATTGCCGTTTTACCCCACCGGATGATACAGGGAGCTCTGAGACGTGGCCTGGTGGTTACCATTGGAGTAGACGGTATAGATTTCAGGAGAAGCTTTTACATCATCTACCACAAGGATAAATATTTGACTCCAGCAGCAAAAACATTTCTTGACCTCTGCCGCAACTATGAAATGGATTATCCCTTGCCGCAATATAATGGTCTATTTTGAGTCAATCGACACTAGTAAGCCAAAATCCCGTCCGACTCCTTTTCAAGAGTTGGACGGGATTTTTATTGTATGGCGATAAAATAAACCACCTGCTAGGCAGGTGGAGAGAATAGCTTTAGC
>JAHZAV010000013.1 GCA_019423745.1 Lachnospiraceae bacterium
GAAGATTGGGAAGGAATGAGAAGGCAGTGCCGAAGGGCACTGTTTTTTTGTGCGATCTGACACATAACAAAGTTAAATGCAATATCTAGAATACTTTTTAAGAAATAGATATTTTAGAAATTTAAAAAATCCCCTTGAAAAAATGGGGGATTTGTGATAAATTAATATTGTTGCAAAAATAGAAGCAACAAGAAAATAAAATAAAATATTCCTCCTTAGCTCAGTCGGTAGAGCACTCGGCTGTTAACCGAGTTGTCGTTGGTTCGAGTCCAACAGGGGGAGCTGTAAAACCTGTAAATTAAATATTTACAGGTTTTATTGTTGTTTAAATAAAAATATCTGTTTTGAGAAATTAATGAATAGATTTATCGAGAGCACTGATACATAATGCTGGATTTTGTCTTGTAGTATTAATTGCAGCTTTGCTATATGACAGGAAGTTTGAATAATACGCAGATTCTATCTTTATTAAAAGCATAATTTTAAAGAAAAAGCAAGAATACTAAAAATGTCAACAATATGGAAATTGACGTCAAATGTTTTTTTTCATATGCTTAGAGAAAGAGAACAGTAGTTGTAGATTGGGTTTGATAGGAAAGGAGATTAACAGTGAAAGAACATACAAAAGGAAGGGTTACTATTCCTACAGATGTAGATGTAGTGTCGGAGACACTGGAATTGGTAGAACGCTGGGGAGCAGATGCGATCCGTGATTGTGATGGTACAGATTATCCGGAAGAACTTAGAGATGTAGAGGCTAAGGTGTATTCCACTTATTATACCACAAGAAAAGATAATGCCTGGGCAAAAGCAAATCCCGAGGAAATTCAGCAGATGTATATTATGACACCATTTTATACAGCAGTGGACAGTCAGCTTTCTATTCATCTTATGAATCATTTATATCCAGATATGCTGAAAGTAAATGATCGTGATGATATTACGAGATGGTGGGAAGTGATTGATCGGACAACAGGAGAAGTAGTTCCGGTATCACAGTGGAGCTATGATGCAGAAAAAGGTGATGTTGTTATCTGTAATGCAAAGGAATTTCATGATTATACTGTCAGCTTCCTTGCTTATATTATGTGGGATCCAGTTCACATGTATAATGCTGTAACAAACGGATGGACTAACTTTGAAAAACAGATTACATTTGATGTGCGTCAGCCAAAAACACATAAATATTCTATGGAACGTCTGCGTAAATATATTGCAGACAATCCGCATATCGATGTGATTCGCTATACTACCTTTTTCCATCAGTTTACATTAATTTTTGATGAACTGGCCAGAGAAAAATATGTAGACTGGTATGGCTATTCAGCATCGGTAAGTCCTTATATTCTGGAGCAGTTTGAAAAAGAGGTAGGATATAAATTCCGTCCGGAGTATATTATTGATCAGGGCTATATGAACAATACTTACCGAATTCCATCCAAGGAATTTAGGGATTTCCAGGACTTCCAGAGAAGAGAAGTTACAAAGCTGGCAAAAGAAATGGTAGATATTACCCATGAATGTGGAAAAGAGGCTATGATGTTCCTTGGCGATCATTGGATCGGAATGGAACCTTTTATGGATGAGTTTAAAAAAGTAGGTCTGGATGCTGTTGTAGGAAGTGTTGGAAATGGAGCAACTCTGCGGCTTATTAGTGATATTGAGGGAGTGAAATATACAGAAGGACGTCTTCTTCCTTACTTTTTCCCAGATACCTTCCATGAAGGAGGAGATCCGGTGAAAGAAGCCAAGGTTAACTGGGTGACAGCACGGCGTGCGATCCTGCGTAAGCCTATTGACAGAATTGGATATGGCGGTTACCTGAAGCTGGCAATGCAGTTCCCGGAATTTATCGATTATGTGGAAAGTGTATGCCAGGAATTCCGTACTCTTTATGATAATATAAAAGGAACAACCCCTTACTGTGTAAAAAAGGTTGCAGTTTTGAATTGCTGGGGAAAAATGCGTGCATGGGGTAATCATATGGTACATCATGCAATTTATTACAAACAAAATTACTCTTATGCCGGAGTGATTGAAGCGTTGAGTGGAGCGCCATTTGATGTGAAATTCATCAGTTTTGATGATATCAGAAACAATCCGGATATTTTAAATGATATTGATGTGATTCTTAATGTAGGAGATGCAGATACTGCATATTCAGGAGGAGCTAACTGGACTGATGAAACAATCGTAACTGCTGTAAAGAAATTTATTTACAATGGAGGAGGATTCATTGGTGTAGGAGAACCAGCAGCACATCAGCATGAAGGACATTTCTTCCAGCTTGCAACTGTCATGGGAGTAGAGGAAGAAAACGGATTTACTCTTAATGTGGATAAATATAATTGGGATGAGCATGATCATTTCATTACAGAGGACTGCAAAGGGGATATCGACTTTGGAGAAGGCAAGAAAAATATTTATGCATATGAGGGAACGACAATCCTGAAACAGGTGGACAAAGAAGTACAGCTTGCAGTAAATGAATTTGGAAAGGGACGCTGCGTATATATCAGCGGACTTCCATACAGTTTTGAAAACAGCAGACTTCTGTATCGTTCTATCATTTGGTCTTCTCATGATGAGAATGAACTTCACAAATGGTTCAGTACTAACTACAATGTAGAAGTACATGCTTATGTGAAGAATGGAAAATACTGTGTTGTTAATAACACCTATGAACCACAGAGTACTACCGTTTATAAAGGAGACGGGACAAGTTTTGACCTCGACCTTGAGTCAAATGGTATTTATTGGTATGAAATCTAGGAAAAAAAGAAAGGGATGGGACGGACAGTTCCGTCCCTGCTTTGTTAAGGAGGCAGTGTAAAATGAGGGAACTGCAGCTTTTGATTAAACCAGTCTCTTCGGCCTGTGATTTGCAGTGCAGTTATTGCTTTTATAAAGAAGAAGTAAAACACAGGCAAACGGAAGACTGTGGAATTATGTCTTTAGAAACGATGGAAATACTTATTGATAAGGCCTTGAAAGAAGCTGATAGGTGTGTATTCGGCTTTCAAGGCGGAGAACCACTGCTTGCCGGTCTGTCGTTTTATCATAGATTTGTATCGTTAGTAAGCCAGAAGAAAAGGGAAGAGCAACAGATTTACTATACTATTCAGACAAATGGAGTTACTCTTGACGATAAGTGGATTGAATTTTTTAAGAAAGAGCATTTTCTGTTGGGAATATCTTTGGACGGAGTTCGAAAAACGCATGATGAAAATCGAGTGGATTATAAAGGGGAAGGGACGTTCCAGAAGGTATTTGACAATCTGAATAAACTAAAGGAGCAAAAAGTACCTTTTCATATTTTGTGTGTAGTAAATGCACAGACGGCAGAGCGGATCGAAGCCATCTACCGTTTTTTTATAAATAAGGGCTTTTACCATCAGCAGTACATTCCCTGCTTAGAGCCATTAGGAGAAACGGAAGAGGGAAAACATTCCTATTCCCTTACAGCCAAGCAGTATCAGACGACATTGCAGCATTTGTTTGATCTTTGGTTTGAGGATAAATTAAGGGGAATTCCGGTATATATCCGACAATTTGATAATTATGTGGCTATGTTGGGGGGAGAACAGCCAGAGGCCTGCAGCATGTATGGAAAATGCAGTATGCAGAATGTTGTTGAGGCGGATGGGACAATTTATCCTTGTGATTTTTATGCATTGGATGAATATAGGATGGGAAATATTACAGATTTTAATATTGATTTTAATGTATTAAATGAAATGTCCCGTGATGCTCAAAGAGCACCTTTTTTTAAAGAGGCTGAAAAGAGGGATGAGAGATGTCATCTTTGTCGTTGGTATCCGCTTTGCCGGGGAGGATGCAGACGGGATTTGGTACCTTTTGGAGATGAGATGAGGAATCGTTATTGTGAGGCATATCAGAAATTTTTCCAGACAGCCATAGGCCGCCTGGAATATCTGACATCCTATATGTATTTGAAAAAGTGATAGAAATAGATAACAGCATTATAAGGAGCAGCCTTCTTCCAAGGAAGTTGTCTTGTCGAAAGCGCAGCTAAGGTAAGGCGGGTAATCACAGCCAGGAATTAGTTGAATGCCGTCTGTAAATCCTTCTGGTCTGCCAGTGAGCTCATGGATCAGCTGCTTTCTCAAAAAAGCAATACGTTCTTGGTATTGTGGCTTGTCTATGAGATCCGTTAATTCGTGGGGATCCTCACTAAGAAGAAAATATTGTTCTTGTCCGGTCTGGGAGTGCCAAATATATTTATCGGTAGTTGTTACAATCCAGTGGTTGGAAAATTCACCATAGGAATGTTCACCATGGAGAAAATCCCGAAGCTTTTGCTCTGGATGTGTAAGAAGCGATTTCAGACTAGCTCCATCAACAGTTTCAGGTATAGGAGCGTTGGCGAAATCGAGAAGCGTAGGCATAATGTCCCGCAGTTCTGCTACCGAATGGCAGACATTGCCTGGCTGGATTTCAAGGTTTGAAAGAAATCCTCCGGAGATTATAAGTGGGATATGGGAACTTCCTTCATAGGGGCGGGATTTGCGGAACATATGGTGATCACACAGTTCTTCTCCATGATCAGAAGTAAAGACAATCAATGTATTGTCATATAGTTCATGTTCTACAAGTGCCATAATAAGCCTTCCAATCTGGTGATCCAGATGAGTGATACATGCATAATATCCGATTTGGGCTTCCCGAATTAAATCTGGATCTATGGGACCTGTCTTGGAATCAAAAATACGTCCGGATTCTTTTAAGTAGCGGTCACTTTCCCATGTCCCGACAAAAGGCGGACGTAGTTCCCTGCTTCGGTAGAGATTAAAATAATATTCGGGCGCGTCAAAAGGCGGATGAGGTTTCAAATAGGAAGCCATCAGGAAAAAAGGTTTTCCGGGATCCCGGCGACGCAGAAAATCGATACTGCGATCTGTCACCCAATTAGTTGGGTGATATTTTTCTTCATAAATCCAGGGACGTGCCACATAGCTGTTACAGTCGAGTCCGGTGTCTGTAACGTCGGCAGATACGCCGAGCTGTTCTTTAAGCCAGTAAAAATAATCGTCAGCTACCAGCTGTGATTCCCGGTATGGAACACTGCCGTAACGTGCCGCATGAAGGTAGCCGTCATGCAGATCAACATTGTGAAATCCAAGATAGTTTCTTAAAGGATGCACGTGCATTTTCCCTGTACATTGTGTATAATAGCCTGCCTTTGAAAGCTCTCCGGCCATGGTGTGGGAATAGGTCCAGGGAATGTTGTCTTCATAGCCAACTCGCCGGTGGTGTTCGGGCGACATTCCCGTATGAAGTCCGGCTCTTGCCGCAATACAGCTGGGGCATGCGCTGTATGCATGGTCAAAGACAACTCCCTTACTGGCAAGTGTATCCAGGTAAGGAGTTTTGACATCAGGATGCCCTGCATAGCCCAAAGTATCGCCCCGCAGCTGATCGGTCATGATCAGAAGTATATTTGGTGTGTCTGTTTTTTTCATATTGACTGTCCTCCTGGTTTATGTAGTAGTATTGGTATGTTCCTGTCGGTACTTGATGGGAGTTATGCCGAAATTTTTTCGGAAAATTTGTGTGAAATAGGACTGTGACGAAAATCCAGCCGATGATGCGATATCTGAGATGGAATGGTCTGTATCCTTAAGCAGTGTACATGCAGCTTCCAGACGCCGCTGGTTCAGATACTGGATCGGAGAAAGTCCGGTGTATTTAGTAAATGAATGAGCCATATAGTATTTGTTCATATGGGTCAGACTTGTAAGGGTGTCTAAAGTAATATGTTCCGAATAGTTATTATCCAGATATTCTTTAATGTGTGCACATTCTTTTGTCATGCGTACAGACTGGATTGGAGCTGGTACTACACTCTGCGAACGTATAATTCGGAGAATAAGAATTTCCAAGAGTTTCTGGCAAATTGTATCCGAAGCAAATTGCTGAGTTTTAACTTCGTGAAGAATTTGAGCAAATAAATCCGCAATCAGTCCTTTTTCCTGGAAATTACAAAAAACTTGTACGCAAGTCTGAGTATTTTCCGGAAGAAAAGTAATCCCGTCGATTCCAATAACATAATATTCCAGAGAATAGCCATTAATCGACTGTTCCGTATGTTCTACATAGGGAGGGATAATGACAAGATCTCCGCTTTTAATAGAGTGCACTTCATTTCGAAACAAAAATTTTCCTTTTCCATTTACAACATAGAAAAGTTCTGTGAAATAGTGGGTATGAAGTACGCTCTTCCAGTCCTTTTCATCTTTTGATAAAGTGATAGATAAAAGCCGTGCGTTTAATTTTTGAAGATCTGTATCTTTAATAGCATAATTTCTGTGGCTCATCTAAATCCTCCTTTTTTATTATTATATATTTTTAACAGAAGAAAAGCAATGAATATAAAAAGTACAGTCATAAAAGCGTGGAATGTGAAGTGGGAAAAGGCAGGAAGTAGATTTTAATGTTTTGTCTAAAGAAATCGAATCAGGTCGATTGGAATATTGTAGATAATGAATAAAAAATATATATTATTTAGAAAAAAACTAGAATTTTATTACAATAAAAATTTTAATAATCAAAGAAATTATGATGAAATAGCAAGATATATAAAAGAAAAGGCAATATCCATGTGGAAAAAGCCATTTGAATGAGCTATGATGAACATATCAAAGAACAGGAGGGAATATTTATGAAAAGGAAAGTAGTAAACAGACTGATTGCTGCATCACTTGTTTCTGTAATGACAATTGGATGTGTTACAGCATGCGGATCAAGTGATAGTAGTTCAGATTCTGGAAGCGATGGAAAAACTTTGAAAGTTGCCGCTTTCGATGGTGGAAACGGAAGCCAGATATGGGAAGACATTGCAGCAGCTTTTGAAAAAGAAAATGAAGGCGTAACAGTAGAACTTGAAATGTCTTCACAGCTTGATCAGGATCTGACAAAGGAAATCAGAAACGGGGATGTTCCGGATGTTGTATATTATAATCTGGGACAGGAAAGTGGTTTCACAGAAACAATGCTGAAAGAGAATGCTATCGCAGATATTTCAGATGTATTTGACGATGAATTGAAAGACAGACTTCTTGATGGTATTCTTGACGGTACTGATGCACAGCCATATGCAGACGGAAAAATTTATCTTGCACCAATTTTCTATACACCAACAGGATTCTGGTATAACAAGAATCTGATTGGAGAAGGCAAGAAATATGAATTGCCGACAACATGGGAAGAGTTCTTTGCGCTGGGTGATCAGGCAAAAGCAGATGGAACAGCTCTGTTTACATTCCCACAGGCAGGATACTTCGATACTACATTGTACACTATGCTGGAGCAGGCAGGCGGAATGGACTTCTACAATAATGCACTGCAGTATGATGAGAACACATGGACATCCGAAGAAGGACAGAAGGTTCTGGATACAATCGGAAAACTGGTATCTCCAGACTATACACAGGAAGATACAGTTGCAAATGCAAATGCAGATGGTGGATTTAAGATCAATCAGCAGAATGTAATTGATGGAAAAGCTCTGTTTATGCCAAACGGAAACTGGGTAATTGGCGAGATGGCTGCTTCTACACCGGAAGACTTTGAGTGGGGTATGATGCCGGCACCGAAGTGGGAAGGAGATGACACACAGGCTGTTTATACATTTACAGAGCAGATGTGGATTCCAGCAGATGCACCGAACATGGATCTTGCAAAAGAATTTATTAAGTTTATGTACTCTGATACAGTTGTTGATATTCTGTTAGGAAATACTACAACAGATGAAGAGACAGGAAAAGAGGCTCCGTCACCAGTAGTAGCACCTGTTAAAGGCGCAGCAGATAAGCTTCCGGAAGGAACAATAAAAGACAGCTATGCAGCTACAACTGCAGACGATATCGTAACAGTTACAGGAAAATGGGCTACAACAGCTCCAATCGAAGGATTGAACATGAATGAAGCTGTTTACAAACCAATTGAATCCATCAACACAGGTGATATGACAGTAGAAGACTGGCAGGCACAGTTGGTAGAGACCTGGGAAAAATGTGCAGCAGCGCTTCAATAATCAGTAGACCAGTTGTAATGAGTGGATATAAAACGGTGAGTTATAAGACTCACCGTTTTTAAAAGAAAAGGAGGAGAATCATGAACAGAAAGAACGCACAGAGAAGATTTGTCTTTGCATGTCTGGCTCCTGCAGTTGTTCTGGTCGTACTGTTTATATTTATTCCGACAATTAACGTTTTTCGTATGTCTCTCTACCGGATGGGCGGTATTACTAATAAAAAAGAATTTGTTGGATTATATAACTTTAAAACCCTCATGGGGGATAAGAACTTCCTGCAGGCAATGCAGAATTCAATCACGATTATTGTTATGGTTATGCTTTGCACGATTGTGCTGGCGATTCTTTTTGCAGCTTTGCTGTCAAGAGGAACATTTAAAGGAAAAAACTTTTTCCGCATTATTTTCTACATACCTAATATTTTGAGTATTGTAGTTATTGCCGGTATTTTTGGGGCTATCTATGATCCAAGCAATGGTCTTTTGAATACTTTTTTGGAAGCAATACATCTGGACTTTTTGAAACATCAGTGGATGGGAGATCCCAATATTGTATTATATTCCGTGATTTTTGCACTTGTATGGCAGGCAATTGGATACTATATGGTTATGTATATGGCAAGTATGGCAGCTATTCCGGAAGATCTCTATGAAGCTGCTTCACTGGATGGGGCAACAGAGATACAGATGTTCTTCCAGGTTACTCTGCCATTGATTTGGAGCAACATTCGGACAACACTTACATTCTATATCATTAGTACAATTAACTTAAGCTTCTTGTTTGTACAGATCATGAGTAACGGAGGACCGAACGGAAAAACAGAGGTATTCCTGAATTATATGTATAAGCAGGCGTATGGAGCAGGTGTATATGGATATGGTATGGCAATCGGCGTTGTGGTATTCTTATTCTCCTTCGTATTGGCAGCTATTGTAAATAAGATTACAGACCGAGAAGTATTGGAATTTTAAGGGGGCGAAAGAATATGGAAAAGAGAAAACATTCTGGAAATATCTTATATAAAATATTCATCTATGTCGCCCTTATTGCACTTGCAATATCAATTATAGTACCGGTTTTGTGGGTTTTTATGGCGAGCGTAAAGCGTAATGCAGAGTTTATCGGAGCAGACGTAAATCCCTGGGCGCTTCCCAAACAGTTCTTCTATCAGAACTTTATTGTGGCATTCCGTGATGCACAGATGGGAGATTTTTTCCTCAATTCGGTAATTGTAACTGCATTAGGGCTGTTGCTTCTTCTTCTGATTGCTCTTCCTGCATCCTATGTGCTGGCAAGATTTGACTTTAAAGGAAGAAAAATATTGAACATTGCTTTTATGGCAGGACTTTTTATTAATATCAATTATATCGTTGTTCCGATCTTTCTTATGCTAAGTGATGCAAATAAAGCGCTTGGAGTAGAATTCTTCCTGGATAACCGTTTTATTCTGGCATTAATTTATGCATCCAGTGCATTACCATTTACGATATATCTTTTGAGCGGTTATTTTAGAACTTTGCCGAAGGGATTTGAGGAAGCGGCTTATATGGATGGATGTGGTTATTTTAAAACCATGGTAAAAATTATGGTTCCTATGGCAAAGCCTAGTATTATTACAGTAATCCTGTTCAATTTCCTGTCGTTCTGGAATGAGTATATCATTGCATATACTTTGATGGACGAGCATGGAACATTAGCTATGGGGCTGAAAAATCTGATGGCTGTAGAAAGAACAGCAACGAATTACGGTATCATGTACGCTGGATTAGTTATCGTTATGCTGCCAGTATTGATTCTGTATATCTGTGTACAGAAACAGCTGACAGAAGGTATGACTCTTGGCGGTCTGAAAGGGTAAGGAGGGAAATAATATGAGCAATGCGGTGAAAAATCTGATTATGGTTATTGTTTTTATTGTTTGCCTTGCGCTCGTAATAATAGGACAAAAGACGATCAGTGTTACAGGTCTTGTGACACAGCTTGTAGGACTCGTAGGTCTTCTGACACTGTTGTTCATCTATAACCATAAATATAAATAATGTATAATGATGAATTAAAACCCCACTGGTTCTATTCAAGAATCAGTGGGGTTTTTGTATATAAAAACTAGGGTTTAGTTATAACTTCTTCTGGGGATATGCTGTCTAGCAAGCTTGCTGGATAAACTTTGAGAGTTAGAGTAATTTTTGACTGAAGTAGAGTATTCCATAGGTGACATGCCTGTAGACTGTTTAAAGCGTTTTGAAAAATATTGTAGTGAGCCAAATGAGAGATAATGTGCGATTTCTGTAAAATTCATTGTCCCGTCACGGATCAGTTGTTTGGCAGTGTCAATTTTCATTTCAAGAAAATGATCAATAGCACCATGATTGAATTCTCTATGAAACAGATTGTATAGAGAAGAAGGGCTTAAAGAAAAGGTGCTACATAATGAGGCAATAGTCAGGCGATCACATAAGTGAAGTTCCATGTAATTGAGAATATTTTGGAGAGCCAGATGACTACATTCCGCTTGGAAAGGTGAAATACGGTCATTTTTTTCGAAAGAAGTTTTTGCCTTGATGAAATCGGGAATATTTTCTGAATGATGTCGGCATAAAGTGATGAGAAGGGATTCCAGATAAATAAGCACAAGATGTTCAGCTCCAAATTTAGCATTCGGATCAATGGAGACTTGTTCTATCTGTGGGATGTTTAGTGGAGATTCAAAAGCAAAGCCAGCTTCGCGTACAATGGCTGAAATTAAAAATTGTTCATTTGCTGACAGATGAAACACGCTTTGTTCGAAGAATTTCATGGTGGGAGAGTCACAGATAAAAGAAATATTTACCAGATTAGGAGATTTTTCGCCAATGGAGTGGAGGGCATGAAATTCATTAGGGCGATGAAATATGATATCTCCTGTGCTAAGACAATGTTTGGAAGTATCGGCTGTCACTTGCAGTTCACCCTTGTCTACATACATTAATTCCCAAAAATCATGTGATTCTCCCGAAAAAGAGAAATCTTTCATATATTCAAAGTAGTGTATAGTAATAATTTCGTTGATATTGAATTCACGTTTTAAGAGAGTGCTTTTATATGCCATGTTTTTGTGGCCTCCTAAAGATATATAATGGTAATCTTTCACAATTTAATAAAAAAGATAGCACACTATCAGAAATAAGACAATAAAAAATTTAGAAATAATGAAGAATTATTTGTTGATAAATGAAATTAAGATCGTATAGTGGAAATATTGTGAAAAAAATGTTTAAAAATAAATAGAATAAGATAACTTCCGTAAGGAATAAGACAAGCACGAAAGAATTGTATAAACTATAATAAAATTATCATAGACAAAAGACAAGTAATTCGGCCGAAACAATATCTTTTGTTGGAAAGGATGAGACAAAATGAGTAAACAAGTAACAGTTGCGCTTGCAGGGTTGGGAAGTCGAGGAAAGGATACATATGCTCCAGCGGCAAAGCTGTTTCCAGATCAAATGAAAATAGTGGCCATTGCAGATATTGATCCAGATAAGGTGAAAGAAGTAGCAGAAATTTATGATATACCGGAAAAGTCTTGCTTTGCCAGTGCGGAGGAAATGATAAATCAGCCCCAACTTGCAGATACCATGTTTATTACAACACAGGATCAGCAGCATGTAAAACAGGCAATATGTGCTATGAAAAAAGGATATGATCTTTTATTGGAAAAGCCGATTTCTCCTAATCTGGAAGAATGTAGGGAGATCATCCGCGTAGCAAAAAAATTAAACAGAACAGTTGTAATTTGCCATGTTCTTCGCTATACACCTTTCTATCAGGAGGTTAGACGGATTTTAAAAAGTGGAAAAATTGGTGAAGTAGTCAGTGTTATGGGCATTGAAAATGTGGGGTATTGGCATCAGGCGCACAGCTTTGTGAGAGGAAACTGGAGAAATTCTAATACTACTAGCCCCATGATTCTTCAAAAATGTTGCCATGATTTAGATCTTTTGCTTTGGCTTACAGGAAAGTCATGCAAGTCAGTAAGTTCTTTTGGAGATACGTATCTTTTTAAAGAAGAAAATGCGCCGGAAGGTGCAGCATTCCGCTGTACCGGAGGATGTAGAGTAAAAGAAAAATGTCCTTTTGATGCGGAGAAAATTTATCTGACAAATAAAAAGACGGGACTTCTGGCTGGAAAAACAGGCTGGCCGCTGGATGTACTAGCGCTTCACCCTGACGAAGACAGTATTCGTAAAGCAATTGAGGAAGGGCCTTATGGAAGATGCGTTTATCATTGCGATAATAATGTAGTAGATCATCAGGTAGTTAATATGGAGATGACTGACGGGGCTACTATTAGTTTTACAATGTGTGGCTTTACAGAGGATAATACAAGATATACAAAATTCATGGGAACAAAAGGACAGATTATTGCAGACATGGGAGCTAATCTTATTAAAGTAACTGCATTCGGAAAAAAGGAAGAAGTGATAGATGTCTCTAAGCTTGCCAAAGACTTTTCTGGACATGCAGGGGGGGATCATCGTCTGGTCAGTGCATTTTTGAATCTGATTGCAGGCAACTGTGAAGCCGATGATACAATCACATCGGTGGAACGCTCTGTAGAAAGCCACTACATAGCACTCGCAGCAGAAAAATCTAGAATAAATGGAGGCAAAGTAGTTTCTCTTGCAGAAATGCGGGAGTAAACAGATAAGGAGGAAGATTATGAAAAAAAGGAAAAGATTAACAGCTGGTTTTTTAGTTGTATTAATGGCAGCAGGTATGTGTTTAAGTGCTTGCTCTGGAGGCGACAGTGAAGACGGTGCTTCCTCAGATGATGGAACAACTACGATTCAATTCTGGTGTCATACAAATGAGGCATGGAATAATACGTATCAGGCGCTTTTTGATAAATTTGAAGAAGAAAATCCTGAATATAAAGTAGAGATGACGGATTATCCTTATTCCGATTATAATCAGAAGATACAAACATCTCTTACAGCAAATGCTGAAGGGGCAGATGTTTATCAGATGTGGGGAGGTTGGGAACTTGACTTTGCATCTACAGGTGGATTAGAACCATTGCCGAAGGATTTGAAGGATACACTTTTAGAAGACTATTATGAACCAACTTATCAGGCATATGAATACGGAGGAGAATATTACGGTATCCCTACAGAATTTAATTTGGAATATGGAGGAATGGTTGTTAATAAACCGCTATTTGAAGAGAAAAATCTGGAATATCCTACCACATGGCAAGAGCTTAGAAGCGTTTCAGACCAGTTAGTTGAAAAAGATGGCAGTGTGATTAGCATGAGAGGATTTGATTTTGTAGATGAAGATGCTTTGATTTATAATTATCTTGCGATGATACTTCAGCAGGGAGGTCAGTATCTCAACGATGATGGCAGTATTAATTTGGCAACAGAGGAAGGAATTGCTGCCATGGAAGAATTGAAGAGTATGGTTGATGCAGGATATACTGATTTTAGTTCTTTTTCTGCAGGAGTTGGAACATCTAGTTATGTATTTGAAGGAAAGGGAAGTATGGCTTCTGTGGGATCCTGGGCGATTAGTGATGGGGAAGAATCTTATGACCTTGCAGTCGGAGAGGATTTTGATTATGTTGCAGTTCCGCTGTATGGGGAACAGACAGCATTTGTAGCAGAATCTGGATGGGGGCTTGCAGTACCTGCTAATTCTAAAAAGAAAGACGCAGCATGGGAATTGGTAAGGTTTTTAAGCGATCCGGATAATCTTAAAGAACTGAATCTGGGGTGTCAGCAGCTTCCTCCAAGAAAGATTTTGGCAAAGGATGAGGAAATGATTGCTGAAATGCCTAATACAGCATTTCTTTTGGACATCTTAGAAGGAGGTCAGTGGATAGGACCTTATAATACAACGACATTGAAAGAGACTTTGACAGCAACATTCCGCGATATTTGTGAGAATGGAACAGATATTAAAACTGCATTAACAGAATGTTCTAAGACCATGAGTGGAGAAATGATAGAGAAGGAATAAGAATGAAGGATAAAAAATTTGTATATGGAATTTTGATACCATGCTTTGTTTTGTTGTTCATATTCTGTGTGTTCCCTTTGTTCTACGGTTTGGGAATTTCGTTGTTTGATTATAATCCGATTCGTCAGGAAAATCCTTTTATAGGGCTGTTAAATTATACAGCCCTATTGGAAGATAAAGATTTTCAGAAGGCGTTGGTGCATACAATAATATATGTATCGGTAGCGGTTACGTTAAATATTATATTTACATTAGCAATTGCACAGTTCATCACTTCTCTTCCGGGGAAAAGAATGAAGACCTTGTTTCGAACCATATTTTTTATTCCTTGTATTGCACCTATTGCTGGCACGGCAGTTGTGTGGAAAAATGGGATTTTATATAAGGATGGTGGAACCTTCAATGTAATATTGGGATGGTTTGGCATTGACTCAGTGGACTGGTTGGCTAGTACAGTTACAGTGATTGGATGCATCATTTTATTTACATTGTGGGCGGATATGGGATACAATATCGTGCTTTTTTGTGCTGGATTGGAAGGAATTCCCAAGACTTTTGATGAGGCAGCTGCCATTGACGGAGCTACGCCATTTCAGAGATTTATAAAAATAAAACTTCCTCTGCTTGGACGTACATTTACCTTTGTGTTGATGCAGACAATTATTTCTTATTTTCAGATGTTTGCACAATTTAAGGTGTTGGAAAATAAACAAAGTGGGATGAATTATGGCTCTGTCCTTACAACAGAAATTTATGAGCAAAGTTTTGACAAATATAATATGGGATATGCATCAGCAATTGCAACAGTTTTGTTTTTGATCGTATTTATTGTTGCTATGATACAGAAAAGAGCAACTAAAGTGGATTGGAGTTATGAGTAGTGAAAGAGAAAAAGAAGCGACTATATAAAAAACACCATATAGTAATTGTTGTTATTTTGGGCATTATCTCGGTGCTCATGTGTTTTCCTATGGTATGGATGTTTTTTACCTCTTTTAAAACAAATGCAGATATTCGGGTAAACCGGACAGCCCTTTGGCCGGAATCCTGGACATTGGAAGGATATGAAAAAGCATTTACAGATGTGCCATTTGTACAATGGTTTTTAAACAGTGTTTTTGTAACGGCGGCTGTAACGATTGCAGTTATAATCACCAGCACCCTACTTGGATTTATTTTTGCAAAATATGAATTTAAGGGTAAACGCTGGACATTTATTCTTCTTCTGGCTACAATGATGGTACCAGCGCAGGTGACTATGATTCCACGTTTTTTGATTGTCCAGAAGATAGGACTTTATAATACGCTGGGAGCGTTGATTATTCCTATGTTGGTGAGCGCATTTGGAGTCTATTTGTGTAGACAGTTTATTGAAGATATTCCGGATAGTATCTGTGATGCAGCTAAGATAGACGGAGCCTCCTCTTTTATGATTTATCGAAAGATTATTTTGCCTAATATTCGTCCGGCCATTGGATCACTGACTATATTTACGGCAATGGGAATTTACAATGACTATTTAAATCCTTTAATTATGGTAAATGATAAGGAAAAGATGACGTTACCCTTAGCTATAGCTATGTTTTCTACACAAAATAAGGCGGATCTTACGACGACAATGGCAGTTGCATCCTTAATCATGATTCCTATGATTGTTGTTTTTATTATTTTCCAGAAACAGTTTGTGAAAGGGCTTGCTCTTACGGGAATCAAATAGCAAGTATTATATCATGTATGAAATGACAGTAAAAAAATTATGCCAGCAAATAGGACTTCCTTTTGATGCTGTAGATGCAGGACATGTATCTGTGGAAAAGGAGGTCAGGCTTAGAAAATTATTTGATGAGAATGAACCTGCTTTTTATCAGGCATTAAAAGAAGAAGCAACTGAGTATCAGACAGCATTATATTTATATATAAAATGGGGAGCAGAAAGTTATCCATTATATAAGTTGGCAGGAATATCAGACCGGATTTATTACGATACATTTCGGGATATGGAGATTTGGTACAGGCACTGCCTGAAAGAGACAGGGATTGCCGGAATGAAACAATATAGATGGACTAGCCTTCCAATCAAGCAGAAGATTTACAGACTTGGAAGACTGCAGTATGAGCCGTCCAGGCTGAAGGACGATCAGTGGCGAAAAGGAGAGAGTGTACCAGTTCTGGAAGTGCACATTCCGGAAGGAGAGCCTTTGGATATTGGGGCGGTAAAAGAGTCATTTGCGGAGGCAGTTCGTTTCTTTAAAGAGGTCATTCCTTACAGGACAGAAGGGTTTCACTGTGAATCCTGGCTGCTTTCACCACAGCTTCATGAGTTGCTTCCTGAAGGAGCTAATATTCTACAGTTTCAAAAATTATTTTTGCTGTACAAGGAAATACCTGGAAGACAGGCTGAGGAGAGAGTGTTTGGAAAGATTTCCAATCGGATTGAGGAATATCCGGAAGATACACGACTCCAAAGAGCGTTGAAAGAATATTTAAAAAAAGGTAATAAAGTTGGAATGGGATGTGGATATATTGCGCCAGAGGGGCCGAATCCCATATAGAGAACTCCTGGAATACCGGGGGTTCTTTCGTTTGTAATTGAGGTAATTTTGAAGTATACTGTAATTGGATTTGAAAGATGTGTATTCAGGGAAGGAAGAATATATTGCGGACAGAAAAAGATTTATATAGAGAACAAAAGGGAAAACTATGGAGCAGAAAGGTAGGGATACGCACCGCAGTCGGTCTTATTCTTTTAGTGGCAGCGCTGCTGCTTCTTGGAGCCGCCCGAAATTTTCCTGCTTTTGCCACATGGTACAGCCTGCATATATATAAAGCGCTGGTATTTTGTGTGGGACGTTTTTTTGGGATGTTTCCAGTGTCTGTCTCTGAAATTCTTTTATACATATTAGTGATATTTTTTGTTTTTTGCTTTATCCGCATGGTGACAGATGCTGTGCGAATGAAGAGAGTATTTATCCCATTAGTAGGATTTTTTTCAGGTCTTTTATTGGCTTCAGGTATTTTGTTTTTTATTTATGCGGCAGCATGTGGAGTGAATTATTACAGAACTTCTTTTGCAGAAGAAACGGATCTTTCAGTAGAAGGGGGAACAGTTGAAGAGCTAAAAGAGGCGTGTCGCATATTGACGAATCAGGTTAACGAAACAGCCGGAAGTGTTTCCAGAGATAAGGAAGGGCAGATGATAGTGACAGGTAATGTCCGGGAAGAAGCAGTGAGTGCTATGGAAAAGCTGGGAGAAGAATATGATTGCCTTGGAGGATATTATCCACAACCAAAAGGACTATTTTTTCCATGGATTCTTTCAGTGCAGAAACTGACAGGAGTTTATTCGCCCTTTACGATAGAGGCCAACTATAATACAGAAATGACAGACTATAATATTCCTTTTACGATGTGTCATGAGCTGGCGCATCTCAAAGGATTTATGCAGGAGCAAGAGGCGAATTTTATTGGTTATCTGGCAGCGATTGAGTCAGATAGTATGCAGTTTCAATACAGTGGGGCTTTATTAGGATGGATTTATTGTACGAATGCTCTACGGCAGGTGGATTACCAAGCCTATGAAGATATACGTGCTGAGCTCTGTGAGGAGGCCAAAATAGACCTGGCTGCAAATAATCAGTTTTGGCAGCAGTATGAAAGTCCGGTGGCAGAAGTGGCAAATCAGGTGAATGATACATATTTGAAAGCGAACGGGCAGAAAGACGGAGTCGTTAGTTATGACAGGATGGTTGAATTAATTCTTGCTTATAACAGACAGCAGAGCTGATTTGTAAGGCAAGTTTTTATATATAGTGTGTTGGAAAGGAGATGTGGAAGATGAAAACAGGAAGCAGACTTACTGTTCGTGCCTATCATATTCATTCAGTAAAATATGGAGAAGAAAATACAGTTAATGTGGACGGTTCCATGACAGTATCTCCTGGCATTGCCGACAGAATAAAAGCGGAAGAACCGTTAATCAGCGATATTAAAATTCGGATTATACAGCCCAATGAACATGAACAACATACGAATACAGTAATGGATGTCATTCCACTTTCTACTAAAGTTCTGGGGAAGGTTGGAGAGGGAATTACGCATACGTTGACAGGAATTTATGTGATATTAACCGGAATAGATGAATGTGGGCGTCAGGTGTGCAATTTTGGTGCAAGTGATGGAATCCTTAAAGATAAGATTGCGTGGGGACGTCCCGGAACTCCTCTGGAAAGTGATATTTTAATCTCTTTTGATGTGGTTTTGAAAGAAGGGGCATGGGCAGAACGTCCGGGCCCGGAAGCGATTCACCGTGCATGCGACGGGTTTTGCAATATTTTTCGAGGTCAAATGAAAAAATTTAATGGTTATAAATGTACAGAAAAACATGTATTTCAGGAAACTTATGAACCGGGACGTAAGGATGTGGTAATAGTAAAAGAAGTATCCGGGCAGGGAGCGGTTTATGATACTAGACTGTTTGGCAGTGAACCTGGGGGATATGAAGGAGGAAAATCCGTGATCGATATGGGATGGATGCCTGTTATTGTGACGCCTAATGAATTTCGGGATGGGATTATGCATGCAATGGATTAGATAAAAGGATGGAAAAGGAGGAGGTTCTTATGGGAATTGGTACAAGTATGAAGGAAACCACACTTCATTATTATAGAGATCCCCTGGTAGAAGTTCTTTCAGAAGATGAGGACGTAAATCTGAGAGGAATTGTTATTGTGGGATCCCCAGATAAAAATGAGGATAAATATCTGTCAGCTGAAAGAGTAGGTGTTTCTTTGGAATGTATGAGAGTGGACGGCGCAGTTTTTTCATGTAATGGTCTTGGAAATAATCACGTGGATTATGCGCATGCAATTGAGGAGACAGAAAAAAGAGGGATACCTACAGCAGCTTTAAGTCAATGCCCTGCAAAAGATTTTGTGGTGCAGAATAAGTATTTGGATGGTGTGGTATGCTATTATAAATCAAAACATAAAATGGAACAGGATGGAGATGAGACTAAGGTGCTTGCAGAAAATACAGTGACAGAGGTGGATGCCAGAAAAGCCTTAGCATTATTGAAACTAAAAATGAGAAAACAGGAAGAAAAATTTAAAAATAAATAAAAAGTACTTGCATTTTCAAGGTAAGTGTGCTATTATAAATCTCGGTCACGACTTGAGGAAGTGATTTGGAAATATAATACACGGCTCCATGGTCAAGCGGTTAAGACATCGCCCTTTCACGGCGGTAACCCGGGTTCGATTCCCGGTGGAGTCATATGGCGCCATAGCCAAGTGGTAAGGCAGAGGTCTGCAACACCTTCATCACCAGTTCAAATCTGGTTGGCGCCTTTAAAACCCGAAAACTATTTGTTTTCGGGTTTTTTTATTTGGCGTTTATATTAATAAGCCTTCGCTTCTTCACGGGTAAGCCAGAAATGAATTCCGGTTGTGGAATCGTTCCATCTGTCCTCATCAAAATCCTTAACTTCCACCCATTGTCCGCGGCGATAAACAAAATTTTCATCTACAAGTGACCAGGCTTCATCATATTCCTCGGAATAATCAAAACTTTTGATTGTCAGAACCTTAGCCTTATTGCAGCGGCAAGAGTTTAAGGTGGCGGATGTTCGTTTGGCGTCAGCTGGAATGAGTAGTTGTACTAGACGGTTGTTAAAGCACTTTTTGTAACCGAGAAAAGCCCCTTTTTCTGGACAGTAAAGTCGAAAAAATTTTGTATTATCATCAGAAACAATGTCTGTCAGATTGGCATGCTCTAATACAGCGGAAAACAAGTTGGCGCCTCGTATATCCGCTCCGGTCAGATCATCATAGCGCATAGCAGCCCCCCGCATATCGGCATTTTGAAAGCAGGTTTTGCGGAACGTACACTGATCAAATAAAGAGTTTTCAATGGAGCTTCCCCTTAAGCTGGCACCGTCAAAGCATACATTGCGAAAAGTAGACAGAGAAAAATCAACATGATCCATATTCCAGCCGCTCAGATCAGCATTTTCAACCAAAATTTCGCAGAGGGAAAGGAGACAATCATCCTTTCGGTTTTCCAACTGTTCTTTTAATTTCTCTGAAGATAATTTCTTCATCATACATCACCTTTCCTGTTTTAATTTAGAATAATAAGAGTTGGCAGTATAAAGGGCGGCCACAGGATTGTGACCTAGAACCCGGTCTTTGGTTACGGCTGTTGTTACGATAGCATTGGAATATTTGTAAAAGAGGCTGTCATGCCCCACACAAAGACCTACCACAACATTAAGATCAGTGTTTTGAGCATTTAGAAGTTTTGCTTGTAGAATCGGGTTGCAGGCAGTTGAACCTACTCCATTGCAAATTTCATTAATTCCAAGATCAGTTTTAGGAACAGCGCCAATTTTGCAGCCAATTCCGTAAACTTCAAATCCGTGGCTGCGGAAAATTTGTGCCAGTGTGCGGCTTTCTGACAGAAGCCCCACGCAGGTGGCTATACCAATCTTTTTTGCTCCTATCTTATCCGCGAAAGCCATAATTTCTTCCACTCGGGTATATTTACAATAATGTTCAAATTCTACTTCGGCGGCGGCACACATAATTTGATGATTTTCCGGTTCCTGATAGCAGGAGAGGGCTTCGGCGAGCAGGCTGGGATCCAGGTGCGTGGTGGGACAAAAGGGTGGATAGGAACGGTCTTCTTTCTCACAGTTTTTGACGGCACAGTCAATACAGGATAAGTTGGTTTCCGACATAAAAATTCCTCCTTCGTCTATATAAAATATAATAATAATATTGTCTTAAACGTTCTCTCATAATTATAGCACGATTGCTATGAAAGCACATTACAAATGCGACGGATTTGTTGTGAAGGGAGGATACTTACACTAGTCAGCAAGACGGCAACTTGCTATAATGAAAAATAAAAGACAGAAAGGATTAATGAATATGGGAATGTATAGAAAATATACAGAACCTGCGTATGGCGAGGTGGCTCCGGAAGTCTGGATCAGGGAACCCCAGATTATGGATATGGATCATAGAGATGAATGGAGACGGCAAAGCGACCTTGAAACGGTGGCAGATATAACGGCTCTGTATAAAAAATGCAGTTGTTACCCAGAGGTAATGTCTGTCAGATGCAAGGAGACAGCGATTAACGGGCCAGATGGAAACAAGATTCCAGTAAGGATTTTCCTTCCGAAGAATCCGGGTAAGAATCCTTGTGGTGTTTTAGTTTTTTATCACGGTGGAGGATTTTGTATTAATAATCTTGACGTATATGAGTATGTGAACAGATATCTTTCTTGTTATGGGAATTTGATCATTGTTGCACCAGAATACAGACTGGCTCCAGAGTGCCCGTTTCCCGGAGGACTGGAAGATGCATACTGTACACTTCTTTGGACCAAAGAGCATATAAAAGAGTACGGCGGAGATCCTTCCAGGATCAGTGTGGCGGGAGACAGTTCGGGAGGGAACTTTGCTGCAGCCGTATCTTTGATGGCAAGAGATCGCCGGGGGCCTCATATAGAAAAGCAAGTTATGGTTTATCCCGTTACAACAAATGTGGGAACAGAGATGACGGAATCAGAGAAACACTATAGTAAAGGATATTTTCTGGAATATAATATGACAGAAGAACCGACAAAGTGTTATTTTGCAAAGAAAGAGGACAAGTACAATCCGCTTGCTTCTCCATTGCTTGCAGAAGAACTAACAGATCTGCCGGCAGCATGTTTTATTCTGGCGGAGTGTGATCCGCTTCTGGATCAGGGATTGATGTATGCGGCTAAGCTGGAGGATCATAAAGTGCCGGTAGAGTGTCATGTTATGAAAGGGATGATACATGGTTTTCTAAATTGGACATATGGGGAAAGCTTCAAGGCAATGCAGCTGGCAGCAGATTTTGTGAATCAATAATAAAAGGGGATGTTCCATAAGTAATAAGGCAGATTAAGTGAGGAACTTCCGAGACGTTAAAAAAATAACGGGGGACGTAACAAAATGCAATTTTGTTACGTCCCCCGTTATTTTTATATCAAACTTTTCTTCATGAATTTTAGAAGCACTTTGCCTAATGCCAGTACAAGTACTGCGGATGCAATGGCTTCTGGAATCCCGGATGCAGTGATTGTTCCCATAATCAGTCCCCATACAGCGGAACGGCCTACATCTTGTGCGGCGGCATACTCTTTGGCAAAGAGTAAATAGATGCTGCACATGACGGTGATGGTATTTACCATAGAACCAACGAATCCCACAATGGGAAGACAGATTGTCTGATTCCAGTGAAAATGCAGAATCATGCGCCATAACCAACCGGCTACAACGCCGATCAGAATACGGCATCCCACGGCAATCCATAGTGCCTTGAGTACACCGGGCAATCCGGTAGTGCTCATAAAGGGTGAAAAAGCGAAAGATAATAGGGTGGGTGCCATTGTGTTGCTGATGACAGAGCATATGCCGAATACCCCTCCTAAGATTCCTCCGGCCAGAGGACCCAAAAGGATCGCTCCGATGATGACTGGAATATGTACTGTTGTCGCCTTAATTACCGGTAGCTGGATCATGCCGAGCGGTGTGTTTGCAAGGACAATGACGATTGCTGCCATAAGTGCAACACAGACCATCCATCTGGTGTCACATGTTTTTTGTTTCATTATTCAATTCCTCCTTGTTATCATTCCCTCTGTAGGGATATAATACAATTACGATGGAAGTATAGCACGAAAGGAAGGAATTTACAACATGTTGAAACTGTTAAAAGGCAAAACTGTCCTTTTGGGAGTGACCGGAGGGATAGCGGCTTATAAGAGTGCCTATCTTACCAGCCTACTTATAAAGGCAGGTGCCGATGTACAGGTAATAATGACAGAACACGCGCGTGAGTTTATTACACCGTTGACCTTTGAAGGACTGACGAACCAGCGTTGTCACACAGATACATTTGATAGGAATCATGAGTATAGCACAGAACATATTTCTCTGGCAGATCGGGCCGATGCAGTGATCATTGCGCCCGCCACTGCAAACGTGATTGCGAAGCTGGCTCACGGGATAGCGGATGATATGCTGACTACGACGGTCTTGGCCTGCACCTGCCCGAAAATTGTTGTGCCGGCTATGAACACGCGTATGTATGAAAATCAAGTTACACAGGATAATATGAAAAAAATAAAAGAGTATGGGATGGAGGTTGTAGAACCTGCATGCGGAAGACTTGCCTGCGGAGATGTGGGGAAAGGAAAAATGCCGGAACCGGAAATTTTGTACCAATATGTATTGAAAGCATGCGCATGTTCAAAGGATATGGAAGGACTTAAGGTTCTTGTGACAGCAGGCCCTACTCAGGAAAGTTTGGATCCTGTCCGGTATCTTACGAATCATTCCAGCGGGAAAATGGGATATAGCATTGCGCGGATCTGTGCACTGCGCGGAGCTGACGTAACACTGGTCAGCGGACCGACATCTATAGAGCCGCCGTTATTTGTTGATACGGTGCCGGTGGTAAGTGCGCAGGATATGTATGAGGCTGTAACGGAAAGAAGTGACGAAGCGGATATTATTATTAAAGCGGCAGCAGTCGCAGATTATCGTCCTGCCAGTGTCAGCAGTGAAAAGATAAAAAAGACGGAAAATGATGGAAGCATTTTGCTGGAAAATACACAAGATATTTTGAAATTTCTTGGAACGCACAAAAGAGAAGGTCAGTTTATATGTGGATTTTCTATGGAGACTGAAAATATGCTGGAAAATTCCAGGGCAAAACTGAAGAAGAAAAATGTAGATATGATTGTTGCAAATAATCTTAAAGTACAAGGAGCAGGCTTCGGAACGGATACCAATATTGTGACTTTGATTACAGAAGATGGGGTAAAAGAGCTGGAGATTATGAGCAAAGAAGAAGTGGCGGGGCATATTTTGGATGAGATTCTTGCACGCCGCACGAAGAACATATAGGCAGGTTAGAATAAAGGAGGAGCTATAAAATGGATCATAACAGAAAGAAGAGAAACCAGATGTTGGCGCAAAAAGTAATTAAGGGATTAGAGTCCCGCGGGATGGAAGGATATTATGCAGAAACCAGGGAAGATGCTCTTAAAACGGCTTTAAATGTGATACCGGAAGGAAGTGTTATTGGCTGGGGAGGATCTACATCAGTACAAGAGATTGGACTGATTGAAAAAGTCTGTCAGGGAAACTATACAGTCTATAACAGAGATGCTTGTAAGTCTCCGGAAGAAAAAAGGGAAGTACAGCTGAATATTTTCCATAGTGATTTTTTCCTGGCTAGTTCAAACGCGGTTACAGAAGATGGAATCCTTGTCAATATTGATGGGGTGGGAAACAGAGTGGCCTGCATTACCTGGGGACCGAAAAATGTGCTTCTGATTGTAGGGATGAATAAGGTTGTCAAAGGAGTGGAAGATGCCATCTCGCGGGCAAGAAATGAAGCGGCGCCTATTAATGCGATGCGGTTCAATTTAGATACACCATGCTCAAAAACAGGAGCCTGTGCGAATTGTAAATCTCCGGATACAATCTGCAGCCAGATACTTGTTACTAGATTTTCGAAAGAAAAAGGTCGGATTAAGCTGATTCTTGTTAATGAAGATTTGGGATTTTAATTGACGAACAAGGGGTGCTCTGTTATAATAAAAAAGTGTCCGGTGATCAGAAAAGATGGTCAGGGCACTTATATTCGGCGCCATAGCCAAGTGGTAAGGCAGAGGTCTGCAACACCTTCATCACCAGTTCAAATCTGGTTGGCGCCTTTTCGAGTAACCCAGGCATATGCCTGGGCTTTTCTTTTATTATTTGCAGATAGAAAGAAGGATTTGGGATGAACAGAAATGATATCATTCTGATACATGGTACTGACTATAAAAATATGGCAAAACAGGTGCTTGAGAGAGCGGATCTTGCGGAAATGATTCCAAACAAAGAGACACTGGTGGCATTGAAACCCAATCTCGTAAATGATAGCGATCCATCCTGGGGGGCGACTACTCACAGTGAATTGGTGGAAGGTACGTTAGAATATCTTCAGGAACACGGGTTTTCTAATCTGGCAGTTATGGAGAGCTCCTGGGTGGGAGCTCATACACCGGATGCACTCAAAGCTACAGGAACGGACCGCGTCTGTCAATCATTACAAGTTCCTTTTGTTGATTTACAGAAAGATACATGGAAAGAATATGATGCAGAAGGTATGAAAATTTCTGTTTGTGACACGGCAATGTCAGCCGGGTTTGTAATTAATATTCCGGTTTTGAAAGGGCACTGCCAGACGATAGTTGCCTGTGCTTTGAAAAATAATAAAGGAGTTATTCCCAATCAGGAAAAACGACGGTTTCATACTATGGGTCTCCATGAACCTATTGCACATCTTAATACAGTAGTGCGTAATGATTTTATTTTGGTGGATAATATCTGTGGGGATCTTGATTTTGAAGAGGGTGGCAATCCGGTTGAAATGAACAGGATTCTTGGCTTTCGTGATCCGGTTCTTTGCGATGCCTTTGTCTGTGAAACTATGGGATTTTCTCCATCGGAAGTCCGATATATTACACTGGCAGAAAGACTGGGATGTGGCAGTACGGATCTGACACATGCCAACAGGATTTATTTAAATCCTCCTCAAGAGGAGAGGAGTCTTACACGTCCTGCTGGAAAAGCGCGGAAGCTGGCAAAATATACGGTACCCGTAGATGCCTGCAGTGCCTGTTATGGATCTTTGATACACGCTTTAGCAAGACTGGAGGAAAAAGGGTTCTTAAATGAACAACTCCCTTCGGTCTGCATAGGACAGGGATATCAAGGGAAATACGGTGATATTGGTATAGGCCGGTGCACAGCCTGTTTTCATAAGAGTCTGAAAGGATGCCCGCCTACGGCGTCTCAAATTGTGGAATTTTTATCTGCAAACTGGAAAGAAAAATAAAGGAGAAACAGGATGAGATACTATATTGCAGACTGCCATTTTTTTCATGAAACCCTGAACGAAAAAATGGACAGGCGAGGATTTGAAAGTGTGCAGGCCATGAATGAATATATGATAGAAAAGTGGAATCAGAAAGTGCGCTGCAATGATGAAGTTGTTATACTAGGAGATTTTTCCTGGGGAAATGCAAAGGAGACAAATGAACTTTTGCAAAGACTGCATGGAAAGCTCTATATGATTGAGGGGAATCATGATTATTTTCTGAAAAAATCAGAGTTTTGTCCAGAGCGGTTTGTGTGGATTAAGCATTATGCGGAGATGCAGGATAATCAAAGAAAAGTAGTTCTGTGTCATTACCCGGTCATGTGCTATAACGGGCAATACCGAACAGACAGAAAGGGAAATCCCAGAACATATATGCTTTACGGACATGTGCATAATACGACGGATCAAAGGTTGCTTGAGCAGTTTCAGAAAATAACAAGGGAAACAGTAGTGCAAGGGCCGGATGGAAATGAAAGAACAATCCCCAGCAATATGATCAATTGTTTCTGCATGTATTCAGACTATACTCCTTTGACTCTGGATGAGTGGATTGACTGTAACAGAACACGAAAAAAGCAGTTTGAGGAGGAGAGATGAACCGGTACAAATTATTTGCGGTATATGTTATTCCTTCCGTTTTGGCTTTTGCCTTATCAGGAGTTTATGCGATCGTTGATGGATTTTTTGTGGGAAGAAGCATGGGGGATGCCGGACTATCTGCCATCAATATTGCTTTTCCTGTTGTGTCGCTGATGCAGTCTTTGGGAACTGGTATAGGTATGGGAGGAGCTGTTTTATGGGCAGTAAGAAAAGCGTCAGGTTCTGTTGAAGACGCGGCAAAATATGTGCGTGGTACAATGCTTTTATTATTGCTGACGAGTATAGTAACAACGCTGGGAATTTATTTTGTGACGGAACCAATTCTCCGATTGTTTGGTGCAAAAGAGACGATCCTTGTTTTGGGAAAAGAGTATCTGGCTGTTATTGTTCTGGGAGCAGCCTTTCAGATTTTTGCCACAGGAATTGTTCCGATTATTCGAAATAGCGGAAGCTCTTTTTTTGCACTTGTAGTTATGATGTCAGGATTTTTAGTTAATATTCTGTTAGATTATTTGCTTGTGTGGGTTTGGAATATGGGAACACAAGGTGCAGCGCTTGCAACTGTTTTGGGGCAGCTTGTGACAACGGTGGAGGCTATTTTTTATTTGCTCCATCGGAAGTTTGCCTTTTGGGGACTGCCATCCGGATTTTGTAAAATAGCATGGAACATTTTCAAAGTTGGAATAGCCCCTTTTGGACTTACATTGTCTCCTATGATATCCCTTATGTTGATCAATCGTTTTTCGATGAAGCATGGGGGACAAATGGCAGTAGCCTGTTATGCCTGCATTGCTTATGCAGTCGCTATTGTACAGATGCTGATGCAGGGGGTGGGGGATGGAAGCCAGCCTCTTATGAGCAGATATTATGGAGAAGGGAAACGTGAAGAGGTCAAGAAAATCCAGAATATTGCTTATTTTACTGCTGTGGGAATTGCGGTTTTGTGTAATGTTTTCCTGTTTATCGTTCGTTGGAATTTGGGAGAACTGTTTGGCGTATCAGGAGCGACAGGTATTTTGGTAGCTCAAGTATTGCCTGTTTTTCTGATTGGTCTTGTTTTTTATGCTTTTTCCAGAATTACAACATCTGGTTTTTACGCGACAGAAAAGAATTTTTACTCCTATCTTTGTGTTTATGCAGAACCGGTTGTGTTGTTGCTGTTATTATTTATTCTTCCAGGATTTAAAGGACAGTCTGGAGTATGGTGGAGTGTTGCGCTTTCGCAGATTTTTACAGCTGTTTTTTCTATGGTTTTAAAAATTAAGGGAAATAATTACAGATGGTAAAAGCAGTTCTGTGTGGGTTCATTGTATGAGACCCTTACAGAACTGCTTTATATTGATGAAGATACTATAAAGATTTTTTTATACATGAAAGAGCAAATTCTTGTGCTTTTTTATAATCTTCTTTATCGGGATGAGTCAATGCCATGTCAAAATTTCGGATAAACATATCTACTTGTTCGGCATTTTCATCGGTACGCATATTTTCATATTTTTTTCGTACCTGAAGAGGCATTTTTCCCTGGCATAGATAAGTACCTAGATAGCGGCAGCTGTCATCGATCCAGACACTGACCTTTTGTTCGATCATTTTATAATATTCAGGAGAGTTCCCCATTCCGCATGTACCGAACAGTGCGATATCTTTTTCCCTAAGATTTTGGATGAAGTTGCTGACTTCTATGCGGCATGTGCCCTGGTGGACGCAGAAGCCGATAAAATAAAGCTGTGCGTCAGGTATGCTTTTTTCAGTTGTAATATCAATCAGATCTTTTGAATTTCCAGGCAGAGAAGAGAAAATAGAAGCTGCCAGATTTTTTGTGTTACCGGATTGACTATTATATAAAACGAGATATTCTAACATTTTGTTTTCCTTTCTTTATGCAGCTGCATCTGATTTATGAGACTATGAGTTGGGTTGATTCTGGTATGGAAAATCAGCTCTTTTTAATAAAACGGGTTTGACATTTGGGACAACGAATTTCAATTTTACCCTTTCCTCTTGGCACGCGGATTTTTTGATGACAAGTAGGACATTTGTAGATGTGGTGTGTTTTTCGCTGACTCCAAATATTTTTCTGTGTAGAAAGCCAGGTGCGGATTCTACGTGTCTTGGCAAGATATGCCTGATTTTCTGTAGAACGTTTATAAATATTACGGGAAAACATGCGAAAATAAGCATAAATTATCAGAGCCCAGGCCAGTACAGACAGAATCGGAGCATCAAACAAGCTGGCCAAAACAACAGCGATAAGTGCGGCAATTATAGTAGATTTTCCGAAGGAATCCAAGCCATAGCGGCCTGCCATAAAACGGATCATTTTTTCTTTCATTGTTTATCACCCTCCTAACAGGAATAATACACCTGACACGGCTAAAGTCAATAAACTTCCCATTAAAAAAATATAAAATAATAGAAGATATCTTTGTTCCTATGGTATAATGTCCGCGTAGGTGATGAACCGTGCACAAATAGAAAAGGATAAAACGCCTGCTGGCAGGAGTGATTATTTTTGATAAAGCAAAAGCCGGCTCCCAAAGAGGTGAGCTTATGTGGCGGAGTAGGGAAGGAGTGTAAAAATGGGAGAACGAAAGCATTATCATAGGGGGAGAAGGAGACATGCATCAGGAGAAAGAGGAAAGCAGGAAGCAGCGCAAAAGAATATAGAACGTAAAAGGTCAAACCGTAGAAGAAAAAAGACCGGGGGAAAAGGAAGAATAATCAGCAATATTATATTCATCATTGCAATTATTGTTTTTTGTGTGTCAGCATTTCAGCTCTATAGAATTATATCTGGATATCATGAGGGGCGCAAAGAATATGATCAAGTTCGTGAAGCGGCAGTGACTCAGGAAAAGACGGAAGATGGAGAAGCGCAATTTAAAGTAGACTTTAATGCGCTTATGGAGATAAATCCAGATACGGTGGGGTGGATACGGTTCGATCCGGAACCATCACAAATTAATTATCCTGTTGTACAGACAACAGATAACAGTACATATTTGGATAAAACATTTTCAGCAAATGATAATACAGTGGGGGCAATTTTTGTAAATACTTATAATAACCCAGACTTTAATGATAAAAATACGATTATTTACGGACACCGTATGAATGACAATTCCATGTTTCATGATTTGGCAAAATATGAAGATAAATCTTTCTGGGAAGATAATCCTTATTTTTATATTTATACGCCGGACGGAAGGGAAATTACTTACCATATATATGCGGCAGGAGTGGTGACGGATACCTCTGATACGTATCTGACAGACTTTGCTGATGATGCAGCCTACCAGGCATTCCTTGATTATACGAAACAAGCGTCGGGATATGATACAGGAGTGGAAGTTACAACAGAGGATACAGTAGTGACATTGTCCACTTGTACTAAAGCAAGTGATGAACACAGAATGGTTGTCGTGGGAGTGAAGGAAGAAGAAAAGCAGGTAGAGGAATAAGGGAAAAGATAAGGAGGATGTTATGCCGCAATATAATTATGAAGTAGGAGATATTGTGAAAATGAAAAAAAAGCATCCCTGTGGCAGTTTTGAGTGGGAAATTTTGAGAGTTGGAGCAGATTTTCGTCTGAAATGCATGGGGTGTGGACATCAGATTATGATTGCCAGAAAACTGGTTGAGAAAAATACAAGAGATTTAAGAAAAAAAGCTTGAAATCACTGGGGTGATATGGTATTATTTTTAATCGTGATATGTTAATATTCGTCTGGATATGCGAGAATGCATGACAGAAGAATATCCTTGCTCCTCGCAGAAAAGCAGGGGGCCAAAAGACCAAAAGGAGGTGCACACTACATGAACAAATATGAGTTAGCAGTTGTAGTCAATGCAAAAATCGAAGACGATGAAAGGGCACAGGTAATCGAAAAAGTAAAAGCATTAATTACTCGTTTCGGCGGAAATGTGACAGACGTTGACGAATGGGGTAAGAAGAGACTGGCTTACGAAATTCAGAAAATGAAAGAAGCATATTATTACTTCATCCACTTCGAATCTGATGCTACAACTCCAGGCGAGATTGAAGAAAGAATCCGCATCATGGATAACGTACTCAGATATTTATGCGTAAAACAAGAGGCATAGAAGAAGAGAGGTAAAAGAATGAATAAAGTAATTTTGATGGGACGTTTGACAAGAGACCCTGAAGTAAGATATTCACAGGGAGAAAACCCTTTGGCTATTGCCAGATATACACTTGCCGTGGACCGGAGATTCAGACGCGACGGAGAGCAGAGTGCTGATTTTATTCAGTGTGTTGCTTTCGGCAGACAGGCGGAACATGCAGAGAGATATTATCGTCAGGGGCTTAAGGTCGTAGTCAGCGGACGTATCCAGACAGGAAGCTACACCAACAAGGACGGCGTAAAAGTATATACAACAGAGGTAGTAGTGGAAGAACAGGAATTTGCCGAAAGCAAAGCGTCCAGTGATGCAAATATAGGCGGCTTCCAGTCAGCTCCCGCACCGACACCGAGCGCACCAGCCGGTGACGGCTTCATGAACATTCCAGATGGAATTGATGAAGAATTACCATTTAATTAAAGCTTATACCGTAAGGATTGTCCATTTATGGGAATGGACATCTGGTATGAAGTGTATTCTGCAAAGTGCAAAGAAGCATAAACTGCTTCAGTAGCATGTTGATGGAAAGGAGAAATTATCATGGCTTTTGAAAAAGGAAATCGTCCAGAAGGCGGCTTTAAGAAAAGAGGCGGCGGACGCAGAAGAAAAAAAGTATGCGTATTTTGTGGCAAAGAAAATAACGAAATCGATTACAAGGATGTAGCTAAATTAAGAAAATACATTTCTGAAAGAGGAAAAATTCTTCCAAGAAGAATTACAGGAAACTGTGCAAAGCATCAGAGAGCTCTTACAGTTGCAATTAAAAGAGCAAGACACATTGCTTTGATGCCATATGTTCAGGAGTAATTGATTTAGTCGAGTATGAGTGAATGAAAGAAAAGCCTTTAAATACCGGAAATCCGGTGTTTAAGGGCTTTTTGTTTTTGGCGGAGTGGACTTGCTCCTGGGATTCGGACCCTCTCATTTAACGTAATTAGGGATCGGGAGATGCTTGAGAAAAAATAAAAAATGCAGCCAAAGCTTACAACAGTCTGAAAATGGTAGTGATTTACAATAAAATAAAGTATAATCAAATTATCCAGTTTTATAGAATACTTTGGTAAGCGGAAATAAGAGGTGACAGTTATGAAGTTTAAGCATTTTGAAAGTGTGAGAGGAACGTATGTCGAAGAAATTTCTGGTCAATCACGTATTGGATATTCAATGAGTGATACAGCTGACTATTATGACATGATCGAATGGTCGAAAAAGGGTGGATATCAGGGTTCAACCCTTTCTTTTTATGATTATGTTAATGGTAAAGTTTATATGCCATTTCAAAGACAACGGAATGTATTATATGGGAAACCTGTTTATTTAAAGAATTATTTTTGGTTTTTACAAGGAGACTATAATAAGGGAAAAATTACGCTGTTTAAATATCGACCAGACGAAATACCGGAGATGATTACACAACTTAATATAGCAGATGTAAATCCCTATAATCTGTGTATTATCGGGGAGGATGCTCATATTATAAGCGAGGATGATGAATTTGTCTGTTACTATCCAGAGCGTTTCCAATTTTCCAAGAATCCCAATGAAAGTGTAACTATAATAGCAGACGGAAAGGTATATCTTTCGGCTTGGATAGAAGAAGAATGGGACAATGAAAATAATTGTGCAACCGAAAAATATAAATATTATGAAAAAGTAATTGTGAGAGATTTTAATGGAACTATCTTATCAGAGACGATTGGTTGCTTGCAGCAACATTCAGATGGTACATGGTGGATAGCATAGAATTTTTAAATATCCTAAAGAAAACGGATTATCCTGAAACCGTAGTGGATTTTGGCATAATTAAGTAATAAAAAAATTTTTTCTTGACATATAAATTGGAAAGGAATACAATACAGACAGATTCTAAAAGAACGCAGGCAAAGATGTCGAGCAGACAGCTTTTTTTGCGTTCTTTTTTATGATATAGAAAAGTTTTTCCTTTTTATATCAAGAGCATCCTCCGGGAGTATACATGTTTGTATCAATAAAAATAAGAATGAAAAGAGGAGATTTAGTATGAAGACGTTAGGTTATTACAATGGAAAATACGGCGAACTGGATGAAATGATGATTCCAATGAATGACAGAGTTTGTTGGTTTGGAGATGGGGTATATGATGCAGGCCCTTCCAGAAATTACAAAATATTTGCTATTGATGAACATATAGACCGTTTTTTTAACAGTGCGGGACTTTTGGATATTAAGATGCCGGTAACGAAGGAAGAACTGAAGAACCTCCTTCAGGAAATGGTTAATAAAATGGATACAGGAGATCTTTTTGTGTATTATCAGGTGACAAGAGGAACTGGGATCAGGAACCATGCTTTTACAGAAGGTCCGGGAAATCTTTGGATTATGCTGAAACCGGCGAAGATTTGTGATGGAACAGAGCCCATTCGTTTGATTACACTGGAAGATACCAGATTTCTCCATTGCAACATTAAAACACTGAATCTGATTCCTTCTTGTGTGGCAACAGAGAAAGCCAAAAAAGCAGGATGTCAGGAAGCGGTATTTTACCGTCCGGGAGGAAGAGTAACAGAATGTGCACATAGTAATGTTCATATTATTAAAGATGGTAAATTGGTGACAGCGCCAACCGATAATTTGATTTTGCCGGGAATTGCCAGGGCTCATTTGATTAAGATGTGCAAAAAGCTGGAAATTCCGGTGAGTGAAACCCCCTATACGCTGGATGATTTGTTTGCAGCTGAGGAAGTTATTGTAACCAGTTCCAGTAACCTTTGCCTTTATGCAAATGAGATTGATGGGAAACCAGTAGGAGGAAAAAATCAGGAGCTTCTGGGAAAAATCAGAAAAGCGCTGCTGGATGAATTTTATGAAGCTACAAAAGAAGATAAATAGTGTATGGGATCATTAAGAGAAAAATTTGGAAGGTGAAGTCATGGGAGAAGTAAGAGTTTTGCCATCTGGTGACAGGGCAATGGTTGTAGAATTCGGAAATGCTATTGACACCGGAATTAATGATCAGGTACATATGCTTGCGAGAAAGATTAAGGAAGATAATGTTCCGGGAATTGTGGAACTTGTACCGACTTTTCGTTCACTGATGGTTTATTATGATCCTTATTGTACCAGCTTTGGGAAACTGAAGGCAGTGTTTGAAACCTACGGTGAAGCAAAACTGGGATTTGCAGGAAAGAAAAAAAGAATATTAAAAATACCGTGCTGTTATGGTGCAAGATTTGGTCAGGATTTGGCTGATATGGAGGTATATACCGGGCTGGATAGAGATGAGATTATCGCGATTCACAGCTCAGTAGATTATAAAATTTATATGATGGGATTTCTTCCGGGATTTGTATATCTGGGGGGATTGGATAAGAGAATTGAGATTCCCAGGCTGAAAACCCCCAGAGTAAAGATTCAGCCGGGAGCAGTTGGTATCGGAGGAAGCCAGACTGGTGTGTATCCGCTTGCATCTCCAGGCGGGTGGCGTCTTATGGGAGGAACACCCGTAGATTTTTACAATCCGGATAGAAAAGAACCGATTCTTTGCAAAGCAGGAGAGTATATCCGATTTATCCCTATTACAATAGATGATTATTATGACATTCGCCGTATGATTGTAAATGGAACTTATGAGGTAGAGGTTGTGGAGGAGGATGAGTAGATGTCTGTAAAAGTAGTGATACCGGGAGCTTTGACAACCGTGCAGGATGCAGGTCGTTATGGATATCAAAATTCCGGTATTCAGACCTCCGGAGTAATGGATCATAAAGCCTATGTTTGCGCAAATGAGCTTGTTGGAAATCCCCCGGGAGAAGCAGTGCTGGAAGCTACTTTGTTTGGGGGAAGTATGGAAGTAGATGAAGACACGGTTATTGCCTTGACAGGGGCTGATATGGAGCCGCAGATCAATGGTGAACCAGTGGAAATGAACCGTCCTTACCTTTTGAAAAAAGGAGACAGTATTTCTCTTGGCATGGTAAAAAGCGGATGCAGGACATATATTGCGTTTGGCGGAGGAATTGATGTGCCTGTTGTGATGGGGAGTCGCTCTACGAATATGAAATGTGCTATGGGCGGCTATGAAGGCAGGGCATTAAAGTCGGGAGATGTGTTGAAGATCGGAAAGCCTTATGTTTCCTATGAGGAGATAAAAGAGAGGCGGGCAAAAGCAGAAGAATATCCTTCACTGATTGAGATAAGGGTAATCGAAGGACCACAGGCAGAATATTTCAGTGAAAAAGGGAAAGCTACATTTTATGGAAGCACTTATACGATTTCTGACCAAAGTGACCGTATGGGATACCGCATGGAAGGAGAACCTGTAGAAAGTATAAGCGGAACAGATATTATCTCCGATGGTATAGCCTTCGGAGCAATACAGGTACCTGCAAGTGGTAAGCCTATTATACTTTTGGCTGATCGCCAGACAACAGGGGGATATGCCAAAATTGGTGTAGTATGTTCTTTTGATATTCCAAAACTCGTACAAGGGAAACCGGGGGATCAGGTGCGCTTCGTAGGAATTAGCGTGGAAGAGGCACAGAGAATAAATGAATCCATGCAGAGGACTAAAAATATATAAAGATTTAATGGAAAAGCAGTAGATAAGGCTGCGGAAAGAAGAGGAAGAGATTATGGATTATAGTACAATGAGTCCTGCACAGGTTCGGGCTCTTATACGGGAGGAGAAGATAACCGGACAGACTTCAGGAATGTGTTCGGGGTACGCACAGGCGAATCTTGTTATTCTTCCGAAAGATCTGGCATATGATTTTCTTTTGTTTACCCAGAGAAATCCCAAATCATGTCCGATTTTGGAGGTTAGTGATGTGGGAAGCAGAGAACTTCACTATATTGCGAAAGATGTAGATATTGCCAGAGATTTACCGAAGTACAGGATTTACAGAAAAGGAGAACTTGCGGGGGAATATACGAATGTAGAAGAATTTTGGCGGGATGATTTTGTAAGTTTTCTGATTGGATGTAGTTTTTCCTTTGAATCTGGACTTTTGGATGTGGGGGTGCCGGTTCGTCAGATTGAGGAGCACTGTAATGTGCCTATGTTTAAAACGAATATACCTTGCACTCCGGCAGGAATTTTTAAAGGAAATATGGTAGTGAGTATGAGGCCTATGCCTTATGATCAGGTAGTAAAAGCTGTACTTGTAACCGGGGAGATGCCAAGAGTGCATGGGGCGCCTGTTCACATAGGGGATCCTGCTGTTATCGGCATTTCTGATATACATAAACCAGATTTTGGAGATACTGTTACCATCAAAGAAGGAGAGGTTCCTGTATTTTGGCCTTGTGGGGTTACACCACAAAATGTTGTTATGAATGTTAAACCTGACATTGTTATTACGCATTCGCCGGGACATATGTTGATTACAGATGTGAAAAATGTAGAACTTAAATATTAACTCGGAAGAGAGGGCGAGGAATATGTATTTTGTGGACTTAAACTGTGATCTTGGAGAAAGTTTTGGTAATTATAAATGTGGTATGGATGAGGAGGTAATCCCCTTTATTTCGTCTGCCAATGTAGCATGTGGGTTTCATGCATCGGATCCTATAGTTATGACGAAAACAGTAGCATTGGCAAAAAAGAATGACGTAGCAGTAGGGGCTCATCCTGGCTATCCTGATTTGGTTGGCTTTGGCAGAAGAAATCTTGCAGCATCTCCGGAAGAAGTAAAAGCGATGGTACAGTATCAGGTAGGAGCTCTGCAGGCTATAGCCAGGGCTCAGGGGATGAAGGTGTGCCATGTAAAGCCTCATGGCGCCATGTATAACATGGCAGGCAAAGATAAAAAACTGGCAGAAGCAATCTGTGAGGCTATTTATGAAGTAGATCCCAGATTGATTCTTCTTGGACTGTCTGGTAGTGAGATGCTGAAAGCAGCGGAGCGTATCGGACTTCGGGCTGCTAAGGAAGTATTTGCGGATCGAGCCTATGAAGAGGATGGATCTTTAGTTGCAAGAAGTAAGCCGGGGGCCATGATTACAGATGAAGACGAAGCAATTCAAAGAGTAATTCGTATGATAAAAGAAGGGAAAGTAACAGCAATTTCCGGACGGGATATTGAAGTACAGGCAGATTCCATCTGTGTTCATGGAGATGGAGAAAAAGCCTTGGCATTTGTAGAAAAAATCCGAAAAGCATTGATACAGGAGGGGGTAGAGATTAAAGCTCTTGGAGAAATTGTAAAATAGCATCAGAAAGGGAGAGATTTGAATGAAAGCAGCAGCGCAGGTAAGGAATGAAACGATTGAAGATGTAGTGCTTCGCCATTCAAAGCGGGGAATGACAGTACTTCGCCATTATATGGACAGAGATTACTGTAAACAGGCAGCAAGACGAATTCTGGATTTGGAAAAGGGAACGATTCTTTTGACAACAGGATTTTATGTTGCAGGACATGCGGAGACAGATGGTCCACTTGGTACAGTTGTTCTGGCAAAGGCACTGAAAAAGCAGAAATTTCGACCGGTAATTATTACAGATCAATTTTGTAAAGGATTCTTTGAAGCGGCAGATCTGGAAGTTCGTTATGTAGAAGTGAAGGATGGAGCGGAAGAGTATGAAGAATTGCTGAATGAATTCCGGCCGGTGGGGCTTATTTCAATCGAAAGATGTGGACGAAATGTAGACAATGATTATGCAAATATGCGAGGAGTCAGCATTAAAGAACATACTGCGCGAACGGACTGGCTTTTTATTCAGGCAAGGAAACAGGGGATTCCCACTTTTGGCGTGGGTGACGGAGGAAATGAAATTGGCATGGGAAATTTAAAAGATGTTATTTCTGGTGAATTGGAGCTTGTGCCATGTAAAGTGAAAGTAGACACATTGGTCATCGCAACGGTTTCCAATTGGGGAGCTTATGCGATTGCGGCATACATTCAGAAGATAACCGGGACTAAGGTGCTGCCACAGTTTTCGGAAATTAAAGAGTATCTTTCTTTCATTGTTAAGATGGGAAGTGTGGATGGAGTGACCAAAAAGCAAACATTGAGTGTAGATGGATTTTCGCTGGATGTGGAAAAAGAAATTTGGGATGGCCTGAAAAGTCTGGCTGCTGTGTGATATAGTATACAATTACTTTTTTATGTTGAAAAAAAGGATACGGACTCTTAAGAGTCCGTATCCTTTTCCATATTTATGAGGTGCTTATTTTATTTCGTTGCCTGGAAATTTTGGGATTCCGTCAAATCCTACCTGGAGGTCAGCATCTGTGGGAATGTAGTCATTCATTTGTCCATTATGATATTTTTCGTAAGCAAACATGTCAAAATATCCTGTACCGGTGAGACCGAAGAGGATCGTTTTCTCTTCGCCGGTTTCTTTGCATTTCATTGCTTCATCAATAGCGACGCGAATGGCATGGCTGCTTTCGGGAGCAGGAAGTATTCCTTCTACTCGAGCAAATTGTTCTGCTGCAGCGAAAATAGAGGTTTGCTCTACAGAGCAAGCTTCCATATAGCCATCGTGATACAGCTGTGACAGAGTTGAGCTCATACCGTGGTATCTAAGACCGCCGGCATGATTTGGAGATGGAATGAATCCGCTTCCCAGAGTATACATTTTAGAAAGAGGACAAACCATTCCGGTGTCACAGAAATCATACGCATACACACCTCTTGTAAGACTTGGACAAGAAGCTGGCTCTACAGCAATGAACCGATAATCAGCTTCACCTCTTAGCTTTTCTCCCATAAATGGAGAAATAAGACCGCCTAAGTTAGAGCCTCCGCCGGCGCAGCCGATAATGATATCAGGTTTGATTCCATATTTATCCATAGCAATTTTGGTCTCCATACCAATGATGGATTGATGAAGCAACACTTGATTCAGTACGCTTCCTAAAACATAGCGGTATCCTTCTGAATGTGTGGCAACTTCTACCGCTTCAGAAATAGCACAGCCGAGACTGCCTGAAGTACCCGGGTGTTCTGCCAGGATTTTGCGGCCGATTTCAGTAGTTTCAGAAGGAGATGGGGTAACGGATGCCCCATATGTTCTCATCACTTCGCGTCGGAAAGGTTTCTGGTCATAGGAACATTTAACCATGAATACTTTACAGTCCAGATCCAGATAGGAACATGCCATAGAAAGAGCAGTTCCCCACTGTCCGGCACCGGTTTCTGTAGTTACACCTTTAAGGCCCTGGTCTTTCGCATAGAAAGCCTGAGCAATGGCAGAGTTTAATTTGTGACTTCCACTGGTATTGTTTCCTTCAAATTTGTAATAGATTTTTGCCGGAGTCTGCAATTTTTCTTCCAGACAATAGGCCCGCACAAGAGGAGCGGGACGGTACATTTTGTAAAAATCCTGAATTTTCTGTGGAATGGGGATATAACGATTATCGTTGTCCAGTTCTTGTTTGACCAGCTCCTCGCAAAATACAGTACTTAACTCTTCAGCAGTCATTGGTTTTAATGTTTGGGGATTTAATAGGGGGGCCGGTTTATTTGTCATATCTGCCCGGACGTTGTACCATGCTTTTGGCATTTCGCTCTCTTCCAGATAAATTTTATAGGGGATTTTCTTTTCCATGTGTCTGTCTCCTTTCTGAATGAAATAAATTAAAATAAAAACATTAGTTTCCAGCAAGGGAGTTCAAGTTTTGTAATATAAAAAGGCTCCTGTCCCTTGCAGACAAAATGCAGGGACAAGAGCCTGTTATTACTGAAAAATCAATGATACAAAACTCCTGCGGTGCCACCCGGCTTGATGTAAACATCCTCTCATGCATACTGACATATGCTGTTTTTGATAACGGAGTTCTTTCTCCGGCTTGCATACTGTTAAATTCCGCTCGCCCTCAGAAGCCCATTCCTTTTTGGTTTGACCTGCCGCAATTCCACCATATGCGGCTCTCTGTCAGGCAAATGTCAAAAAGTACTTACTCTTCATCTATGGTTTATAGAAACTTTAGCATAATAAAGCGGAATTGTCAATCATTTTGTTTTCCTAAAAAGTGACATTTTCCCCAAAGCCCTGGAATGACTTGAGAAAAGGTCAAAAATGAGATAATATATTATAGAAGAGCATATACAAGGAAGGTATTATAATGTTTTCATATATAGAATTACGTAAAGATTATCCAGAATTTATTTATCACGGGTATGAGATAAAAGAAGAGGAAGAGAGGATATGCCTGGAATATCATTTTGAAATTCCGGGTCTGTCCTCTTTTCGTCCGACTTGGCAATTCCCCAAGGCAAATGGACAGTATGGGCAATTTGCTAAGGATAGTAAATTTTTAGAACTGGCATTTTCCTTGGGCATGGTGGAGCTGATCAGCTATTGGAAGATTGCCTGTCCGCCAAAGGTGATCGTAAAGGCTGGGGCCTTGTCACCAGAGCAGATTATGTGGTGGAAGGATTTGTACTTTAATGGTTTGGGAGAATTTTACTACACAAACGGAATCAGCGAGAATCAGGAAGATTTTATGGAGATTATTTCCGCAGGTGAGAAAATTCATGCAGACAGAATATATGAGCGTACAATGGAAGGTTGCCTCGTCCCTATTGGAGGAGGAAAAGATTCTGCTGTGACCCTTTCTTTGCTGAAAGAAGAAAAAGAAACAAATTGCTGTTATATTATTAATCCAAGAGGAGCTACACGAAAGACTGTGGAAAGGGCCGGATATGGAGAGGACCAAATGGTCTGTGTAAAGAGGACATTGGATAAGAATATGCTGGAATTAAATAAGCAGGGGTATTTGAATGGACATACTCCGTATTCAGCGATTGTGGCATTTTCATCCACCATTGCTGCGTATATGGCCGGGAAAAAATATATTGTTCTTTCTAATGAATCCAGTGCCAATGAAAGTACAGTAGAGGGAAGTACAGTAAATCATCAGTATTCCAAAAGCTTTCGTTTTGAAAAGGCATTTCATGATTATGAAGCCAAGTATATTGGAAGCGGCACATACTATTTCAGCCTGCTTCGACCGTTGAGTGAGTTTCAGATTGCAAGATACTTTGCAAAATGCCGGCAGTTTCATGATATTTTCCGCAGCTGTAATGCCGGGAGTAAAGAAGATAAATGGTGTGGACATTGTCCCAAATGTCTCTTTGTATGCTTGATTTTGTCTCCTTTTTTGTCTAGAGAAGAGGTAATTGGCATTTTTGGAAGGGATATGCTGAATGATTCAGATATGCTGGAGGATTTCAGGAAACTTACAGGAATGGAAAAGGAAAAACCTTTTGAGTGTGTAGGAAGCAGAGATGAAGTAAATGCGGCTATTTCTCTTACAATCAGCCGGATGGAGAAGGAAAAAGAAGAAGTGCCGGAACTTTTCCGGTATTATATGCAAAGCGGATTATATCAGAAGGACGATCCGCAGGCAGGAAGATTTTTCAAATATTTTGATGAAGAAAATTTGCTTCCAGAGAAATATCTTTATCTGGTAAGGAGAGAATGTGCGGAGGGGGAAAAATAACATGCTGGAAGAAATACGGCAGACCATAGAAGGTAAGAAGGTTCTGATCCTTGGGCTTGGAAGAGAAGGAAGATCCAGTCTGCGTATGATCCGGAAGGCAGGAGGATATAAAGAACTGGCAGTGGCGGATCAGAATCCGGTAGATGCGAAAGACGGAGGGGAAGATATTCCAGTTATATCTGGAGAAAAATATATGGAAAAGGAGCTTCTTGATTCATATGACGTGGTGTTTAAGACTCCTGGAATTGTTCTCCCTGAAAAAGTAGAAAATTATAAATGTCATTTTGTGTCACAGACAGGGCTGTTTATTAAAAAATTCCGCAGTCAGATTGTTGGAATTACTGGAACAAAGGGGAAGAGTACTACATCTACTCTGTTATACCATATTCTCAAGGAAAGCGGAGAAGATGTGGTGCTTGCTGGAAATATAGGGATTCCTGTGTTTGACATTGCTGAGGATATTACGGTAGGAGAGGTTATTGTGCTGGAACTTTCCTGTCATCAGTTAGAATATCTTACCGTTTCGCCTCATATTGCAGTGCTTCTGAATCTCTATGAGGAACATCTTGATCATTATGGTACTATGGCGGCTTATGTCAGAGCAAAACAGAACATATATGCCTGGCAGGATAAAGAAGATATTCTTTTCTGTAATATGGAATTTTTGCCGGGACGTGAAGTAGAAGGTGCAGGAGCGGAGAGCGCCTGTGTACCTTGTGAAGGTGAAGTGATTTCGGCAGTTCTGATTCCAGAAGGAGAAAGTCCGACTGGTCGAGGAGATATTGAAGTGGCCGGAAATGCAGTTCGCTATCGCGGAAGCGGGCTTCGTATTCCGGAGCAGGGGATTTCTTTGATTGGTCAGCATAACTATTTTGATATTGCAGTTGTCTATGGACTCTGTAAGGAATTTTCACTTACAGATGAACAATTCCTGAAAGGGCTTTGCAGTTATAAGACTCTTCCCCATAGATTGCAGTATTTGGGGATAAAAAATGGACTCCGCTTTTATGATGACTCAATTTCTACCATAGGAGAAACGACAATTCAGGCACTGGAAAGTATTAAGAATGCAGGAAGTGTACTTATTGGAGGAATGGACAGAGGGGTGGATTATGACCAGTTAGAGGAGTACCTTACAGGAAGCAGTGTGAAACATATTATTTTGATGGAAGCTACAGGGAAAAGAATTTATAATGAAATAAAAGAACGCTATCCTACGCTTTTTAAAAGTGGTCGGCTCTGTCTTGTGGAGCATTTAAAAGAAGCAGTAGAGCTTGCAGAAAAGCTGGGAGAGGAAGGCAGTGCATGCATACTCTCGCCAGCAGCAGCAAGCTATGGAATCTTCAAAAATTTTGAAGAAAGAGGAGAAGTGTTCAAAAAATATATTTTCGGTTAGAAATTTCCATCTGCCATTGCTTTGATGGAAAGGGCATATTCTGAGGGAGTCATTCCCGTTACCTTTTTAAATTGCCTTGAAAAATAGTGAATAGATGTGTAGCCAAGTTGCTCTGAAATCTGTGTGAAATTCATTTTGTTTGTGCGGATGAGCTGCTTGGCTGCATTTATTTTCATTAGTGAAAAATATTCGATGATGCCAAGATTGCTCTGTTCACGGAAGATTTTCTGTAGTTGTGAACGACCAATCAGATTTTCCCGGCAAATCTGTTCGATGGTGACGTGCTGGCTAAGGTGTGCTTCCAGATAATCCACGACCCGATTGAAAAGCTCAATATCACTCCTTTTTTTAGTTACCTTCAGAGGAAGGGGACGCAATGAGCTCTTGGATAGTCCGATCGGATTGGAATACCGGCGAAGCATATGGATAAGAAAATGTTCCAGGTGGAGGCGGATCATCTGCTGTGCCCCAAAGGCTGTTGGTTCCTTTGTAGGCATATTCTGGAGGTAAGGATCATCCAGACGGCAGTCAAAACAGCGTCTGGCTTCAATGACAATATCAGCCAGAAGCATTCGTTCAGTTTCATCAATCTGAAGAATACGGTTTTTGAAGAAATCCATAGCAGGGTCTGTGCATCCAAAAGAAATAACCACAAGATTGGGTGCAATTCCCCGTGTCGCTTCTACACTGTGAAATTCATTGGGGTGATGAAAAGCAATTTCTCCGCGTTTAAGGATAAATTGCCGATCTCCGCCAGTGACAGACACCTCGCCTTTGTCTACGCAGACAAATTCCCAGAAATTATGAAATTCTCCTGAAAATTTAAAATCACTCATATATTCAAAATAATGAATGCTGTAAAGTTTTCCAATGGATATGGAATTTTTTAATTTAATACCATCGTACGTCATAAAATGGCTACCCTCCCACGTTAAGGATGTTGTGACTATTATACCTTGGTTTTGTAAAAAAAGCAAAAAGAAAATGCAGATTGTACAAATCAATTAAAAAATAAGATAAAGATTTTTTTCTGTGTTTATACTACAATAAGCGTAAATGCAGGAAAAACAGCAACAAAAATGCTGTACAGTTTTGGAAAGGAAATGAAAGTAATGAAAAAACCAGTTTTAGTAATTATGGCAGCAGGAATGGGAAGTAGATACGGTGGATTGAAACAGATTGATCCGGTAGATAATGAAGGTCATATTATTATGGATTTTTCCATGTATGATGCTAAAAGAGCCGGATTTGAGAAAGTTGTTTTTATTATCAAGCATGAGATAGAAAAAGATTTTAAAGAGAATGTGGGAGAACGGATCAGCAAATATATGGATGTATCCTATGCGTATCAGGATATTGAGAATATTCCGGAAGGATTTGAGGTGCCGGAAGGACGGGTGAAACCGTGGGGAACTGCTCATGCAGTATTAAGTGCAATTGATGAACTGGACGGACCATTTGCGGTAATTAATGCAGATGATTACTATGGGCGGGAAGCATTTGAACTTATTTATAATTACCTCTCAACTCACGAAGATGATGAGAAATATCGTTACACAATGGTAGGATATGAGCTGGGAAATACGGTTACAGATAATGGACATGTAGCCCGCGGACTGTGCGATATGAATGAGAAGGGTGAACTGACAGGCATCCATGAAAGAACTCAGATTGAAAAACGAGACGGTGGAATTGCTTATACGGAAGATGAAGGAAAAACGTGGACGTTTGTTCCGGCAGATACTACTGTTTCTATGAATATGTGGGGATTTACAGCCAGTATTTTAAAAGAAATCAAAGATGGATTCCCTGCATTTATGGAAGAGGGACTCAAGAGCAATCCAATGAAATGCGAATATTTCCTTCCTACTGTAGTAAGTGATCTGATTGGAGAGGGAAAAGCTACAGCTGCAGTACTGAAATCCGCAGATAAATGGTACGGGGTAACTTATAAGGAAGACAAGCCGGTTGTTGTGGCAGCAATTCAGAAAATGAAGGACGAAGGGATCTATCCACAGCATCTCTGGGAGAAAGCATAAAAACGCAATATTTTTATAGTTTTCACCATGATTCTTATAGTATTTGCGGCGATTGCTGTTTATAATCAAAGTATGGTGAGTACACAAGGAGGTAAGTGAAATGAAAATATTAATCACAGGCGGTGCAGGATACATCGGAAGCCACACAGCTCTTGAACTTCTGAATGAAGGATATGAAGTTGTTGTGTATGATAATCTTTGTAATTCTTCTAAAGAATCCCTGAAGCGTGTGGAAGAGCTTACAGGAAAGAGCATTCAGTTTTATGAAGGTGACGTTCTGGATGCAAAAGCATTAAAGGCAATGTTTGAGGCAGAGAAGGTGGATGCGGTTATTCACTGTGCGGCTCTCAAGGCAGTAGGAGAATCCGTGCAAAAGCCTCTGGAATATTATCAGAATAACATTACCGGAACTTTGACATTAATGAATGTAATGCGTGAAGTTGGAGTGAAGAATATCGTATTCAGCTCCTCAGCAACGGTATACGGAAGTCCTGAGGAAATGCCGATTACAGAAGCTTGTCCGAAAGGACAGTGCACAAATCCATATGGGTGGACAAAATCTATGATGGAACAGATTATGACAGATTTGCAGAAGGCAGACCCGGAATGGAATGTAATTCTTCTTCGTTACTTCAATCCGGTAGGAGCCCATAAGAGCGGACGGATTGGGGAAGATCCGAAGGGAATTCCTAATAATCTGATGCCTTATATTTCACAGGTAGCGGTAGGAAAATTGGAAAAGCTGGGCGTGTTTGGTGATGATTATGATACGCCAGACGGAACAGGAGTACGTGACTATATCCATGTAGTTGATTTGGCGGTAGGTCATGTGAAGGCAATTAATTATATCTTTAGCAATCCGGGATTGGATGTAATCAATCTTGGAACAGGACAGGGCTATTCTGTGTTGGATATGGTAAAAGCATTTTCCAAGGCGTGTGGAAAAGAGATTCCATATGAGATTAAGCCGCGCCGTGCAGGAGACATTGCGATGTGCTATGCAGATCCGGCAAAAGCAGCAAAAGTACTTGGATGGAAGGCAGAAAGAGGACTGGATGAGATGTGCGAAGATACATGGAGATGGCAGTCCCAGAATCCAAATGGATACGAAGCATAAAATATATTGAGGAAATATTTTTGTTTTACAAAAGGACAAGAGAATTATATTCTCTTGTCCTTTGTTTGTCCTTGAATTTACTTTTATAAACTTAATTTTGAGAAATATAAATTCACAAAACGAAACATATCTGTTATAATGAGTAAAATTATCTTGTTGTTTGTATATTTCGAAAGATAAGGGGGAAATGAGATGGATTCAGATATATTTGTTTTATCACCATTTATGTTAAATATCATATGGCTTGTCTTGTTTATCCTATTGATCATTGTTGAGATATGTACGGTGAACCTGACAACCATCTGGTTTGCCGGTGGATCATTGGCGGCTTTGTTAGTAAATGTTCTGGGAGCCAATATTTATATACAGATTTTGGTCTTTCTTGCAGTCTCTTGTATTCTGCTGATTTGTACGCGTCCGTGGGCGGTTAAATATTTGAATGGAAAGCGGCTTAAAACCAATTATGAGAGTGAAATCGGCAGAATTATCAAATTGACACAGCGCGTGGATAATATTAATGAAACGGGGAAGAGTATTGTAAACGGGCAGGAATGGACGGTGCGAAGTTCCGATGATAAAACTGTACTTGAGGAAGGAAAACTTGCAAAAGTTGTAGCTGTATCCGGTGTAAAATTAATTGTAGAAGAGTATAAGGAGGGGATGGAGAATGATTAGTTTTATAGGGATAGGAACGGTTCTGTTTTTTGTTATTGTAGTGCTGGCTGTAGTGATATTGATTTCCTGTGTCAAAGTTGTACATCAGGCGCAGGCGGTCGTATTGGAACGTCTCGGCGCATATCAGGCCACATGGAATACCGGGCTTCATTTTAAAATTCCGATTATTGACCGGGTGGCAAAGAAGATTGATCTAAAGGAGCAGGTGGTAGATTTTCCGCCGCAGCCTGTTATTACGAAAGATAATGTTACGATGCAGATTGATACGGTTATCTTTTTCCAGATAACAGATCCCAAGATGTTTTGTTATGGAGTAGCAAATCCTATTGTTGCCATTGAAAATCTGACGGCGACTACGCTGCGTAATATTATTGGAGATCTGGAGTTGGATCAGACACTGACGTCCAGAGAAACAATCAATACAAAGATGCGGGCAGAATTGGATCTTGCTACAGATCCATGGGGGATCAAAGTGAATCGTGTAGAACTTAAAAATATCATTCCACCTGCTGCTATTCGTGATGCGATGGAAAAACAGATGAAAGCGGAACGAGAAAGGAGAGAGGCTATTCTCCGTGCGGAAGGAGAGAAGAAGTCTACTGTGCTGGTAGCAGAGGGGAACAAGGAGTCAGTAATTCTCGAGGCGGAGGCAAGGAAACAGGCTGCCATCCTTGAAGCAGAAGCAGAGAAAGAAAAAATGATTCGTGAGGCAGAAGGTGAAGCGGAAGCAATTTTAAAGGTTCAGCAAGCAACTGCCAATGGCCTGAAATTCCTGAAGGATGCAGGCGCCGATCAGGCGGTGCTTACTTTGAAAAGTCTGGAAGCGTTTGAGAAAGCAGCAGACGGAAGAGCAACCAAGATTATTATCCCTTCACAGATCCAGGAGTTGGCAGGACTGGTTAAATCGATTACCGAAGTTACAGCAGACGATGAGAATGCAGGAATAGATGTTTAGTATGAGTGATAGAGGCAATAGTACTGGTAATACCGGTACTATTGTTTTTGTGTGTAAGCAGAAACCATTTTTGGAAAGGATCTCGGTCTTTCCTTTTTAGGGGGAAAGTGGTATAATACAGTGTGCAGTTGTAAGGTTTCGAGGGAACAAATATGAAAAAGAAAGAAAAAGAAAGCGTACGATTAAAAGGACAATTAAGATTATATATGCAATGGCCGGCTGTCATGTCCCTGATGCTGATTGCAATGAACATATGGATTTACCGACTGGATCACAAGGCCGGAATTCTGATGTGCTTTTTTGTTGTGATTTATATTGTTATCGTGGGCGTGATGTATTTTTATAACAAATCCCTTGTTATGAAAGATCTGGTGGAATTTGCAGCACAGTACGGAGTTGTACAGAATACGCTTTTGAAAAAGCTGGCAGTGCCTTATGCGCTCCTTTTGGAAGATGGGAAACTGATGTGGATGAATGATCAGTTCCGTGAAATTCTGGGAGGAAAGCTGAAAGGAGAAAATGTACTTAGCCGCTACATTCCAGAGTTAAATCGCAGTATTTTCCCGAAAGAGGAAAATCAGACGGTGGAAATGGAAGTCTACTATAAGGATAAGGAATACCGGGCAGAGCTCCGGAAGGTACCGGTAGAAGGCTTTAGTAATTCAGAGCAGCTTTTGGAGATGCCGGAGGAGAAGGAATATTTCATTGCAGTTTATCTTTCTGATGTGACAGAGTTAAATACTGCACTTCGACAAAATGAAGAGCAAAGGCTGGTAGCCGGACTCATTTATATCGACAATTATGATGAAGTGATTGACAGTGTGGAAGAAGTGCGACAAAGTCTTTTGGTTGCATTGATCGACAGGAAGATCAATCAGTATATTGCCCGTCTTGATGGAATTGTGAAAAAAATGGAGACGGACAAATACTTTATTGTCATGAAGAAGCAATACTTTAAAGAATTAGAGGCAGATCGGTTTTCTCTTCTTGAGGATGTAAAATCTGTCAATATTGGAAACAATATTCCGGCTACTTTGAGTATTGGACTTGGACTTAGCCAGACTGCTTATGTACAAAGTTATACCTATGCCCGGGCGGCGATTGATCTGGCTCTGGCAAGGGGGGGCGATCAGGCGGTTATTAAGGACAGCAGTGGTATTACTTACTATGGGGGAAAAAGAGAACAGACTTCTAAAAATACCCGTGTAAAAGCAAGAGTGAAAGCAGAAGCGCTCCGTGAATTTATTACGGTAAATGATACCATTCTTGTTATGGGACATAAAATGATGGATATGGATTGTCTTGGTGCAGCAATCGGTATTTATCGTGCGGCGGCCGCACTTGAGAAGAAAGCTCATATTGTTGTAGATAATATCTCTGCTTCTGTCCGTGTTATGTATGAAGAGTTTGTTAACCATCCAAATTATCCAGATGATATGTTTGTAACATCCGGAGAAGCAAAAGAGATGATTGATGATAGTTCCATGGTTGTTGTGGTGGATACAAACCGGCCTAAGATGACGGAATGTCCAGAATTGTTAACTATGACTAAGACTGTAGTTGTTTTTGATCATCACAGGCAGAGCAGTGATAATATTGAAAGTGCACTCTTGTCTTATATCGAGCCTTATGCATCATCAGCATGCGAGATGGTTTCTGAGGTTTTGCAGTATATTGTGGATGATGTAAAAATACCAGCTATGGAAGCAAACAGTCTTTATGCCGGAATTATGATTGACACGAATAATTTCCTCAATAAGACGGGGGTTCGTACCTTTGAAGCCGCAGCTTTTCTCAGACGATGCGGTGCTGATATTCCATTTATCAGAAAAATTCTGCGGGATGATCTGAAATCCTATCAGGCGAAAGCGCAGATTATCAGTGGTGCAGAAGTATATTTGGATGAATTTGCAATTGCAAGAGGAGAAAATCTCAAGATTGAAAGTCCGACTATTATTGGGGCACAGGCAGCCAATGAACTGCTGGATATTGACGGAATCAAAGCGACTTTTGTGCTTACCGTATACAATGGCAGAATTTATGTCAGCGCACGTTCTATTGACGAGGTGAATGTTCAGGTAATTATGGAACACTTGGGCGGCGGTGGACATATGAATGCGTCAGGGGCGCAGTTTGATCATACAGATCTAGATGAAGCAGTAGCAGATCTGAAGAAGGTAATTGATGAAATGAAAGAAAAAGGAGATATATAGATGAAAGTAATTTTACTGGAGGATGTAAAGTCTCTCGGGAAAAAAGGAGAGATTGTTGAAGTTAATGACGGATATGCGAGAAATTTTCTGCTGAAAACAAAAAAAGGGGCAGAGGCAAACAAAAATAATATGAATGACCTGAAGCTGCAGAAAGCAAATCAGGAAAAGATTGCTCAGGAACAGTTGGATGCCGCAAAGGAACTTGGAAAGGAACTGGAAGAAGGAAAGATTACCATTTCTATCAAGACAGGAGAAGGTGGAAAAGTCTTTGGATCAGTATCTTCTAAAGAAATAGCAGCGGCTGTAGAGACGCAGATGGGATTGAAAATAGACAAGAAAAAAATCCAGCTTAAGGAGCAGATTAAAACACTGGGCACACATCTTGTACCCATAAGACTTCATGCAAAAGTGACGGTAGAGCTGAAAGTAAACGTAACAGAGGAGGCATAGAAAGATGCCCAATATGGAGGAAGCTCTCATTAAACGTGTACTGCCTCACAGCATAGAGGCAGAGCAGTCTGTCGTAGGCGCGATGCTGATGGACAAGGATGCGATCATGACCGCTTCTGAAATTATCAGCGGAAAAGATTTTTATCAAACTTCATATGGTATTATATTTGATTCTATGACGGAACTTTTTAATGAAGGAAAACCGGTGGATCTTATTACTCTTCAGGAAAGATTGAAGGAAAAGGATGTGCCGGAGGAGATTTCCAGTCTGGAGTTTGTGCGTGATCTGGTTGCAGCAGTTCCTACTTCGGCGAATGTCAAATATTATGCGGATATTGTGTTTGAGAAATCCATGCTTCGCAGGCTGATAAAGACAAACGAGGAAATTGCCAATTCCTGTTATGCAGGAAGCGATTCCATGGAAGCAATTTTAGAGACAGCCGAAAAGAGTATTTTTGAGCTGGTTCAGAAAAGAAGTACAGGGGATTATGTGCCCATTAAGCAGGTCGTGCTGAATGCTTTGGACCGAATTGAGAAAGCGGCAAAGACAAAGGGAACTGTCACAGGTATACCTACCGGATTTCTGGATCTGGACTATAAATTATCAGGACTTCAGCCGTCTGACCTGATCCTTGTGGCGGCAAGACCATCCATGGGAAAGACGGCATTTGTTTTGAATATTGCACAGCATGCAGCTTTTAAGAGTAATAAAACAGTAGCCATCTTTAGTTTGGAAATGTCCAAAGAACAGTTGGTAAATCGTTTGTTTTCTCTTGAATCACAGGTGGATTCTCAGGCACTTCGTACAGGAAACCTCAAGGACGATGATTGGGAAAAATTAATAGAAAGCGCTGGTATTATTGGAAAATCGCATTTGATTATCGATGATACGCCGGGAATTTCTATTTCGGAGCTTAGGAGCAAATGTAGAAAATATAAGCTGGAGCAAGATCTCCATTTAATTATTATTGACTACCTGCAGTTGATGAGCGGAAGAGTAGGAGGACGGGCAGAGTCGCGCCAGCAGGAAATTTCTGATATTTCCAGATCGTTAAAAGGGGTAGCCAGAGAGTTGAATGTGCCTGTGATTGCATTGTCTCAGCTTAGCCGTGCAGTGGAACAGAGGCCGGATCACAGACCCATGTTGTCTGACCTAAGAGAGTCCGGAGCTATTGAGCAGGACGCGGACGTGGTTATGTTTATTTATCGTGACGATTATTATAATAAGGATACAGAGACGCCAAATCAGGCAGAAATTATTATTGCAAAACAAAGAAACGGCCCCATAGGGACCGTTCATCTGGCATGGTTGCCGGATTATACGAAGTTTGCCAACTTATCCTGGCAGGAGTAGACGTTTCAAACGTTCTGCAGCGCCGGTTTTGGCAGCTTCTTTCCGAAAGGATTGTTGTTGGCGGATTAGCTGATCCAGCCGTTTGAACTGTTCTTCTTCCTGTCGCTCCTTGGCATCCAGGAGGAAGGACAGTTCTTTTGTAATCATGGCTGTCAGTACTTCGTTGTTATTTTCCAGCATACGCTTCATGCGGAGCTGTTCTCTGGTGCGTTTCATATCGGGAATGAGAGCTTTTAGCTCATCAAATGGAACGCCCTGTTCGTATAGTTCTTTGATGCAGTTATACAGTTTGGTATCTTCTTTTGTCGCACTGCTTAATGCGTTAAGTGCGTTTCCCATATTCATACCCCCTTTACAGTTTCAAGTATAGCATGTACAGAAGGAGGATATTGTCAAAAGGGGGATGTGGCAGGTGAATATTAATTACATATACTGCCCAAAAGTACAATAAAAGCTGAAAAAAAGACAGTCTGTCGAAACAGTCTGTCTTTTTTGTTTTGATTTTCTGTTTTATGCTTCCAGAGTGAAATTAGCCCTGGGAAATTGCTCCTGTTGGACACTGAGCTGCACAAGCTCCACAGTCAACACAAGCGTCTGCATCGATTTCATAATGGTCAGCGCCCTGAGAAATAGCTCCTACTGGACATTCTGCCTCGCAAGCTCCACAGCTTACACATTCATCACTAATTACATGTGCCATTGGTATATCCTCCTTTATCACTATAGAACATAAGTCTACTTCGTTTATACATATCATAATACAAAAAAAACAAATATACAAGAGAAAAAATGTTCTAAATTTAGGACAAGAAATTGAGTGTCATTTTCAAGATTTTACCTTTTTGTAGGCAGATAAAATAATATGTTTAGCCATAGCCGCTTCTTCCCTGGTAGCCTCCCTGGTCTTTTCCAATGGGTAGGAAAGATGTAGGGTTTTATATTTTATTTTTCCCATCGAATGATAGGGAAGCACATCCAGGGCTTTCACGTTATTTAAAGTCCCCATAAAGGCACCCAGCTGTTCCAGATATTCTTTAAACAATGTAATGCCGGGGACGACAACGTGACGAATCCATACCGGAATATTATGCTCATCCAGATATCTGGCAAATGATAGAATCTGACGATTGGAATGTCCGGTCAAAATCTGATGTTGTCTGTCGTCTATATGCTTGATATCCAAAAGAATGAGGTCAGTCATGGAAAGGAGTTCATCCAGACGGTTCATAAAAATTTCATTGTGAGGATTAAACATGATTCCTGAAGAATCTATACATGTGTGAATATTGTGCTTTTTCAAATTACGAAAAAGTTCAATTAAAAAATCCATCTGCATCATAGGTTCCCCTCCGGTAACGGTTACTCCTCCGTTACGGTAAAAGGGAAGGTTGGAATAAAAGCCTTCCAGCACTTCATCTGTAGTCATGGGGGTTCCTTTTCCATATTCCCACGTATCCGGATTGTGACAGTACTGGCACCGCATGGGGCAGCCCTGCAGGAAGATTACATAGCGAATCCCCGGGCCGTCCACAGTGCCACAACTTTCTATAGAATGGATAAAACCTTTCATAGCCTATAAATTTTCGTGGAATGTTCTGGAAATAACATCATCCTGCTGTTCTTTTGTCAGTTTGATGAAGTTTACTGCATATCCTGATACCCGAACGGTAAGCTGCGGGTATTTTTCAGGATGCTTTTGGGCATCCAGAAGCGTTTCCTTCGTGAATACATTTACATTGAGGTGGTGTCCACCCTGCTCAACATAGCCATCTAACATGGATACAAGATTATCGATCTGCTGCTGATTTACTGACATAATGATTCTCCTTTCTATTTACAATACCAGTTAAATTATTCTCGGTCAATGCTCTCTTCGATATTGGGGATATTACATGCCATATTTCCGCATTCTGCTTCCAGTCTGTCAAGATCCAGATCACCAGCAAAGATCATGTCATCCTTGCCCAATGCTCCTGGAATAATGGAAAAAGTATTTGAAATTCCATCTTGTGCATGACGGAATGGAATCTTTGCAACAGAGGCAAGAGAGGCTAAAGCGCCGTGAGTGTCTCTTTGGTGCATTGGGTTAGCACCTGGGGCAAGAGGCTCTCCTTGTTTTCTTCCGTCCGGTGTGTTTCCAGTTTTTTTGCCATAAACAACATTGGAAGTAATTGTGAGAATGGACATCGTAGGAATGGAATGACGGTATGTGTGGTGTTTGCGGATTTTGTCCATAAAATTTCTTACAAGTTCAACCGCAATTTCATCGACACGGTCATCATTATTTCCATATTTCGGGAACTCACCTTCTACATCGTAATCAACTACAAGGCCATCTTCATCACGGATTGCTTTTACCTTGGCATATTTGATGGCAGATAAAGAATCCGCTACGACAGAAAGTCCGGCAATTCCAGTTGCGAAATAACGTTTTACTTCTCTGTCATGAAGAGCCATCTGGAGTTTTTCATAGCAGTATTTGTCATGCATATAGTGGATAACATTTAGCGTGTTGACATACAGTCCTGCCAGCCACTCCATCATGTCATCAAATTTTTGCATTACATCTTCGTAATCCAGATATTCGGTTTCTACCGGACGATATTTTGGACCTACCTGCATTTTCAAGCGTTCGTCCATACCACCGTTGATCGCATATAAAAGGCATTTAGCTAAGTTGGCGCGTGCTCCAAAGAACTGCATTTCTTTACCTACACGCATGGATGATACGCAGCATGCAATGGCATAGTCGTCGCCGTGAGTAGCCCGCATTAAATCATCATTTTCATACTGAATGGAAGAAGATTTGATGGACATCTTTGCGCAGTATTCCTTAAATGCCCGGGGCAGTCTTGTGGACCATAATACGGTCAGGTTCGGTTCTGGAGCTGTGCCAAGGTTATCAAGCGTATGCAGATAACGGAAAGAAGTACGGGTCACCAGAGGGCGTCCATCGATACCTACTCCGCCGATGGATTCGGTTACCCAGGTAGGATCTCCAGAGAAAAGGGAATTGTATTCTGGAGTACGGGCAAATTTTACAAGGCGAAGCTTCATAATAAAATGGTCAATATATTCCTGTGCCTGCTCTTCTGTGATGAGACCACGATCCAGATCTCTTTGAATGTAGATATCAAGGAAGGTGGAGGTACGTCCAAGGCTCATAGCAGCCCCATTTTGTTCCTTGACAGCAGCCAGATATCCGAAATAGAGCCATTGGATGGCCTCTTTGGCATTTTTGGCCGGCTTACTGATGTCAAATCCGTAAATATCCCCCAGTTCTTTCAATTCTTCCAGTGCCCGGATCTGTTCTGCAAGTTCTTCGCGCAGGCGGATGTTGTCTCCGGTCATGCGCACAAGAGAAGTGGCAAGCTGCTGTTTTTTGTCTTCGATGAGCCAGTCTGTTCCATATAAGGCAACGCGGCGGTAATCACCAATGATACGTCCGCGGCCATATGCATCCGGAAGACCTGTGATAATAGCAGACTTTCTGGCCAGACGCATTTCAGGTGTGTAGACGTCAAAGACTCCTTGATTGTGGGTTTTTCTGTATTTTGTAAAGATTTCGACCACTTCAGGATCTACCTCATAGCCATTTTCGCGGCATGCATTTTGTGCCATTCTGATACCGCCAAATGGCTGCAGGGAACGTTTGAAAGGCTTGTCAGTCTGAAAGCCTACGATTTGTTCCAGATCTTTGTTTAAATAGCCAGGACCATGAGAAGTGATACCGGATACAACTTTAGTATCCATATCAAGAACGCCTCCAGCTTCACGCTCTTGACGGGAGAGATCCAAAACCTGATCCCATAATTTTCTGGTGGCTTCAGTAGGACCGGCTAAAAAAGATTCATCCCCTTCATAAGGGGTATAATTATTCTGAATAAAGTCCCGTACATTTACAGATGTGCGGTTCCATCTCCCAGGGCGAAAGCCGTCCCAGCTTTCTGCGATCCAATGTTTTTCCATAAAGGGTTCCTCCTTATAATGAGCTGTAATCAATTGCTGATCCAGTAATGTAATCAGCTGAGAATATTATATGAGAATGGATATCATTTAGTCAATGGAAATATTGTACTAAATTGAATACAGTATACAAAAGCGATGAAAAATCGCAGTAAAATTTAAGAAAAATTTTTGACATTTTCCTTCAGTTTTGGTGTATAGTGTTTGTAGTTACGTAAAAAATATAATGCAGGGAGAGGAAAGTAATGTGTAAAAAATGGAAATTGTCAGCAATTATATTAAGTACAGCTTTACTTTTTTGCAGCTGCGCTGTTCAGTCAAATGATGGAGAAGAACGGGAGACAACCGTAAATAAGACAGAAGAAAAGGTGGACAAAGAAAAGGTCAGACTGGATGCACTCAATCCAACCGCTTATGGAAATGTAGAAGGATTAAATCTGGAACCGGGAACGTATTTTTCTTTGCTTGGGAAAGCCGCTTCGGGAGATTATTGGGATAATGTAAAGGAAGGTGCCCAGCAGGCTGTTGATGATATCAATGAAGCACTTGGATATAAAGGCGATGATAAAGTACGTATGGTGTACAGCGGACCTAGTGAGACTGGAGATGTGGATGAACAAGTAAACATTCTGGATGAAGAGTTGGCAAGATATCCGGAGGCAGTGGCTATTTCTATTATCGATTCCCGCTCCTGTGATGTGCAGTTCGACCTTGCGGCAGAGAATGGAATTCCGATTATCACTTTCGATTCTGGCAGCGATTATCAGAATATCATGGCAAGAATCAGTACGAATAATACTGCAGCAGCTGAAGAAGCGGCTGTACATATGGCAGAAGCTCTGGAAAATAAAGGGGATGTTATAGTATTTGTGCATGATTCCAGATCGATTACTGCAAAAGAGAGGGAAGAAGCTTTTACAAATAAGATAAAGAGTGATTATCCGGATATGACAGTAAAAAACATTTATTATCTGGAAGATCTGGACAGCCTGAAGCAGACCATGGCAGATGAAATCAATAAAGGAACTTATGCAAAAGCAGGAGAAGAGGCCAAGGTCAATGAGGATCCGGATACACAGATACAGACCGCTGATATTACAGATGATGAACTGATGGACTATATTTTTGCAAAAAATCCTGATGTAAAGGGAATATACGGCACAAGCGGAGATGCTGTTATGACAGCGGTAGAGCAGAGCAGCCGCCTGGAAAAAGATATAAAAATTGTCGGGTTTGATGCAACTGAGGAAGAAGTTCAGGCACTGCAGGATGGCAGCATATATGGTCTTGTAGCACAGAATCCTTATGGAATGGGATATGCAGCTATTGTCGCAAGTGCCCGCTCTATTCTGGAGATGGGAAATGAAGCAGAAATCGACTCAGGATATGTCTGGGTAGACTCAGAGAATGTGAAGGAAGGAGAGATAGCAGCTATGCTGTATTAATTTGCTTTTTTAGGAAGAGAAAAGATAAACTCAGTTCCTACCCCTTCTGTACTAATAACATTAATATTTTCACCATGGGCCTGGAGAGCTTCCTTAACAATGGCAAGCCCCAGGCCTGTTCCTTTTTTATCCTTTCCGCGGGAGCTGTCTGTCTTGTAGAAACGTTCCCATATTTTATTTAGAGAATCTCTTGGAATCCCAATACCATAATCTTTCACAGAAATATGAATTCGGTCACCCCGGTCAGTTGTCTCAACGATAATGCTGGAATCCGGTTCACTGAATTTAATGGCATTGTCAATTAAATTGTACAGAACTTGCTGAATTTTACGTTTGTCGGCATAGACGTTGACATGTTTTGTAGCAAGGATAAGTTCGATTGAAATTTTTTTATGAGTACATGTTCCTTCAAATGAGGCGGCTGTATTTTTTATTACTTCGTGAATATCAAAATTCTCTCGGTTCAAAAGAAGATGATTTGTATCAAATTCGTTCAGTGTGAGCAGATCCTGTGTTAAGTCAGTTAAGCGCTCTGTCTCAAAAAGAATGATTTTTAGATATTTCTCCTGCATTTGAGGAGGGATAGTTCCATCTGCCATTGCTTCTACATAACCCTTAATGGATGTAAGAGGAGAGCGAAAATCATGGGACACATTGGCAATAAATTTTTTCTGATAATCTTCCATGTCTTTGAGCTGTGATGACATGTAGTTTAAAGATGCGGACAGATATCCCATTTCATCTTCTGTGGTAACAGGAATCTCATAATCCAGATTTCCAGATGCATATTGAGTAGCAGCTTCTGTAATTTTGCGTAAAGGCCGGTATACGAGAATCTGAAAAGCCAGCAAAATGATAAATGACAGAAGATAAATAATGATAACAGTAATATATACAAAATTCATCAGGGAATCTCTTGAATGAGTAATATCTGCTACAAATTTGTGAATCAGAAGATATCCGTCTGTAGAAAACCCTCGAACAACCGGAACAATAACGGTGAGTACTGGCTCTGAAAAATAGCCATGATAGTTGCCTTCCTGATAGGTGGAACTTCCATTTTCAGCTGGATCGAAATTTTCGATGACAGAGGGAGCTGACGGATAAGCATCCGGATGAGCAGAAGAAAGGAGATTCCCATTACGGTCAACAAGCCAGACCGCAGCGTCAGTGTAGGAGCTCATTCCTTCCAGCTGCATACGGACATCAGAAGAAGATAGAAATTCATTAAAGTAATCAGGGAGATAATCATTAGCGAATTCGGTTGCTTCCGAATACAGACTGCTGGCGGAAGATTCCTTGAGGTTTGTATAAGCCAGACCGGAAGTCAGGGTGGCAGCAGTAAAAACTGCAAGAAAGCCAAAAATAATATAAATTACAATAAATTTCAGATACAATGTACTGTTAAGCGGAAGGGAATCCTTCCGCTGCTTTTGTTTTGAACGATGAAAAATCATGTGTGCTCTCCATAGAAGATTTGTTTATATATTAGTTTACTTCAAATTTGTAGCCAATTCCCCATACAGTGCTGAGACTCCAGGAAGGATGATCTTTGATCTTTTCGCGCAGTCGCTTAATATGGACATCAACTGTTCTTGTGTCACCAATATATTCATAGCCCCATATCTGATCCAGGAGCTGCTCTCTTGTAAATACCTGGTTGGGCGAAGAAGCAAGGAAATAGAGGAGTTCCAGTTCCTTGGGCGGCATATCCACATTTTTCCCATCTACGAGAACGGAATAATTGGTAAGATTAATTGCTATACCAGGATATTCTACGTATTTTCCCCGTTCTCTTGCCGGTTCTTCCGTTTTTACAGGATGATATCGCCGAAGAACAGCTTTTACACGTGCCACCAGTTCTTTCGCATCAAATGGTTTAAGGATGTAGTCATCCGCCCCAAGTTCCAGTCCCAGTACTTTATCAAACACTTCACCCTTTGCAGAAAGCATAATGATAGGAGTCTGAGAACGGCTGCGGATTTCCCGGCATACCTGGTAGCCATCGATGCCAGGCAGCATCAGATCCAAAAGGATTAAATTGGGATGGTAGAGATCAAAGGCTTTCAGAGCCTCTTCGCCATCATGAACGATCATAGTGTCAAAACATTCTTTTGTTAAATATAGTGAAAGTAATTCGGCGATATTTTCATCGTCATCTACAATTAAAATTTTTTGTTTCGTTACCATAGTTTCCCCCTCAGGTTACTTAAATTCTACTATAGTTACGCCGGCATCACCCTCGCCAAAAGCAGCGAGATGATAATTTTTTACATGTTTTTGGCGGCGCAGATAATTATGGATTCCGTTGCGCAGAGCGCCGGTTCCTTTGCCGTGAACAATCCGCACTTGATTAATATGTGCAAGATAGGCATCGTCAAGATATTTATCCAGTTTAGCAATTGCCTCATCTACTGTATTTCCTAAAAGATTGATTTCCGGACTGACGGAAAGAGATTTTCCCATTTTCATTTTGCCCTGGGAAGTATTTCTTCGATTTTTAGCTGCGGTATATACGGGCTTTTCTTCTATAATTTCCAGATCAGAAATGTTAACCTGTGACCGGAGAATTCCCATTTGTACAGTTACATTTCCGCGTGAGTCGGGGAGGGATGTGACTGTGCCGTTTAGATTCATGCTAAGGACACGGACAGATTCCCCTAATTTAAAGTCACTGGGTTTATGAACTTTGGCTGGTTTTCTTGTCTGCAAAGAATTTCCAGAATCTGCAGCGGCAATTTTGCGGCGGAGACGCTCTCTTTCCTTTTCCATCTCAGAAGCAGAAATGTTTTCTTTACCAAAACGCCGGAAATTTTTCATAGTTTCATCGGCTACATCTTTTGCCTCCTGAAGGATGGAACGGGCTTTTTCATGCGCTTCGCTGATAATCCGCTCTCTTTGTGCATTCAGTTTTTCCTGTTTTTGTTTTGCATCAGATTTTAACCGTTCCAGTTCCCGTTTATAAGCGGCAATTTCCTCCTGTTCTTTGGAGATTGTGCGTCTGCTTTGTTCCAGATCACTGAGAAGATCTTCAAAAGATTCATCCTGGGATGAAAGCTGATTTCGTGCTTCTTCAATAATGTAGTCAGGAAGTCCAAGTTTACTGGAAATGGCGAATGCATTACTTTTACCGGGAATTCCTATTAGTAGGTGATAGGTAGGCCGGAGAGTTTCTACATCAAATTCGCAGGAGGCATTTTCTACGCCGTCTTCTGACAGGGCAAAAATCTTTAACTCACTGTAGTGTGTAGTTGCCATCGTGCGGATGCCCTGTCGGTGCAGATGGGTTAAAATAGCAATAGCAAGAGCAGCCCCTTCTGTAGGATCTGTACCAGCACCTAATTCATCGAAAAGCACAAGAGAGGATGGTGTAACCTTTTTCAGGAAAGATACAATATTTGTCATATGTGATGAGAAAGTACTCAAGCTTTGTTCAATACTTTGCTCATCCCCAATATCTGCATACACTTCTTCAAAAATTCCCAGTTCAGAGCGATCTAAGGCGGGGATATGAAGTCCGGCCTGTCCCATGAGTGTGAAAAGACCAACTGTTTTTAGAGAAACTGTTTTTCCACCAGTATTAGGACCGGTAATGATCAGCAGATCAAAAGTATCTCCCAGTGAAACGGTAATAGGAACAACTTTTTTTCGGTCAAGTAGAGGGTGTCTCCCTTCCCGTATATGAATACGCCGATCCTGATTGAAGACAGGGCGGCTTGCATTCATTGAAAGTGCAAGACTTCCCTTTGCAAAAATAAAATCAAGAGTCGTCATAATCTGATAATCCGAACGGATAGCATCAATATGCTGGGCGGCAGCAGCGCTTAGAGAGGCCAGAATCACCTGGATTTCTTCCTGCTCTTTGCCGTAGAGTTCCTTGAGGTCGTTGTTTAGTTTTACAACAGACATTGGCTCAATGAAGAGCGTGGAGCCTGTAGCAGACTGATCATGAATCATGCCGGGAACCTGGCTTCGGTATTCTGCTTTTACAGGAATACAATAGCGGTCTCCGCGCATCGTGATCAATGCGTCCTGAAGGTAACTGCGCATGGAGCCGTTTACAAGAGAAGAGAGTGTGGTATGAATTCGATCATTTGCAAGGCTGATTTGACGGCGTATCTGCTTCAAAGTAGCACTTGCATCATCACTTATTTCCTCTTCGCTTATAATGCACCGCTCGATCTCAGATGATAGGACGGTGAGAGGTTCAAGCTGTTCAAAATATGGATCAAGACAATCGGAAAGGTCATCCGTTGTTTCATGTCGTCCGTAAGATTTTCCCCGATTTGCAGCAAAGAGAAGCTTGCAAATGCGGAGAAGCTCACCGGTGCCTAGGGTTCCACCTATTTCCAGTCGTTTCAGAGAGTCTTCTACAGGATAGCAGCCGCTAAAAGATAACTTTCCTTTACGGACAATCCGGGAAAAGGCTGCTTCTGTTTCGGCCTGTGCTGTTTCAATGAGATTCAGATCTGCCGACGGTTTTAAAGCGCGACAGGCCCTCTCACCACCGGGGCATGTGGCCTGCTGAGCTAACAGTTCAATGATTTTATTATATTCAAGTTTATTGAGAGTTTTTTCGTTCATATATATTCACCTAGTTATTGGATAAATGACTCATTGCCTTCGCGAACATTATACTCTATTTGAGGATGAAAGGAAAGGATAACTTGAGTTTCCGCGAATTGCAATAAAAAGATGAGTATGTCTTCCCAAAGTACT
>JAHZAV010000014.1 GCA_019423745.1 Lachnospiraceae bacterium
ATTATTTATACTCCCCTCAAAAGACCGATGGCTCCCCCATCGGTCTTTTACTTTTCTTTTTTATGTATATAATTTTTTATCTCCCTGTCATTTCCGGCTGTTAATCAGTCGGAAAATTATTACAATACAAAAAATCGGCACGATGAAAGGCATGAGCAAGCTGAAAATTCCACCGATGACAGCAATAATAATCATAAAAACTCCAATAATTCCCAATATCATCAGAAGCTTTTTCCACCAACTATCCACAGAAAACATTCGAATTTTCCCATTTGTTCCTGTATGACCGGTATATCTGTCAGCATATCTTTCCTGTCGTGAACCACTATTTCCAGATTGATAATATGCATCCTGCGTATTTCCTTCTCCCTCCGCCATTTCAATGATCGATCTGGCAATAATCCACGGATCTCCTAATTCCTCAATTACTTCTCTTTCTGTACGACCTTTTCCAATTTCTTCTATAATATAGGATTCATAATAACTCACATTTTCCTGTACGATACGACCGCTCAAATCATTTTCCAAAGCTTCTTTCAGCTTTTTCAAAAATTCTTCCCGCGTCATTTTCAAACTCCTCCTTTTCCATTCGGTCTCTCTTTTTATTGTAAAAGCGGTCTTCCCTCTTCTTACAATTTAATATAAAATAACCCTGCACCTGGTTTCTTCGTCATTCCTTTGACTGCCTGCGGTCATAATATCATATCTGTACCGCGATTCCAAGTGCAGGGTTATGAATATTTTCTTATATCTTTCTAAACTTTCTTTTAGACTTCAAAAAGAAGATCACCATAAGATGGCATCGGCCATGCTTCTTTGTCCACAATCATTTCCAGCTCATCTACAGGATGACGCAGATTTTCCATTGCCGGGAATACCGAATCATGATAATACCTTGCCTGACCCTCTCCTTCTTCCATGGCAGCTGCTTCTTCCGTCACTTTCTTCAGCACATCCAAAGCCTCTTTCGTCTGCGCAAGAAGTGCGCTTATCTCTTTCAGCAGATCCGTTTGTACCAAAGGATCTACACCGGCCTCCCGAACAGAATTAACTGTATCAGCAAGAGATCTCGTATATTTAATAATGGCAGGTATAATTTGCTTGCTTGCCATATCAATCATAGTACGCGCCTCAATATTGATGGCTTTTGCATAATTTTCATATTTGATTTCCGCACGAGATTCCAGTTCTGCCCGAGTAAATACACGGAATTTTTCAAAAAGGCGGACAGTATCTTCTGCCACCAGGGCAGGTATTGCATCTACCATAGAGGAAATATTAGGAAGCCCTCTTCTTTCCGCCTCTTTTACCCACTCGTCAGAATAGCCATTTCCATTAAATACAATACGGTAATGCTCTGTTGCATACTGCTTAATCAAATCATGCACAGCCTTTTCGAAATCATCAGCCTTTTCCAGTACATCGCATGCCTTTGAAAACGCATCTGCAACAATTGTATTCAAAACGATATTAGAGCTTGCAACAGAATCCCTGGATCCTACCATACGGAATTCAAATTTATTTCCTGTAAAAGCAAATGGAGAAGTACGATTTCTATCAGATGTATCTTTTGCAAGTTCCGGCAGTGTGCGTACTCCTGTTTCCAGCTTTCCGGTATTCAGACTATGAGTAGCTTCTCCTGTTGTAATCAACTGCTCCAATACATCTTCTAACTGTTCCCCAAGGAATACAGAAATAATAGCCGGAGGCGCTTCATTTGCGCCTAATCTATGATCATTTCCCGGATCAGCAGCTGATTCCCTCAGTAATGCCGCGTACTCATCTACTGCTTTCAAAACACAGGTAAGTACAAGAAGGAACTGTATATTTTCATGTGGCGTCTCACCCGGATCAAGCAGATTCTTTCCTTCATCAGTTGTAAGAGACCAGTTATTATGCTTTCCGGATCCATTGACACCTGCAAACGGCTTTTCGTGAAGGAGACATTTCATACCGTGCTCAGAGGCAATTCTTTTCAACGTCTGCATAATCAACTGGTTATGGTCAACAGCTACATTGGCCTTAGCATAAATGGGTGCCAGTTCATGCTGTGCAGGAGCAACTTCGTTGTGCTGTGTTTTGGATGACACACCCATTTTCCACAATTCTTCATTTACATCCTTCATAAAGGAAGCAATACGCTGACGAATCGTTCCAAAATAATGATCATCCAATTCCTGCCCTTTCGGTGGCATCGCACCAAACAACGTACGGCCTGTGTAAATCAAATCTTTCCTTTCCAGGAATTTCTTTGCGTCAACAAGAAAATATTCCTGTTCCGGACCTACAGACGGCGTTACCTTCTTTGCTCCTGTATTTCCGAACAAACGAATGAGACGCAGGGACTGTTCGTTAATTGCCTCCATAGAACGAAGAAGCGGTGTCTTCTGGTCCAGTGCTTCCCCTGTATAAGAGCAAAAGGCAGTTGGAATACATAAAGTAGCACCTGCTGCATCTTTACGTACAAATGCCGGCGAAGTACAATCCCATGCTGTATACCCACGCGCCTCAAATGTTGCTCTAAGCCCACCTGACGGGAACGAAGAGGCATCTGGCTCTCCCTTTATCAGCTCCTTGCCTGAAAAGCTCATCAATACTTTTCCATTTTCCATAGGTGCGGAAATAAAGGAATCATGTTTTTCTGCAGTTACTCCTGTAAGAGGCTGGAACCAGTGTGTATAATGGGTCGCTCCTTTTTCAATTGCCCACTCCTTCATCTCGTGCGCAATCACATCTGCTGTTGCAAGATCCAGTTCTTTGCCTTCCTCGATCATCTTCTTCAGATCCTTGTAGACCTTTTTCGGCAGACGCTGCTGCATAGTTGCATCGTCGAATACATTTTCTCCGAAAATATCTGCCACGTTAAATAATTCACTCATATTTTCCGTAATCCTTTCCTTCTATCTGTTTTAAAAAGCTGATAGGGATATGTAGTCTGAATATTCCCATTTAATCAGAAAAAGGCACTCCGGCCTTGCGGCTGGAACACCTTTATTCCACTCAATTTTCTTTTGGTTCTTAGGCTTTTCCAACAGAACCGAATAATTCCATTTTTTCTTTTACTGTCTGCATAATTGCATCTGTACCTGGCTTCAGAAGTTTACGCGGATCAAATCCTTTTCCTTCCAGATCTTTGCCAGCTTCAATATATTTACGCGTAGCATCAGCAAAAGCTAACTGACACTCTGTATTTACATTGATCTTTGCAACTCCCAGATCAATTGCCTTCTTGATCATATCTTCCGGAATTCCTGTTCCTCCGTGAAGAACAAGCGGCATCTTTCCTGTTAACTGCTGGATTGCATCCAGAGTTTCAAAACTTAATCCCTGCCAGTTTTCCGGATATTTTCCATGGATGTTTCCAATTCCTGCTGCAAGCATTGTAATTCCAAGATCAGCGATCATTTTACATTCATTTGGATCAGCACATTCGCCCATTCCAACAACACCGTCTTCTTCACCACCGATAGATCCTACCTCTGCTTCCAAAGACATTCCTTTTTCTGCGCAAACTGCAACAAGCTCTTTTGTCTTCTCTACGTTTTCTTCAATCGGATAATGAGATCCGTCGAACATAATAGATGAAAAGCCTGCTTCGATACATTTATAGCATCCTTCGTATGTTCCATGATCCAGATGAAGAGCTACCGGTACTGTAATACCAAGTTCATCAATCATAGCTTTCACCATATCTGCAACAGTCTTAAAACCTGTCATATATTTTCCGGCACCTTCTGACACTCCAAGAATAACCGGTGATTTGCATTCCTCTGCTGTAAGCAGGATTGCCTTTGTCCACTCCAGATTATTGATATTGAACTGACCGACTGCATAATGGCCTTCTACTGCTTTTTCAAGCATTTCTTTTGCTGATACTAACATTATTGTCTCCTCCACTTTCTTATATTCTGCTGTCCCGGAATTCCGGCATCAGCTTAAGCTTCGCTTTTTTTATTATAGCTCAATCAAAAGAAAATGACAATCTTTTTATGACACTGGAAGGAGGATTTCAATTAACTATTGTATATTTCTTTATTCAGTTCTTTTTCTTTTGCATTTACAATAACATTTGTAGCAGCGTCACCGATAACATTCAGAGGCAGCAGAGCCATTTCAACCGGACGGTTAATTGCTACGACCAGCGCATAAGCGATCATACATGCATCTGATGTCCAGCCCATGCCGGAAAGGATCGTTACGATCAGAGTAGTTCCGGCGATCGGAATAGCCGGACATCCCATTGCTGCACAGATGGAAAGGAATGCGATCACAACCAGATTTGCCGGTGTCACATCGATTCCTGCGGATGTTGCGATAAATGTAACTGCAAACATGTGCATAACCGTTGTTCCATTCATGTTGATCGTCATACCGGTAGGAAGTACAAAGCTTGTAATTTCCTGACTGCATCCCAGCTCGTCCAGATTTGTTCTTGTGTTCAGAGGCAATGTAGCTGCAGAAGAGTTTACAGAGAATCCGAATACACCCACTTTCGCGATCTTCTTCAGGAATTTCATCGGATTCAGTCTTGTTGTCAGCCAGATACCGATCGGATAAAGTGCTACTACCAGGATAAACAGTGTGATCATCGCTCCTACAATATAGGCTGCGGCCGGAGCAAGATATTCTGTACCGTAGATAGCAAACGTACGGGATACCAGACAGAAGATTGCAACAGGACCCACCTTATTAATGAGGAATGTCAGATACATATTAACAACTTCACTGACACTCTCAAACACTTTTTTAAGAGGTTCTCCTTTTTCTCCGAGCGCCTGCAGACACAGACCGATCACAATAGCTACTACAACAACTGCCAGAATACTGTTATTGCTGCTGAATACTTCCGTGATATTGGAAGGAACAGCTGTTACAATCGTTGCCAGAGGGTTAAACGCATCAATAGTAGCCGCATCAGTAACCGCTTCTGCAGGAAGATTTACATTGAAAAGCCCCGCTGATTTCATCAGATATGCTACAACGCCGCTGCAGAATGCACCTACAATATAAAAGCATACAAATCCCAGCACTGTGCGTCCTGCAATCCTTCCAAGCTTCGTGGAGCTGGAGATACTGCACATTGCAAGGCTTAAGGATACAAGTACCAGAGGTACGATGGCCGCCTGAAGGCCTCTCATAAAGAGCTGGCCGATAATATAAAGAAGTCCCAGCGCTCCCGTGCCATCCTCTGCTGTAATATCCTGGAAGAAAATTTTGTTGATGAGGTTCCACGTAGCCTCATTTCCCGAATCAAGCAGGCTGCTTCGGATAAACATAAATATAAGTCCGACAACAAGGCCTCCCACAAGGGCAATCATCATTTTCTTTACAACAGACATTTGTTTCTTATTTTCTTTACTCATCTCTTTCACTCCTTTGTTTTTGGTATCGCCCTACAGATGTCTGATCTCGATGCCCTCTTTCTCAAATCTTTCCCGTATTTTCTGTACAAACGCAAGAGCTTTTGGTCCGTCGCCATGCACGCAGAGGGTATCTCCTTTAATATCCAGTTCTTTACCGTTGATGGATGTTACTTTTCCTTCTTTGATCATGCGCACGCATCTTTCGATGGCGATATTTTCATCCGTGATCATGGATCCTTCCATTTTTCTCGGTACCAATGACAGGTCATCCATATAAGCACGGTCCGCAAAAATTTCAGAAGCGGTGCGAAGTCCTTTGCTCTCTGCAATCTGCCCGAGAACGGCTCCTGCACAATAATATACAATCAGATCTTTGTCCACTTCTGTAATCGCTTCAACAATAGCAGTGGAAATCTCTTCATCATACTGACACTGATTTCCCATTGCGCCATGAGGAGCCACGTGCTGAAGTTTCATACCATAGCTCTTTGTAAAGGCAGACAGGGCTCCAATCTGATATTTCACATAGTTCTTCACTTCCTGGAAAGAAAGAACCATTTTCCTCCGGCCAAATCCCATCAGATCCGGATAGCCAGGATGAGCGCCTACCATAACGCCTCTCTCTTTCGCCATGCGTACTGTCTTGTCCATCACCATCGGATCGCCTGCATGCCATCCGCATGCAACATTTGCGGTCGTCACGTATTTGATGATCTCCTCGTCGCCCCCAAGCTTATAGGCTCCAAAACTTTCGCCCATGTCACTGTTCAGATCCACATGATACATAATTATTTCCTCCTTTATTAATTTCCTTTATTTTCTTCAGACACGCTGTACAGATCCGCCAATTTCCCGGTCAAATCTCACTCATGTCTGAATAATTTATGCGTTTACGACATTCTGCGGCTGTCCGTCCACATATGCTTTCAAATTTGCCACTGCAATATCCATCAGTCTCTGCCTGGATTCCTTTGGAGCCCATGCAATGTGAGGAGTCAGGATGACATTCTTTGCTCCAAGGAGCGGATTGTCCATTTTGATCGGCTCTGTAGAAACCACATCCAGAGCAGCTCCCGCAACCTTGCCGCTGTCAAGAGCGTCCCTTAAATCCTGTTCCACAATGAGAGGACCTCTGGAATCGTTGATGATCATAACGCCGTCTTTCATTTTTGCGATCGTATCTTTGTTGATGATTCCCTCTGTATCCGGGAATAACGGACAATGCAGAGAAATAACATCGGATTCTTTCAAAAGTGTATCAAGGTCCGTATAATGACATGTGTCGCTTTCAAGCTCCGGTCTTTTAAACGCGTCATAAGCAAGAACTTTCATGCCAAGCGCCTGTGCGATCTTTCCCGTGTCCTGTCCGATACGGCCAAATCCAATGATTCCCATTGTTTTTCCATCCAGCTCAACAAGAGGATGTTTCCAGAAACACCAGTCCGGATTGCTGCTCCACTCTCCTGCCTTTACTGCATCCGAATGTTCTCCGATATGATGGCAAAGCTCCAGAAGAAGGGCAATCGCAAACTGTGATACTGCTGCCGTTCCATATGTAGGAATATTGGATACCGGGATTCCTTTTTCTTTTGCAGCTGCAATATCGATGACATTATATCCGGTTGCCAGAACTCCGATAAATTTAATACTCGGGCAGGCATCCAATGTCTCTTTGGTGATCGGAGTCTTGTTTGTGTAAACTACTTCTGCATCGCCAATCCTCTCTATGATATCTTCCGGTTTTGTACGGTCGTACACTGTAACCTCGCCAAGGGCTTCCATTCCTCCCCAGCTGATATCTCCAGGGTTCAAAGTATATCCGTCTAATACAACAATCTTCATAATAATTCCTTCCTTTCTTTTACAGTTCATAATTTCTTTCAATAAAGTCTGTGTGGAACATACCGCTTAGGAAATCCGGATGATGCAGCACATCATACAGAAAATCCCTGTTTGTCTCCACCCCTTCTATCATCAGTTCGCTAAGGACGCTGCTCATCTTGGAAATGGCTCCTGTACGGTCCTTGTCGAACGTGATAACTTTTACGATCATGGAATCATAGTACGGAGGAATCCGGTAACCCGGATAGATAGCCGTGTCCATACGAATCCCATTCCCTCCCGGCAGATGTATCTTTTTTACCGTCCCCGGGCAGGGCATAAATCCGTGAAGGGGATCCTCTGCATTGATCCTGCACTCAATAGCATGTCCCCGGAATACAATATCTTCCTGCTTCACACTTAGCGGAAGCCCTGCTGCTGTGCGGATCTGCTCCCGGATCAGGTCAACACCGGAAACCAGTTCACTGACCGGATGTTCTACCTGGATCCTTGTGTTCATTTCCATAAAAAAGAACTCCCCCGACTGATCCAGCAAAAATTCTATGGTTCCTGCATTTTCGTATCCCACTGCCCGGGCCGCTTCCACTGCCGTGCAGCACATTTTTTCCCGAATCTCCGGAGAAATAAAGGCGCAGGGTGACTCCTCGATCATCTTCTGATGCCTTCTCTGGATAGAACAATCCCTTTCCCCCAGATGTACTACATTGCCGTACCGGTCGCCTATGATCTGTACTTCCACATGTCTCGGCGCCTGTACATACCGTTCTAGATACATAGTACCGTCCCCGAACGCGTTGATCGCTTCCTGCTGCGCTGCATGGAAAAGAGCCGGAAATTCCTGCTGTGTATAAGCAAGCCGCATCCCTTTTCCGCCCCCGCCGGCAGAGGCCTTTATCATAACAGGAAAACCAATCTTGTTTGCTTCTTCCAGTGCTTCTTCCCCGCCGGATACAGGAAAATCCGTTCCCGGCACCACCGGAATCCCGGCCTCTTTCATGGTTTGCTTTGCCTCGGATTTATTTCCCATCTTCTCGATCAGCTCCGGGGACGGGCCAATAAATGCTATTCCACATTCCTGACACATCCTGGCAAATTCCGCATTCTCTGACAGAAATCCAAAGCCGGGATGGATTGCCTCCGCTTTCAGAGCCAGGGCAGCTCCTATGATCTGCTTCATATTAAGGTAGCTCTCCGCCGGAGCAGCCGGTCCAATGCACACCGCTTCATCCGCCAGCCTGACATGCATTGCATCGGCATCTGCTTCAGAGTATACTGCTGCCGTTCGGATATTCATTTCTCTGCAGGCACGTATGATCCGCACTGCGATCTCTCCGCGATTCGCGATCAATACTTTCCGAAACATGTCTTCACTCCCTACTCTTCTATCACGAACAGAGGCTGTCCGTACTCTACAAGTTCTTTATCCTTCACTAATATTTCCGAGATCGTCCCCGCACATCCTGATACTACATCGTTCATCAGTTTCATAGCCTCTATTGCTCCAAGCACCTGCCCTGCCTCCACACGGCTTCCCAGGGTTACGGATGTCTCTCCTTCCTGGCTTCCTGCTGCATGGAACACCCCTACAAGAGGAGATCTTATGATCGTTCCCTCCTGGATAGACACTTCTGCATCTTCGGTCTTTCTGCCGGAACCATAAACCGAGGTATCCGGCTGTGCTTCCCCCTCCGGTTCCCGGCTGCTTCCGGATGATTTTTTTATGCGGATACGAAAGTTTTCTTTTTCCAGCTCAAATTCCTCTACCCCGGATTTTTCCACTTCACGCAGAAGATCAATGATCTTTTCATACTTCATACGATTTTCCTCCGCTAACTTCTCTGGCCCAGCTTCTTTTCCAGATTCTGCAGCTTCTTCTTATTTCTTAAATAAAGTTCCTGTGCAAGCTGGATCCCCACCCTCACAAAATGAACCTTATATCCCGGCTGTGCCTGCGCCAGCTTAGGCAGATCCACCGAAATAACGGTTCCGATCTTCGTATAACCACCTGTCGTCTGCCGATCCGCCATCATGATAATGACCTGTCCATTGGTAGGCACCTGAATGGAACCGAACGCCACGCCGTCTGTCAGTATATTTCCATCTTTGATATGCTTCAGAGGTTCTTCTCTTTCCAGCCTGATCCCCATCCGGTCAGATTCATTGGTGATCACTGCACTGTACCAGAAGAATTTCCGCACTTCCTCTTCAGTAAATGCACTGTCCTGTGGTCCGGTCACTACCCTTAAGGTAATATCGCCCTGCGGAAATACCTCCGGCTCCATCCTGCGCATCTCCATATTAGGAAGTGTTGTCCTGGGACAGCAGAAGCCGATCCTGTCACCTTTCTCCAGTTTGCGGCCTTCCACTCCGCCAAGTTTATTTCTCATCAATGTCGCCTTGCTTCCCATAACAACGGGCACATCAAGCCCTCCGGAAAATGCTATGTAAGCCCGGCTCCCTCCGCTGGCAACGCCAAAGGAAAGAGTATCTCCGGCATGTACCAAAACTGCCTGGTACATAGGAATCGCCTCTCCATTCACACTCGGAGATACATTGGCTCCTGTTACTGCAATGATATTATCCTTCTCAAACTTCAGCTCCGGTCCCATAAAAGTAATCTCCAGCGCACTTTCACCTCTCCTGTTTCCGGCCAGAATATTGGCAATATAGAAGGACTGGGTATCCATGGGGCCGGCTGGCGATACTCCGAACTGCTGGTAGCCGAAGCGCCCTTCGTCCTGTACGGTGGTCTGTATACCCGGATTTTCTACAATAATTCCCATGCTATTTCACCACCTTTTTTACATATGTCTCCAGTTTATAAGTTCCCCGCTCTACATCAGAACGGATCTGGTCATATTCCTTCCTGCTGACAGGCTGATATTTCACCCAGTCTCCCGCATTGACAAGGAAAGGTTCCTCTTTGGAATAGTCACAGATATTGCAGGGTGTGCCTGCCACGATATTCCAGCCGCATGGCTGATCGAATGGAATCAGGTTTGACTGATTCTCCGCCGCCACAATGGAGCGCCCGTTAATATGTACTCGCGGCTCCGTTCTTCTCTTGAAATGGAACGGTTCCTCAAATCTCGCCATATACGCATGTCCCGGCGCAACTCCCAGCATATACGCATAATATTCATGTTCTGAATGCATCCGGATAAATTCCTCTACCGATACCTTCTCAAATGATGCACACTCTTCCAAATCCCACGCAAACTCCTTATCATAACAAATAGGAAGAACCTTTACGATCTGCGAAACTTCTTCTTTTTCTTCCCCGCCTGCATCCAGCCTCTTTTTCACTTCTTCCACCAACTGTCCGTAAAGAATCTTTTCCGGCTTATAATGGATCATCAGTGTGGCATAGGTAGGAACCATCTCCGCAATACCGTCCACCGGATCCGCCTCCAGTTTCTGCATGAGGCTTTTTACTCTTCCGTTGACTTCCAGGCTGATTTCGTCCCCAAGCTGTACATATAAAGACTCATCGCCGCCCGTCAGAAATTTTGCCTCCATGACCTTCACTCCTTTCTCTCACTTTGATTTTTGTGCGTTTTGTCTATTTGTCACACTTAATTTTCACGTTTCTTTATTAATTACAGCTAGTATAGCATAGGGATTTTCTAATAAAAAATAGATTATTTGTCTATGAATTATTAACATTTTCTATTTTTCCTCCATTTTTCAAGAAGTCATTTTTATTTGTTGCTATTTTCTGTTTTTCTCTCTGTTTTACATTCAAAACTCTTATATTATCTGTAAATCTCTTAAATAGTATCTTTTTTCAAAAAAACAGACACGCGTCTTTTTCCCGCGTGTCTGCCAAAACAGATTTATGAATTATTTTAGTATCATATATTTACTCTTTTTATATTTAATCTGATTCCTGTTTTTTCTCAAAAGATCCCCAATTCCTGTCCAGAAGATAGCGCTCCATCTTTTCTTCAAAAATCTGTACCGCTTTCAGAGTAGCCTCATTGGGATATCTGTGTTTGATCTTATAAATCGTACGCTCCGGCGGCTGTACCTCATTGGCGATCCGGCTGATATAAATAGGTTTCAACTGCGAGATCCGATCCACTACCGACGCCGGTACAATCGCCCACACTCCGTCTTCCTCCAGCATATGATCAAGAAGCCCGAAGCTGTCTACCCATACCTTAGGAAGTTTCCCCTGACCGATCCTCTGGTCATGCCATATCCGAAAATTTCCATCCCAACTTACAAATACCTCATCCGAAGGGTCCAGTTCGTCTGTATGGATAGACGGTTTTCTGATTCTGGCATTCTCCGGCTGCACAATATACATCTTCTCTCTTAGCACCGGTTCTGCTATAATATTGCGAAAATGCAGATGATGATAAACAAACCCGATATCAATCTCATGATTTTCCAGAAGCCCATACAGCTCGTAAGAATAATGCGTTTCCATATGGAGATTCATAGCCGGATTCTTTTCTGTCAATATTTTGTGGTAAAGATCCATAAGGACTGCATTCATCGTGTCTGTACATCCTACAGTCAAATAGAGCCTGTCCTGTCTGTGTTTCAAAAGCTGCATCTCTCTCCAGATCGATACCCATCGCTCCGCTATGGGGATAAACTCTTCTCCCTGCGCAGTAAGCTCAATCTGTTTATATCCCTTTTTCCTTGTAATGAGCTTTACATCCAGTTCATCCTCCAGAGATTTCAGCCTGTGGCTTACTGTAGGCTGAGATAAAAAAAGATTTTCCGCAGTCTTACTGATATTTCTTGTTTTTACGATCATCAAAAAGGTTTCTATCTCGGATATGTTCATATTGCCTCCTGTATCGTCTTCTCAAAATATAGAATTTATTAATATTATACAATAAAATTCTTCATTTCACAATTTCTTTCCCCCATGCTATGATGAAGGCAACAATAAACGATTAAAATTCCTGTTAAAAAAGGAGGAGAAATCATGAACACAGAACACGGAATCTGGTTTCCTGATGAGTATCAGAAACATTTAAAAAACCAATTTTGCTATGCGGACGAGGATCCCTTATATGGCCCCCGGCTTTTCTTCGAGAACTCCGGCGGCTCATTAAGGCTTCGCAAAGCAGTAGAAGCAAAAACAGCAGCAGAACAGTTCCCGGATTGTCCGGAAAGAAATTATGCAAGGGGGCTTAAGCTGGCTCATTATGTTTCCGAAGGAACAAAAGAAATTCTGGAAGTAATATTTGGTGCAAAAACCGGCGCACTGGTAACAGAACTTTCCGCTTCCCAGACAATGTTCCAGGTCGTAGACGTTATTCTTGAAAATGTAAAATGGGGAACAAACGCAGTGACATCCTGTTTGGAACATCCTTCCGCACACGACGCCGTGGAATATGCATGTGCAAGAACAGGACGAGAGTTCCGCGAAGTTCCTGCAAACCAGACAACGGGAGGAATTGATGTTGAGGAAGTGCTGAAACATGTTGACAAGGACACCTGTCTGGTAAGCATTATGGCTGCTTCCAACATTTCCGGAAACATCATGGATATTAAAGAGATTGTCCGTCGGGTAAAAGAGATCAATCCCGAAATTTATGTGATTACTGACACAGTTCAGCACGCTCCTCACGCTGTGATCGATGTGGAGGACTGGGGCGTAGACGCCGCCAATATCGCTCCTTATAAATTCTTCGGTGTAAGAGGATGCGGATTTGCCTATGTATCTGACCGTGTAGCTACTATGATGCACCACAAACTGACTCACAAAGACGCAGATGTATGGGCACTTGGAACGCCGACTCCCGGTAACTTTGCCGCTATTATGGAAGTTATCAATTATGTATGCTCTATCGGTGAACATTTTATTCACAGTACAGACAAGCGTACTCTTTTCGTTGAAGGTATGAACCGCATTCACATGCAGGAGCGGGCAATTTTGTACCGGATGCTGGAAGGAACCAAGGAAGTTCCGGGACTTCGCCATATCCCGAATGTGGAAGTGTATGTAGATATGGAAGATCTGACATGGAAGGACCTGATCATTGCCATGGGCATCAAGGGTCTTGATTATCCGGAATGTGTCATTGAATATATGAAACGCGGCGTCACAGTATTTGAGCGTGTACGCAGCAGCATGTATTCTAAGAGAATCGTAGAGACATTGGGAATCCCTGGAGCAATCCGTGTATCACCTCTCCACTGCCACGGCAAGGAAGATGTGGATAAGTTCCTCAAAATAACAAAAGAAATTGCAGAATCTGTTTAAAACCGCTCTCTTTTTACTCATTTCCCATATATACATTCAGAAAAACCCCGGACCGCCAAACGATCCGGGGTTTTTCATTCTTCTTTATAAACTTTCAGCACCTCTTCCTTTATGCATTCTATATACGCTTTTGCTCCCTCTTCTGTCAGATGAGTCTCATCCGCGTCGAAGTACTCTGCATGTCCTTCACTTACACCATACCAGTCAATGAGATAAGTATTGTCTGTGGAGCCTGTAAATTCATAAATCTCTTCATTATTTGATGTCTCCCAGGTCGTATAAGGCGCTCTGGCAGTGAATACAAAAAACGGCATGTCCGGTCCCAGCTTTTCGCGCATTGTACCTAGTGAATCATAGAGAAGTCCATTACTTCCAAGCGCAAAAATCACTCCGTCCCCAGCCCATCCTTTTTCATTTACATAAGAATCATACAGATCAAAGCTTTCTGTTGTATATCTGCTGACTGCTGCATCACAAATGCTGTTTGGAAAAGCTGCATAAAATTTATCGGATGCTCCCAGGGCTATGGAATCTCCCATAAGCAGCAAATCAAGATCCGCAAGAAGTTCCTCGTCTGTCATCTCTTTTCTTGACTTACTTTCTTCTCCTTCACTATCTGTCTGCTTTGCTTTCGCCTGATCAGCCTGCGCCTCCAACTCTTCTTTGTTACTCAGCACACTCTTGCGGGGCACCAGAGCTACACATAGTATGGAACTGACTCCAACAATCAGGACAAATGCTGTAATTTTCAAGCCTCTTCTCAAAAAACGAATCTGTCTTTTACGCTCTCTCCTTGTTCTTGGCTCTCTTCTGATAATATCAAGATTTTTCCTGATCACTCCATGACGAATTGGCGTTTCTATAAAACGGTAAGAGAATCCAGCCGCAAGAAAAGTCAGGAGAATCGCAATCAGGCCAATCCACCAGCTTGCTTTTTTACCCCCGCTAAGCAAAAGTATAATAGGATAATGCCACAAATAAATACCATAAGAACGCTCTCCGATCCATTTCAGCGGCAAAATGCATAAAACTCTCCCTAAAACGCTTCTTTTGTTCAGTACTGCCAAGATAACAAAGAAAGCTAACAGGGAAGCAAGCGCCTGTCCTCCTCTATACAAAAAGCTGCTGTATCCGTCAATAGCTGCCATCATACACAAAAGCCCTGCAAAAGACAGCACGCCAACGCTTTCCCTGATGAGTCCTGCAACTTTCCTTTCCAACCTTCCATCCTGTGTGACAAAAGCTAAGAAGGATCCAAACAAAAGAGAAAATACTCTGGTATCTGTTCCATAATATGCTCTGCTTGGATCCTTGGCCGGGTCAAATAAAACTCCCATCAGAATCACAGATACAAAAGCCAGCAAAATGGTCACAATCATCATTTTTTTCTTTTTGTTCCGCAATTTAGATAAAAATATGAGAAGCAGCGGATACACCAGGTAAAACTGCGCTTCAATAGCCAATGACCAGCAATGCGTCAGCGGGGAAGGAGCTCCCGCATTTTCAAAATAAGAAACATTGTTGAAGATCTGCCACCAGTTATTATATCCTAAAAGTACAGAAAGCAAGTCAGAGCAGGCTTTTGTGAACAATACCCTATTGAATATGGCAGTGACAAAGATCAATACAGGCAGCATCGTCAGAACAGCCGGCAGCAGTCTTCTCATGCGCCTGAGCCAGAAATTTTTTAAATTTATCGTATGCGTATTTTCCAGTTCTGTGATCAAAATCCTTGTAATCAGAAATCCGGATATAACAAAAAATACCGTAACCCCCAGCAAACCGCCTTTCGCAAATGGCAATCGCAAATGATAGGCGAAAACCATCAGTACCGCTACTGCACGCAGTCCGTCTATACCATATATATATCCTTCCCGTTTTTCCGAACCGGTTTGTCCTGCTTTCATTTGTATATTCCTCTCATTTTTCTTTGATTCCATCATATTATACTATATCTTCGGCTTCCCGTACAATGCTTCTGCCGTCTCGTTACATACCACTTCTTTAAGCACAAAAAAAGCCTTGTTTCCAAGGCTTTCCAAGTGACTCCGAGGGGAATCGAACCCCTGATTCCAGCGTGAGAGGCTAGCGTCTTGACCGCTTGACCACGGAGCCATATTCAGTCATATTTCCTGCACTCACAGTCTATCACATGACCGAATAATATATTACCATATGATACATCCTTTTGCAAGTATTTTTTCCAAAATATCTGAGCTTTTCTTGATATAAATTTTATATCTATTTCTTTTCCTGATCCCCTGCCGCAGACAATTCTGCCACGTGCTTTTTAGGAACCATAATGTTCAGTGCCTGCTTCAGGTTATAGATTTCCACCACATCATGATCTCCTCCAAACTCTCCGTCCAAGGTCCATGGAATTTCTTCCAGAGACTCAAAGGTAATATGTCCTGTTTTAAAAGAATACATATGCTTACTGTCAGTCTGTTCCAGCAAAAGGGCTGTAATAATCTCCTGAAGTTCTATAGGATTCTTCGGCATTTTAATGAGTGTCACCTCAAACACTCCGTCATCAAAGGTAACATTCTTTCCTACCATATTGCGAAATCCTCCTACCGATCTGGAGTTGGTAACCATTCCGAAAATAAATTCATCCTCTATTATCTCATCATCATGCGTTACTTTAATCCGATAAGATGGTATGTTAAAAATACGTTTTGTTCCTTCTAATACATAAGCAAGATGCCCCAACAAGTTTTTTGCTGTCTGATTTGTCTGATAAGATACATCTGTAAAAAGTCCGAATGCAGCTATATATACGAAAATATCTTCATTAAACTGTCCGATATCACACGGGAACTCTGCCCCATTCACTGCATTATCCGCCGCCCTAAGGATATCTCTGGGAATTTTAAGACTGTTCGCAAAGTCATTTGTTGTTCCTGTTGGAATATAACCGATAGGAACCTTTTTCTCTCTTCCCATCATTCCTGTTACTACTTCATCAATGGTACCGTCTCCTCCGCTGCACACTACCAGATCATATTCATCCGTATATTCCATGATCTTACGGTAGCCATCCTGATAGGCCTGTGTAGGATATGCAGTCACATCGTATCCAGCTTTCACAAAAATATCTATAATATCTGATACCTTAGGCTTTAAAAGTCCCTTCCCTGCATGAGGATTATAAACAAAAAGAAGCTTCTTCATATTCCTTCCCTCCTGATAATATAAAACATAAACAAAGAGTTCCGGCAGCGGAACTCTTTATGCTGATTCTTTATTTCTGATTTGAAAGAAATTTTTCTACGCCGTCCACTGCGTCTCGCTCATCTTCTCCTTCAGCAGCAACTGTAACTTCCTCTCCTTCACCTAAGTTAAGGCTCATCATTCCCATAATGCTCTTGGCATTGATTTTTCTGTTGTCCACCTCTATGTATACCCGACTGGAATACTGGCTGGCTTCCTGAACAAGCAATGCAATTGGTCTTACATCCAAGCCGTCTGTAAGTTTAATTGTTACCGGTTTCTTAATCATAATGTACCTCCTTGATTTCCCTTAACTTATCTGCCATTTCACTTAACTTTCTAAGCCGGTGATTCACTCCCGACTTACCTACCGGGGTCTCCAGAAGATCTCCCAGTTCTTTCAATGTTGCTTCTGGATATGCAAGACGTGTAAGGGCAACGTCTTTCAGACCCAGAGGTAACTTATCGAAACCTACGGTGTCGCGTATATAGGCAATGTCTTCTAGCTGTTTAACCGCCGCAGATACTGTCTTATGAATATTTGCCGTTTCACAGTTCACCTTACGGTTGACTGTATTTCTCATATCTTTCAAAATTCTTACATTCTCAAGCTCCATTAAAGCCACATGGGCTTCCATAATATTTAAGGCGTCTACTATACGCGCGCCTTCTTTCAGATAGATGACAAAGTGCTTTTTTCTCAAAACAATCCTTGCATCCAAATCAAAACTATTCATAATGCGCTGCAGATATTCTGCTTTTTCCATCTGATCACATACAATCTCAAAATGGTAGGATTTACCCGGATCACTCATCGATCCTGCTGCCAAAAATGCTCCTCTTATAAAAGCTCTCTTGCAGCAAACCGCCTGCACCTCTGCCTGCCGGATTGCAGTCAGGGCGTCTCCTTTGACACACAGCATATAACTGCTACTGTCTCTCAATAAATTTCTTCTCACTAAAATCTGGAGCCCAATTTCTTTTTCTATATTAAATGTTTTTTCCAGTAATGTAAAGCATTTTCTTATGACAGCTATATTTTCTGAATGAAGATTAAGCTGCCACTTTCCATCTGCCTCTTCCTGCCATACTCCGTTCATCCCTGCCAAAGCAGCCAATTCTGCTAATTGGCAGTGTCTTGCCCGCGGATAGATCCCAGACAATTCTTCCTTTACTTTTCCAGAAAATGACATAATCATCCCTACTTTGCTTTCGTCACCGCATCCTTTTCGATATCACGGTGCTCTATTTTTATACCATAATCTCTTTCTTCTTCTAAGAGCACTTGATAAAGCTTATTGGCAAGGGTTACAGATCTATGTTTTCCTCCTGTACAGCCAACAGCTATGACCAGCTGTGTCTTACCTTCCTGGACATAATTAGGTATAAGAAATTTTACCATATCTGTCAACTTATCAAGAAAGAATACTGCTTTCTCATTACACATTACATAGTCCCGGACTTCGGGATCATTCCCGCTTTTCGGGCGAAGCTCATCAATATAATATGGATTGGGAAGAAACCGCACGTCAAAAACCAGATCCGCATCACTGGGCAGACCATATTTGAACCCAAAGGAAAGAATCGTAATATAAAGATTCTTATATTCTTTGTTTTCAATGAATATTTTATACATTTCCTCCCGCAGCTCTCTCGTCAAAAGCCGGCTGGTATCAATCAGATAATCTGCTTTTTTCTTGAGAAATGCTAATCTTTTCCTCTCCTCCATAATTCCCTGATCTACCCTGCCGCTTCCCGCAAGCGGATGGCTTCGTCTGGTCTCTTTGTATCGCTTAATCAACGTTTCATCGGAAGCCTCCAGAAAAAGAATTTCATATGTGATTTTCATCCCATCAAGCTGCTCCAATGATTTCTGCAGTTTTTCAAAACTCTGTCCGCTTCGGATATCCAATCCCAGCGCAAGTTTACTGATAGATGAGCCAGGCATCAGAAGCAATTCTCCCAATTTGGGCACAAGTTCCACCGGAAGATTATCGACACAATAATACCCGGCATCCTCCAAAATTTTTAAAGCCGTACTCTTTCCTGCTCCTGACATACCTGTCACAATAATAAATCTCATAGTTAAAATTCTCCCAGCCTTTTCACCTCAGGCTCTAATGTAACTCCTGCATATTCTTTTACGCTTTGTGAAATGTATTTAATCAATGAATCTACATCCGCCGCCGTTGCTCCTCCTGCATTAATAACAAATCCACAATGCTTTTCAGAAACCATAGCTCCTCCGATTCTGTATCCGCGAAGTCCCGCATCCTGAATCAATTTTCCGGCAAAATACCCTTCCGGTCTTTTAAAAGTACTTCCGGCACTTGGATATTCCAGCGGCTGCTTGCTGATTCTTTTCTCCTTCAGTTCTTCCATCCTTGCTTGTATTTTATTTTTTTCTCCCTTTTCCAGCTTAATGACTGCCTCTAAAACAGTATCTCCATTTTTAGCCGCTGCACTGGTTCGATACCCCATATCCAGATTTTCTTTTGAAATCACTCGGATTTCTCCCTCTTTTGTCAGGACTGTTACTTCTTCCAGTACATCTTTCATTTCACCGCCGTATGCACCTGCATTCATTATGCAGGCTCCCCCTAATGTCCCCGGAATCCCAGCTGCAAATTCAAAACCAGTCAATTCTTCTCTCAAAGCTGCTGCCGCGATTTTTGCCAGAGATGCTCCTGCCTGTGCATGTATGTTCTCCCCATCTGCACGAATCTCTGCCATCCGAGTATAAAGCTGGATTACGACCCCTCTGTACCCCTTGTCAGATACAAGAAGATTACTTCCATTCCCTATAATATAGTATGGCATGTTTTCTTCTTTACATATCTCTATAATTCTACGCACCTGTTCTTTATCGTCCGGGACAAGAAAATAATCTGCCGGGCCGCCAATACGGAATGTAGTATGCCGGGCCATCAGTTCATTTTGAAGAATTTGTTCTTCTCTTAATATATGTTCAAGTCGGGAAATAAACTCCTGATTCATGATAATATAGCCTTTCTTTCTTTTTTCATTGTCCATCATACACTAAAAGCCCTGCGAATTCAACGTGGACTTGCAAAATTACATAAAATACGGTATAGTAATTCCGTATTATACTTTACAGGCAGAAGCCTGAATTTTTATGAAAAAGAGGAGTGAAAAAACTTCATGGATCCTAGTGACGCCATACAGATTATTATTTTGATTATTCTACTAATGTTTTCTGCATTTTTTTCATCCGCAGAAACAGCTCTTACAACAGTCAATAAAATTCGTATCCGCGGCCTTGCCGACGAAGGAAACAAACGTGCAAAGGCTATTCTGGATGTAACCGAAGATTCCAGCAAGTTATTAAGCGCCATATTGATCGGAAATAATGTGGTAAATACTGCTGCCGCTTCATTGACAACAACTATTGCCTATCATTTCGGCGGTTCAGCTGTTGCTTTTGCCAGCGGGCTTATTACTCTTTTGATTCTTCTTTTTGGAGAAATCACCCCAAAAACCACTGCCGCCATTCATGCGGAAGGGGTTTCTATGATTTATGCCCCGATCATCCGAATTTTTATAAAATTGATGACTCCTGTCATTTTTATTGTAAACGGTCTTTCTCGCGGTATCCTTTTTATTTTGAGAATTAACCCGGAAAACACAAAAAAAGCGATGACAGAAAGCGATCTTCGTACAATTGTAGATGTCAGCCACGAAGATGGGGTCATTGAATCTGAAGAAAAAGAATTGATTTATAATGTTTTTGATTTCAATGATGCCAAAGCAAAAGACGTCATGGTTCCTCGTGTTCACGTAACATTCGCTGACGTAACAAGCACGTATGAAGAGCTAATTGAAATTTTTCGCGAAGATAAGTTTACCCGCCTTCCAATTTATGAAGAGACAACGGATCATGTAATTGGAACAATTAATATGAAAGATCTTCTTTTATTTGACAGCAAGAAAGAATTTCATGTGCGTGATATTTTAAGAGAAGCGTACTTTACGTATGAATACAAAAACATCTCCGAACTTCTTGTTGAAATGAAAGATTCTTCTTTCAATATTGCCATAGTCTTAGATGAATATGGCGAAACAGCCGGCCTTATCACTTTAGAAGACATTTTGGAAGAACTGGTAGGAGAAATCCGGGATGAATATGATGAAAACGAAGAAGATCTTGTACGCCAGGTAGGAGACAATGAATATCTTGTAGAAGGTTCTCTCAACCTGGAAGATCTCAATGATGAACTGGATCTTAATCTTTCATCCGACGATTATGACTCTCTTGGCGGTCTCATCATCGAACATCTGGATCGCCTCCCACAGACAGGAGACGAAATCACCACCAGCGATGGAATTCGTCTTGTTGTGGAAAAGCTTGATAAAAACCGTATCGAACTGGTACATATGTATCTGCCAGAAAAAACGGAAAACGATTCAGAGAAAATTTAATAAATAGCTGATTTTATCATGACAAAAAGGCTGTCACATCTATGATTTAAAAACCATAGATGTGACAGCCTCTTTCGTAATAGAAATACTGTCCGTTTTCTTATTCCTCTTTCCACTCTTCGCCCGCCAGTTTAAGGATATCTTCAATTTCCTCTTCTGATATCCCCATCTTCTCTGCTACTTCCTCCACATCCACTTTACGTCCCAGACCGTCGCTCATCTCTTTAATGGTAGCCTCTAAATCCGATACCCTTTCTACCATCTTACGATCCCGTGTTTTCATCTCCAACTGTGATTCTAAAAGAGCACGCATTCCAGCTCTTACTTCTTCCAAAATTTCTTCCTGCACTTCTTCTCCTGGTGCATACCGGGCAAGAGCACTGACAAGACTCACATTTCCCTCTTGTATCACATCTCCTAAAAATACGCCCTCTCTCGGAATCCTTAACGCCTCTTCTGTGACCAACGGCATATAGAAAGCCATACGGCTTTCCTCTGCCGTATGAGATATCATCTCACCAATTTCCCGAAGATAACTTTCCAGATAATCTTGCTCTTCCTTAGTCAGTTCCTGTCGGTCTTCTTCGCCTGCTGTACGAATTACCCCCACTTTTTTTTCGTATCCTGACACGGCTACCTTCTGTGATAGTAAGTAATCACACACCAGATCTATCTGTTCTGATGAAAGGTTTTCCTCTGCAAAGAATTTTTCTATTTCTTCTATATTAAGATGCATCTGTTTTTCTTCTGCCAGCTGCAAAATTCCACTTAATTTTTCCTGAAACTTCAATTTATCTGCCATCATATCTCCTCCGGATCATACCTAAAGTCTGCCGATATTATAGCAGAATTTTGCATAAATTACCAGAGTTGACCATTCTCATCTGCTCACCAGAACACGGTGAAGAAATCAGGACACAATTACCGTAGAATATCCTGCCCGTTTCAGACGCTGTTCCATAGCCACTGCTTCCTCCAACGTATCATAACCGCCTACCTGAACCCTTAAATAACCATCTGAATCTTCAATATAAGCAGGAAAATCTTGTTCTAAAAGTTCTCCCCGCAGTCGTTCAGCATATGTGCGGTTTCGAAAAGCCCCCACCTGAACACGGTAATCCTGGACCACTGCATTTTCAAATTCATTATTTTCATATTGGTCTTCTGTACTTCCATCGATGAAACCATTTCTTTGCAACGTATCCAGAATGCCTTCCGCAATAGCAAGTGCAATATCATCAAAGTTCTGGTCAAAAAGCATATTATCTGTATCCGAATTGATAAACCCTGCTTCTACAAGCACTGCCGGCATCTTTGTTCTTTTAAGTACAACCAGATTTGGACGTGCTTTTACACCCAGATTTACAAATCCCACCGTAGCAAGCTCTTCATCAATTGCTTCCGCAATCTGGTACTTTAATCCCGACAGATCGTACACCAATGACTCTACACCTGACACCTCATTGTCCCTGGGATATGAATTTCGATGAATTGATATAAAGAGATCCGCACCTGCCTGATTGGCCTCCATTGCCTTTTCGTAAGGCGTCTCATAAACATCTGTCGTACGTGTATACTCTACATCAATACCTCTGTTCTGCAAAATTTCTCCCACAGCAAGAGCCAGACGCAGTGTATCATCCTTTTCCTGACGGCCGTTGTACACTGCTCCCGGATCTCGTCCTCCATGTCCTGCATCCAGCATGATTGAATATGCCATAAAACTCCTCCTAATTGCACAATCTTTCTACTCCAGCATATGCAGAAACGAAGGGGGTTGTTACAAACACTAATCCATTTCCGTTAATTCTTCTAAAATCTTCTCTCTCCGTTCATCAAAAAGAAGTCCCTTGTTATATTTAAAATACTTGTCACAGTCATTTTCTTTTAAATACTGGATACTATAATAGTTTGTATTCAGCTCTGTTACAAAGCAGACCATTTCCTGGCTGTCCCCAAATGCGTCCTCCATAAAATCAAAGGCATGGTCCAGGGCTTCTCCTGTCTTATCGACAATCTTCTGCCTCTTATCAGATTCTTTGGCAAATTCTTCCCGGATTCTCTCAAAAGCTGCCTCCTTGCTTTCTGACTTTTCCAGATGTTCTTCCTTCAGAATCAAAAGATATTTCTCCAGCACATCCACCACTTTACGGAGCATACGATCCGCTTCCTTTGTCAATTGTCCGGCCCTGCAAAGATTCTCATACTCTTCTTCCGCCGCCTTTTTTATATCAGGAAGATTCCCCTGCTCCTTATACTTCTTAAGCCATCCAAACAGTCTGGTTACATACTGGTCTGAAAGATAACTGTCCCGAAACAGCTCTCCAAGCTTTCCTATTAGCATTCCTACCACACTCAAACGCTCATCAAAAGAAGCAAATTTTAATTTATCCAATGTGGCTTTTCCATACTGTCCTTCCAGAATTTTTTCCAATCCATAGTCCTTTTTATACTTATGAAAAAGTTCCAGATAATTAGCAAAATCTTTTGCGATCTTCCAGTGCTGCAAATACTGATGCACTACTTCCCTGTCCACCTTCTTGCCGATTGCTTCATAAACCTTTAAAAGTTCAGAGAGGTCCTCCCAGCCACGGGCCGTCACGAAAGTCCTCCCATCTACAGTTGTTTCCATCCGATAGAAACAGTCTTTCCGTATTTCCAGATAAGATAAAATCGCCGGATGAATGTTGGCACGGTAAGCGTATTCCCGCCAGACTTCATAGTTTTCTTCCACATCAATCCGGCGGATCCGATCCAACGTCACCACATCAAATTCCCGTACTGATTTATTGTATTCCGGTGGATTTCCTGCAGCTACGATAATCCAGCCTTCCGGAACCTTCTGATTGCCAAATGTCTTGCACTGCAGAAATTGAAGCATTGTCGGCGCCAAGGTTTCTGAAACGCAATTGATCTCATCAATAAAGAGAATTCCTTCTTTTAACCCGGTGGATTCCATTTTCTCATAGACAGAAGCAATAATCTCACTCATTGTATATTCTGTAACGGAATAAGTCTGACCTCCATATGTTTTCTCTTTTATAAAAGGAAGACCTACCGCACTTTGTCTCGTATGGTGAGTGATCGTATAGGATACAAGGGCAATCCCGCACTCTCTTGCCACCTGCTCCATAATCTGTGTCTTTCCGATTCCCGGAGGCCCCATCAGAAGAATGGGACGCTGCCTGATAGAAGGTATCATATATTCTCCATAGGAATCCTTCTTCAGATAAGCCATTACGGAATCCTGAATTTCTTTTTTTGCTCGTTTTATATCCATTGTGTATCTCCTTTTCTCTCCCCGGGATTCCCGGGCATCTTCCTGACATCTTCCTCATCCAGTATTAATTTCATAGCCCAGGAGGGGACATCCACATCCTCATAATCTTCTTTCATAAAGACAAATGCTGTTTCGTAAGGTGGCATTTTCTTCGGGTAGATTCCCTGTCCGTCTGTAAAATAAATCAGCCCCCGAAGCTGTGAAAACTCGTTTTGCCCCAAAAGCTTTTCTACATAAGCAAAAGCAGGCCTGAAATCTGTCCCGCCTTCTCCTTTTAGCTCCAGATCCTCCATATATTTTTTCAGTTCCTCCCCATCCGTGATCTTTTGATCCGACTGTATGGTCTCGTCACACTGAATAATATGGATATTCACTTTCCGGAAAAAACTATTCTGCTCACTTAACACAGTATAAGTCTCTTCCAGAAATTTTCGCACCAGCTCTCCGGAACAGGACATAGATGTGTCTATCACAATTACAAAATCTTCGATTTTCTTTGTCTCTTTCCACTCCTGCGGCTCAATTAAAGGCATATTGCCATAAAGCCTAAGGCCATAACTGTAAAACGAATAATCAAAGGAATCTTCATCTACTGCCATTTCTTCTCTTAAAACTGCAAATTTTCTCAAGAAATCTCCATATTGAAACCGCTCTTTATTCTCTACTTTCACATGTTCTAACAAATTTCCAGAAGAAGAGGTAGCTTCTTTTGAGAACGTTTCCATATCCGTCTCCATTTCCTCTGTCTTGTTCTGCCACTGGTTCTCAATCTCTTGACGACGTTCCTCTTCCTTATCATCTGGCCAGTATATGTGACTGTCTGCATAAAAATCCTCCGCCAGCTCCTGAAGCTTTCTCTCATTCAGTTTCTGGCTTTCCAAATAACCGTATACTTTTTCCGGAGTCAACACTTTCATTTCCTGATACAGTTTCCGATACGTTTCTCTACGCAAAAAAGAACGAGACCTTAAAACCGGTCGATGCTGCATGGTATCAATCATGGATTCTGCCACAATATCGCAGGCAATGTTCCAAAGTTCTTTGTCCCTTCCATTTCGCCTGGTCAAATGATGAAACAGACAATGAAGCACCATGTGAAGATAAAGCCGGTTCACTAAAACCTGATCTTGACTGTACAATTTTCCTAAACTTTCAGGATGGTAAAAAATTGAAAAACCATCCGTACCGGCCGGATCTGTTACCGTATCTGCCGAAAAAACAAAGCTGCTTAGAGCCACATCAAGAAATCGCATTTTAAGATAAAGCGTATTTCTTGCAAGAACCAAAATTTCTCTTCCAATTTCCTGTCTTTTTTCTACATTTGTTCTTTCCTCTGTCATAGATCAAATACCTTTTTCTTTTTAGGAAAATACCGATGTCTCTGTTCCATGAGCACACTTAGCATTTCCGTCTTTTCTTTTGCCGCTGCTTCCTCAATAGCACTTTCCAGCGTATCTTGCGTCCAAAAACCTCTCTTCCCAAAAAAGCACAGCATATCCGCTTCTTCTCTGTCAATATAGATGGATGACGCCGCTGTCAAATGCTCTCTGACATATGCTTCATACTCCGCCATGGCTCCTGCCGATAGCTTATAGGGATATCGAAGCCGCAGAGAAGCCATTTCTGCTGTCGTCTTTGTCGTCTCTTCTGCAACTGCTCTAGGGAACAGCTTATCATACTCGCTATAATTTAACTCCTTATCATAAAAGCATTGTCGGTAATCTCCCCCTGATCCGTGATAATGGGTCTCTACAATTCTGGCCGGAGTATTTTCTACAGCTTCCTCATAATGTTCCGGAAAAATCAGCTTTGCTGTTTCTACCATCCCGCCTGCCCGATAATATTGCATCGTCACCGTAAGGGCATATCGTATCTCATCCGCAATAAATTTCAGCACGGACTTCTCTCCTTGATGAAAACGCACTTCAATCTGTCGGATTCCACACCCTGTAAAAGCCCCTGCCCCCACATCGATCAAAGAATCAGAAAAGGACAGATTTTTTAACTGAAAGCAACGATAAAACACATAATTTCCGATTTGTTCCATATGACGTGGCAATATAACCGAAGTAATTTTTGTCCCAGAAAACGCATAGGGAGCGGCCCAGCGGACCAGCTCCCCTTCTATCTGTTCCGGAATTGTGACCTGCCCGCTGCAGACAGAACACTTTTCTAACCGCATCCCGCCCTTTTGCCTTGCGTATTTCACTCCGTTAATCATTCCTGTTTTCTTCCTCTTTTCTGCCAGCTTTTTGTGCCGCAATCATTTTCTGCATTTCTTCATGCTCTCTCACCAGTTCTTCGTGAAGTTCCAGCGTATTCCAATTTATATTAGTCGGTGTTAATGCCGCTTTTAAAGGTATATTAAGACCTTCTTTTTTCAGATAAGCAAGCATCTTGTTCATCTGAGAATCTGTCAGATGATTAATCACCAGCATTTCATCTTCAAATCCTTCTCCTTCATAAATCTCTTCGGTACGCTCGATACCTTCTACTCCCGCAAGTGCACCGATTTTCTGAAGATAGTCTGTTTTCTCTACTGTTTTAATTTTAATTCCCATAAGAACGAAGATAAATTTAACCTTATCTGTTCTCTCTTTATCTGTAAAATTATATAATAATACACTTCCTCTAACTGCCATATATTTCTCCTTTCTTGTGAAAATATAGGAAAGCGGCAGCATAAGCTGCCGCTAACAGTATAGCAGATATTTCGAATTTGTTCCACACAAGATAGTATTTCATCACATACATTCTACTAACAGTTCCGATACTTCCTTTAACATCTGCCAGAACTCTTCTTCCTGGGACAGGGCTTTCCCCTTGTCTTTATCAATGCGCTCTGCCAGTTTTTTTATTCCCTCATTTTGGGGCTCTTTTTCCAGCATAATCCGACACAGCTTGGACGCTGCTTCCGTAAGCCGGATAGAACCATAAATTCTTGGTTCTCCTGGAAGACCCTGGGCGCTCGTAATTAAATAAATCAAAAGTTCAAATTCTTTGTGATCCATTCCTTTCTCTCCTTCTGTTCACTCTGTTTCAATATTACTCTTTTTCAAATGTATTAAAAAATGCAACTTCCTTCACCTGGGGTCTTTGCGGGCACCTGGGTTGTCCCTCAGGATATCCGATGGAAATAAGTAGTTCAATCCTGTATTCTTCCGGGATTTTTAAAATCTTCCGTATTGCTGCATCATTGTAAGATTTTATGGCGCAGGTGCCAAGACCATGCTCCAACGCGGCCAGCATTAAGTTTTCTGCCGCCATGGATGCATCCATCATACATCCATAGATCTTTGAATTCTCCCCGCCTTTGGTAAGTGCTTTTTCCATATCCGAGCAAATCACAAGAATAACCGGCGGCTTACCGGAAAGTCCGGGACTGAAAAAATCTACTTTATCTCTAAGAATATCATCTGTAACAAACAGGAACTTCCATGCCTGCAGATTGCTGGCAGACGGAGCCATCTGAGCTGCTTGGGCCAGTTTAAGCAGCACCTCTTCTGGCACTTTCTTATCCTGAAAAGATCGAATGCTGTGTCTTTGTTCAATTGCCTGCTGTATATCCATGTTCTTTCACCTCATCTGCCGCCGAAAGTATTTACTTTTCCTGGCGGATTCGTTAAAATGTTTTCTGTTGCAAATTGTAAAACCGAAGCTCTTTTCATCAAAAGACTATATCGGTATACAAAGGAGGACTACTATGTTTGGACTTGGAACCATTATTAATACTTTAGCCGTCATTGCTGGCGGAACCCTGGGACTTTTCTTAAAAAAAGGCCTGCGGGAAAATGTACAGGATATTCTCATGAAAGGAAGCGGTATTGCTATCGTTTTTATCGGTATTTCAGGCACGCTTTCCTATATGCTTACCATAGAAAACGGAACCATTTCAACTCGAGGAACTATGCTTCTTATCTTTTCTCTGACACTTGGTTCTCTTATCGGAGAACTTCTTAATGTCGAAGGAAAAATTGAGCATTTCGGTTTATGGCTCAGAGATTTTTTTCATTCTCGTAATGGTTCTTCCTTTGTGGACGGCTTTGTAAACACATCCCTGATTATCTGTATCGGCGCCATGGCAATTGTCGGTTCCATTGAGGATGGTATCCACCATGATATTTCCATGCTTACTGCAAAAGCAATCCTTGACTTTGTGATTGTTCTGGTGAATGCTTCCATTTACGGCGGAGGAACTCTCTGTTCGGCTATTCCCATCTTCCTATATCAGGGAAGCATTACTGCCATTGCAGCCATGGCTGGATCCTTTGCAAGTGAAGTACTGATTAGTCAGCTTTCTTTTGTCGGTTCTGCCCTCATTTTCTGCATAGGGATTAATACCACATTTGGAAAGCTCTTGAAAGTAGGAAATATGCTTCCTGCTCTGTTCTTTCCAATCCTCACTTTGATCCTGGGACACTTTTTTCCGGCTGTTGCCGCTTTCTTCTCCTAATAGCATCCTCATCTCAAATCAGTACCGATTTATTTTCGGATGCTCTCATAATAGGCAAAAAGCCCTTCTGCCAGCACTGGATCAATGACCGGAAGCCCTGTTGCTTCCTCCAGCTCTTTTGCCACACCAATCGTGGCAAGTCCAGTACATGCAAGAGCAATCACCTCTGCTCCTTTTTCTTTTAATTTTCTTCCGGAAGCAAGGACCTCTTTTCTTCCTTCTTCCGTCATCAGATCTAATGTACTGTCCACCCCTTCCGGCTTTTCAAGAATCATTTTCCCCTCAAGAAGACGCGCATATGCATCCGGGGCATAATCTGTAATTCCCAAAACTCCAATTTTTGATCCGTACCGCTGCGCAAGAGCCACCGCTGTCTCTCCTCCCCCGGTTACCGGAAGTCCCGGCAGCGCTTCTCTTATCTGGCGTACACCCGGATCATCCGCGCAACTGACTATAATCATATCTACATCCTGAAAAGATTTTGCTGTATCTACAATTTTGGGAACTGCCATCTCACAAAGTTCGGGACTATGAATACCTTCGGGCTGGTCCGGAATACACTTTGTTTCCACTTCAAGAGTGGGGAATTTTTCCATAATCTGTTTTTGATGGGAATATAATACTTCCGGATCATCACAAGTCAGAACCCGGATAAGCCCAACTTTAAACTTTTTTTTCTGTTCACTCATTTTATTTCCTCCTTTGTCATTTTTATAATATATGGAGCTTTTATAAGAACAAAGAGCTCCGCAAGCGGAACTCTTTCTTCTCATTTATACCTGAAATACTCCTTCTTTGATGACAAGCGTATCATCAAGATAAAGTGTAGGTTTTAAAATAATACCGTCCATGTGACACTCTGCCTTGTTCACCCCGCCAAAAGATGTGTTTGTTCCAAATGCAATATGTACTGTTCCATACACCTTCTCATCTTCCAGAATAATTCCATTCAGAACCGCTGCTTCATTTGTACCGATTCCCAGTTCACACAGGGTACCGTTCTCTTCATTTTTCAACAGGATATCCAGATTTTCACTTTTTTCTCCTGTTACCTGACGAAGTTTTCCGCCGCTGATTTTCATATGAAGGGGACTTTCCAACTTACCAATACCCACCATAGAACCATCTATGATCATCTCACCTTCCGATCCATCTTCTAAAGGTGCAATGTAGGCTTCTCCCGAAGGAAGATTTCCACATTTTCCGGTTTCTTTATATACTCCTGGACTTGGCACGCCGTCTCTTCCCTTCAGACTGATATTTAATACCATACCATCTTTTTCAATTTTTGCATTGTCTGCTCTGGTCAGCATATCTGTGATTTTTGCTGTCAGTTTCTCCACTTCACTGTAATCCGCTGTCATAGCGCCTTGGCTGAACATTTCTTTTGTAATACCAGGCATAGTTGCAACTCGAGTCCCTGCTGCGGCTGCCTCAATTCTTGCACTGGTATGAGTCAGAGATTTTGCTGTCGGAGCGATTACAACATCGGCCATTTTCATTGCTTCCGCTACTGCTTTGGGCGGTTCTTGTCCACTGACTTCTCTTTCTTTCATAACAAGCAGCATTCCTTCACAGCCAAGATGGCAGGCAGCTTCATATATTGCCTCCCCTATTTCCTTTCTTGTATCATCTGTGATGACAAGTACAGATTCTTCTTTCTTCACTCCCAGACAGGAAACTAGCACCTGTTCTGCAATTTTTACTAAGTCTTTCATCTTATGTCTATCCTCTCTTCTTCAAATCCGTCAACTCTGAAACAACACGAGCAAGAAGCGTTCTTGGAAGAACAACCATTTTTCCGGTTTTCTCCTCAAACATCCGTTTCATCTCCTGCGTATATCCAATACAATCCAGAACGATCAGATCAGCATCCATATCTTTTACCTGTTCCGCTGCCTTCTCCAGATCCTCCCATGCTCCATAGGGAGAAGCCGCAATAGATGTCACCTTATTTACATACTGACTCCATTTTCCTTCTGTCTGTGCAAGCTGCAGTGGTGACGGAGTCATGCAGATAATGTTGGACTTTTTTGTCATCAAAGGCACAATTCGGTCCAATATATCACAAGGATAAATCAACGGAATATTTTTAGACGTCAACGTTTCCGGAAATTTACCTGTACAGAAAAACATAATCAATTTACATCCGGCTGCTTCCATCTCATCAATAGCCTGTTGCAGCCTTGGCAAAATATAACGTTCTGCAAAAGTGACAGAGGTACCATCCGTCAGACGGGAGACAAGTACATAGTCTCCCTCTTCTGGGGTAAATGCTGCAATCTCCTCTCTTGTCAGTCCATCCAGACCGCCTGCCTGCAATAGTTCAGCCTGCCCCTCAAAAATGTCCATAATATCTGATGTTACGTCTACTCTAGGAGCCTGTCCTATGGTGATTGCACCAATTTTCATTTTTGATTCACCTCTTATTCTTTTCCTAATGTCTGTAAATGGTTCATGGTTCCATACAATTTTACAATGCGGGCATATTCATCCTCATCATAAAATTTGCACTGTCCTCGTCCAAATGCCTTTGCTACCTCAAGCATAAAACGTGCTGCTTCTTCCACGTCTGCTGCATGAGTTGCGCCTGTTGCACATCCTGGAACCATAACTTCTGTTGTAATGGCAACGCCTACAACCGGAGCCTTTGTTGCTGTACATGGCTGGAGTACACTGTTAATATGATGTACATCGTTTCCGTAAGGAGTAATATCCTGTGTTGCCAGCGGGAATACATACGGAAGCCTTCCTGTTGTAATCTGCATCAGATCCAACAGATCTTCTGATGTTCTTAAAATATATCCTTCTTTTACAGTAGGAGAAATCGCAAATCCTCTTGTATTAATAACACGATTTCCTTTTGTCGTATCAACGGAAAGAATCGCATCCAGCTCATCTGATACTTCCTCTTTGTTTACCTGTGACATTTCTACAGGAGATCCCATAAACGGAACAGGATCGTGGGGCTGTGTCGGTGCATCCGGACAGATATGCGTAGAAATCAGCACGTCGCCTTCCAACATATCTCCTTTGTTCTGCATATCCAAAAGCTTAGCTGCAAGTGCCACTGCTGCCAGCGCCCCGTCACCATCTGATACAAAACCGATCCGCTCCGGACGTGCCCCGAGGCCTCCCAGTCTTCCCAGAAGTCCGATAGTTGGTGCTGTTCCTCCGTTTGTCTTTCCCTTAGATCCTGGAATTCGTACTTTAAGCATATCTGTAGAACCTTTAGGTCCCTTCAATTCATATACCTCAATATCTGCATCTTCTTTGATATTTCTTAAATATTCTTCTACTTTCTTTCCAGTCACATTTGCATCATCCAATACATCGAATGCATCAATAATCTGTTTCATTAACATTGTTCTCTTCTCCTTTTCACTTTGATTCTTTTCTATTTACTAATGGAAGTCTGTATCTACAGGTAACTTACCAAATCTTTTCCCACGACTTCTTCTGTCTGTTTCAACAGCTCAGCGTCAAACATAGTGGCTGACAGTTTCAGATTCTTCTTGTCTGTCCCGATCACATATACGTCCAGACCTTCTTCCATCATAGCTGTAGTCACAGGTTCGCCTGTCTTTGCATTGATGGTCATAATAAGATCCGGGAAGGTTGCAAGCCGTTTCCCATCTTTTTCTGCTGTCGCATACTCATTCCAAAAAGTCAGCTGACAGCCATCGACTTCTGCATATCCCACATCAAATCCTCCCGTTGTCTCTATGGAGAAATTAGACACCTCTCCTCTTGCAAGAACAGACCCTCCAAGAAATTCACATACATTTTTTACTGCTTCCTCCACAGAAGTTTCCAGTCCTTTTCGAAAAGCTTTTCCTGTTTCGATAGCAAACCTGACACCACCGACAGCACAGTTTTCTTTCGCATAAGCCGCTGTCACCGGATTTCTGGCAACTGCAACCAGCCCACCTGCCTCAATAGATGCAAGACGTACCAGTTTTGACGTATGCTCAATGCTTCCTTCGAAGAAACACTCCACATGATTTCCAGTCTCCGGATTTCCTCCTACGCATGCCTGAACTGTCTTATAATCTTTCTGTTTATGCAAGTTCATACTCCCCATAACTCCAGTAGGATGCGCACGACCATTACATGGTGCATCTACAAGAGGAAGTCCTGAAATAGCCGCCTGAAGCCATCCGTTAACAGACGCTTCTCCTCCCTGCTCATTGGTAATAATTCCACCCAATTTCAGATCCGTATTCTTCTTAATCATTTCAATCGTATAGGCAATATCCTTTGCCGTCATAAACTGATCCTTCGCATTTGGTGCCCCTACTAAGGAAGCTGTTAAAAGAACAGCATCATCATCGATATCATCAATAGAAACAAGACGAAGATCTGTATACTCTACTGCAATTTTCGCATATTTTCTTCCCTTGACCGGGTCACCGCCACCTCCGCCGCCAAGGATTGTACCTCCTACAAGAACATCGTCCAGAACTTCTGCTGTAAGTTTAAATCCTTCTGTCTTTTTCACTTGAAAATCCCTTCTTTCCATTTATCTGTATCATACTACAAATGTCGGCATAAAGACGAATCTTTTAAGCCGACACTTGAATAGAACCGTTATTTTTTCTTGCTTCCAAGGGCAAGTGTCGCCGTAAAGAAGCTGTACAAAGCCGCACCTGCCAGTGCGCCTGCACCCAGAATATTGAGTGTGTGCTCGTTTTCTTTGTTTTTCTTTACAAGCACTGCACGAATAATCAATGCTACAATAATCGTGAGACCATTAATGGTACTTCCTACAAGAAGACCAGTTGCGAAAAGAATTCCTACCTGTCTGGAACCTCCAAGAAGCTGAATAATCGCTCCTGGAATCGCCCAAATCAGAAGCCATTTTGCAACTGCTCCGCCTGCACCTGCTTCAATTGTAGCTGCAAAAGTGGCATCTACCGGTGCGTACAATCCCTGTGAGAAATATGTACGTGCAAGAAGTGCTACCATAATAAATGCAACAGTAAATCCAACGATCTCTGAAATAAATTGCTGTTTTCTTCCTACTTTCTCCAGTTCAGGATCTTTTCCATATCCTCTAAGAATATAACCACACTTCAGGTCATATGCCATATCTGAGAAAGCCGGTCCTGTTGCTGCTGTATAAGCAACCAGTACAGCTAACGGCATACTTGGGAAGCCAATCAGCATACCTACCAAAAGGAAGATAAGTGCTGTTGCAAATCCTGGGAACCATCCGGAATACATTGCAGAAATTCCTACAATCAGTTCAGAAGCAATAGCTGCAAACGCTGCATAAATAACCCATATAATTAATTTAAGGGGAGACATATCTGACCAGATTCCAGTAATGACTGCTAATGCAATCGCTACAACAAAATAAGCAACATAGCCCCATCCAAGAGCACTCTTCATATTTCCCATGCTACGACTGAATTTTCCTGCCGCACTTGCATCATTTCCCTTTTTGGAGAACAACATTCTGCACACCTGAAGAAGTGCAATAAGACCTGCACCAATCATAATGCCATGAGGCATATACTGGAACATTGGATCAACAGTAAGATCTGCACCTTTTCCAAAAATATCTGTAACAACCGGGAAACTTTTTCCAAAAATATCAATAACAAATCCATTGGTTTTAATAACACCAATGACAATACTACCAACACCAAGGGCTGCCATAGCTGCAAAATCACCGAACCAGGACACACCAAGAAGGTCTGTCGGGATACCAATCACTTTACCACCAATACCGATGGCCATACCTACCAGAAGCAACATTGCTTTCCGCCCTTTTTCTACGACTGCCAGGATAGACTGTGCGGAAGCCACTCCCGGAGGCCACGCTCCCTCTGCCGGGAACATTTCCGAATCAAATGTCTTATAAAGAATGGTTGCGTCAATAATTGTTGCTATAAACACACCAATCAACATTGGAAACATCAAATCTTCTCTTCCCATAATAACCGGAATACCAATAGGAAGAAGCAAACTATTTGCTGCTGAGAATGTCGCACCTGATATGGATGTCTGAATCAGGTTCTGACTGTGAATACTCCTGTATTTCTGCAAAAACACCAGGGGAATTCTGGAAAGTATGATCGCAAACAAGGCACCAACAATTGATGTGTTTGGAGCTACACCTGTACGTACGATCAATTCCAGACCAATAATTGCTCCGAGCACACTCATAACAATATTCAGTATAAGAACCTGCGGAGCTAATGCCTTCGGATGCTCTTGTGCTGTAATATCCAGCTGTTCATAGGATTTCTTTTCTTGTTCGTCCATCTTTTTCTCCTCCTTTTCTCCCATTTACCTTACTTCTCCCCTTTTTAGGGGCAAAAAAGCTTACCGTAGGTACAAAGAAAGCCAATGTGAAGATCACCCACATTGGCTTAACACGCTTTCATTTTAGCACTTTATTGAATTGAAGTCTTTATTCTCTGAAACCAATTTTCAGCCAGACTATTTGTGCCCAATGCACATTTTTTGACAAAACTATTTATGTTCCCCTTCATTTTCTGTCAGATATTCTCTTACCCGACAAACAAATGACAGCTCCTGCAAAGTTTTGAAATCTCCTATATTGCACTGCAAAATCTCTTCAATCTTTTTTGCCCTGTATATCATAGTATTTCTGTGAAGATACAATTTTTCAGCTGTCTGCTTTTTTGATCCTCCATTTCGAAGCATCACTTCCAACGTCTCCATAAGATTGGTTCCATGTTTCCTGTCATATTCTTCCAGATTGTATAGACGTTCTTTTATATAAGACTTTACCATAGGAAGTTTAGAAATTTCCAACAGAAGCTCTTCATATTTCATTTCTTCCCACCACAGGACTTTGTCTTCCACAGAATCAATACCCGCAATTCGGCAAAGATCGGACACCTGCCGTGACACTTTTGGCATATCCAAATAGCTGTCGATCCTGTCAGAAATTGCCACATACAGATCCGTTTTTACTGTTTTTTCCAGATTTTCCACCTGTTGTTCCAATGCCTTTTTTAATGCAGAAATACGATCTGGCTGCCGGAATAACATTACTGTTTTTTCCGGAAGAGAAATTATGATATAAGCAAGATTTTGCTGCATAAAAAATGCTTCCGCCATTTGTTCTGCTTTCTCTTTTTTCTGTCCAAACCACTCCGGTCCTGGATGTCTGGAACAAATCTCCAGCATTCTTGCAGGCATCATCGGCCAATATAGGGAATTAGCCCTAATCTGGGCTTCTTCCTCCCGTTCAAATCTTTCCTGTATTAAGTCGAAATAAAATTTTCGATCCAGCTCTTTTTTTTCAATCTGTCCGATCTGGTAACGTGTCCGCATTTCCACACCGTTCTTTGCCTCCACAATAGCAACCATAACCGGATACACTGCTTCAATAAATCCTAATGCATTATTCAGGAAAAACAGGGGAAAATGAAGTTCATCCGCCAGCTTTAATGCTTCTTCTGGAAACTGATCAAAAAAACGCGTTTTGATTGCCAGTGCAGCTGCTCCCACTTCATTGAGGTCACGAATCAAGTTTAGCACTGCTTCCTTATTATTACGAATCGCATAGCCAGTAGTAATCAGCAGCATGTCTTTCCTAAGCCATGGTTTAATATCCGGCTGCTCCATCATATCATAAACTACAACTGTACGATCCAGTCCTTTCTCTCCTGCCACCAGTTTTGCCTGTCCGTTTTCCCACAATTTCTTTATGTCATTTACTGTCAGCCTCATGCTATTGTTTCCCCTTTGTTTTGATTCCTTAACAATAACATTTCGACTCATATTTTTCAATGGGATTTATTTAATCTTCCCCTGCTTCTGTTTCTATGATAAATTTTACGCTTCCATCCATAGAAGAAGATTTTCCGCTAAAAGTATCATACTCTGCTTCTGATGAATTCAGAGCCTTCAAACGATCTACAACATCTCCCAACTGTTCTTCCACCGTGACTTTCAACTGTTTTGTCCCCTGCTCCTCAAACTGACTCATACTTTCTGCCAGTGTATGGGATCCATCTTTTAATGCCTTTGCCCCGTCACGGAGTGTTCCGCTGTTTTGTGTCAAAAGAGAGGTTCCTTCATTCATCTGTCTTCCAATCGCATTCAGTCCAGAACTTAAAGTATTTGTTCCTGCAAAAAGTGTATCTGCTCCTCCTGCCAGAGTTTTCCCTGCTTCTTTCAAGTCATAAGCTCCATTTAGCAGCTGGCTGTTATATACTTCCAGCTTATCAAATCCTCCATTGAGAGCATCGATTCCCTGCATCGCCTTTGGAAAATCTTCTGCTACCGACTGGTCAAGGAATGAAATACTTTCCGAAAGACCTCCTTCTCCACCAATTGCTGCATTGAGCTGCTGCATTCCTTTATTAAGCTGATCTACCTGCTTTGAAAATTCAGTAAGCCCATTGTCCGGAAGTGTATTTGCGGACTGTTTCATATCCTCAATCTTATTCTGAAGTACCGGAAGCTGCTGGCTCAATTCGCCTGCAGTTGAGACAAATATGTTCATATTTTTGCGAACTGCATCTGCTGCCTGAGCAACTGCTTCCGTATCAATTGCAGCATCACCTAACTGATCTGTCTGAACTGTATCTAATTCTTTTAAATTTTCCAATGCACCAGCTGATTCCCCTGCTGCATTTAATGTATCTATCACATCCTGAATTTTCTGTGCTGCATCTGGATCTGTTGACTGAAGGGATTCTTTCTCTTTTTCAAGTGCTGCAACTGACGTTGCTACCGACTGCCGTACAGATGAACCTTTTGTTTTTGCATCCTTAATTGTGACATTATCTTCATTTACTATCGTATTAATTCGACTGCATGCCGCTTGAAGATTATCCTGAAGCTGAGTCATCTTCTGAAGCTCTCCGGAAAGATTCTGAAGCTGCGAAGTAATATTCTGCACCGGTTCGGCGATCCCCTGCTGCATACTTTCTTCCAGGTCCTCTGCCTGACTGATCAATTCCTGTCCAGATTCTGTCATAGCATCCACCTGACTCATTAATTTCTTAACAGCCTCTGATCCCAAAGCATCCTCCATCTTCTGCGTTCCATCCGCAAGAGCCTGAGACGCCGCTTTCAAATCTTTTCCACCGTCATTATCTGTTTTTCCGTCTGTCGCCTGAGTAAGCTGATGAATTGCCATCTGAACCTGCTGTAGTCCCTTGCTTAAATCCGCCAGTTGTTCCGCTCCATCTGCAATCTGTTCTTCTCCGTTAATATAAGATATCACTCCGTCTGCCAATGTACCGGCTCCATCCGTATAGTCTTTTATTCCAAGGACAACAGTATTTACTCCATTGACATATTCTGTTACTTTACCACTTAACTCTCCATCATCACCCAAATATTTACTGACAGCGCTGCTTAGCTGATCCACACCTTCTGTATAGCTGTCTATCCCTTCTGAAAGCCTATCTGCTCCGTCTGACAGATCAGCGGTTCCGCCTACCAGCTTAATCGCTGCATCTTCAAGATCATCAAGAGCAGTTTGTAAGTCACCGGTATCAGCAATCTTGTCCAGATCTATATTTTCCATCAAATCTGACAGGGCCACTGTAAAAGTAGACGGTACCGAAAAATCTGTCACCTCTGCACTGATCGTGAGACTTTCCGGCAGCATTACTTCTGATGATAATGCATCATTTTCTGTAATACCCAGGCTTTCTTTCATACCTGGCATAGCAAATCCTACTACAATATTTCTGTTCCCATCCGAAATAACCCGACCATTATCAATAACAACATTTGAACAATTTTCTTCCGGAAGAATGAGACCTGTCATCATGACAAAAGGTGTATACACCTCTTCTTGCTTTCCATCCACTGTAACTGTTTTCCTGGAAAGATTTTTATAATCAATCTTCACCTTCAACTGTCCGCTTTTTCCGTTTAATTCATCCGGAGAGATTTCTTTTCCGTCAAGATACCAAGTCAGTTTTACAGATACTGGCAACTCCTGATTCGTTGTCCCCTGATAATAAATATCTTTTCCCTGTGAATCCCATGTCAGGGAATTTCCATCCAGGACAAAACTTTCCTCTCCCTTTATATTCTTAATATTCTCAAGTGTGCTTTTATCTTTAACAGATGCAGTTTTCCCTGCATTTTTAAGCCAGTCAGAGACCGTTACCTGCGTCCTATTGCCAAGGGCATCCGCATTAACGTATACGGTTTCTTCTTTATAAACTGCCTTGGAACTTTCTGATGTATCCGTTTCTGCCGCATGTACAGGCAGTACTCCGATTTGCATTGTTCCTGCAACAGCCGCCAGACCTACCGCAACTGATGTTGTCAGCCTTTGTTTCAATTTATCATTTCTGTTCATTTTATCCCACATCCTTTCCAAGAAAACCTATTGAAGTCTTACAGATTACTTTATCAAACATTCTGAACATTGCCGGCAGCACAAGTATTACTGTAAACATGCTGATTATTGCCCCACGTGCAAGCAACGTACAAATGGATCCGATCATATCAACATTGGAATAGCATGCCACACCAAATGTTGCTGCGAAAAAGCTTAGTCCGCTGCTGATAATAGAAGGCATACTCGTCTTATGCGCAATCGCAACAGCTTCTTTCTTTCCTCTTCCCCGCATTCGTTCTTTCTGATATCTGCTTGTCATTAAAATTGCATAATCAACTGTGGCGCCAAGCTGAATTGTTCCAATCACAATACTTGCCACGAATGGAAGCTGAACTCCCATATAGTATGGCACAGCCATGTTTACTGCAATGGCAAATTCAATAACAGCCACAAGAATGACGGGAAGTGAAATTGATTTAAAGATCAGCATAATAATGACAAATATTGCTGCCATTGAAATCACATTGACAATTTTTAAATCTCTGTCTGTTACATCCTGAAGATCTTTCATTAAAGGTGCCTCTCCAATGACCATTGCGCTATCATCATAATCTTTCACAATGCGGTCAATCTGCGCAATCTGTTCATTCACTTCATCTGTAGCAGATTCATACTCCGAGCAGACAAAAGCAAGTTCATGCCGGTCGCTTTGAAATATTTCTTTCATATCAGAAGGCACCATAGACTCCGGCACAGTTGGACCAATGAGAGAATTCATACTAAGGCTCCATTTCACGCCATCCACCTTATCAATCTCTTCCAACATTTTTTGTTTGTCAGTACCATCCATTGCCTTATCAATAAGAATCATATGCATATTGCTCATATCAAACTCATCTTCCAGTTTGGCATTTGCCACATTACTTGGAAGAGAATCCGGCAGCGACTGTGCAATATTGTAATAAATTCCTGTATGATCATTTCCATAAACTGCCGGGAAAAGCAGTACTACAAAAAGTCCAAGCCAGACAAATCTGTGTTTTGTAATAAATGCCGATGGTCTGTCCATGTTCTTAAAAAGCATCCGATGTCTTGTCTTTTCAATCCATCTATCACAGACAAGCAACAAAGCCGGAAGTATGGTAACACAACATAGAACTCCAATAATAACTCCTTTAGCCATTACAATCCCAAGATCTTTTCCCAGTGCAAAAGTCATAAAACAAAGAGCTGCAAAACCTGCAACCGTGGTTATTGAACTTCCGACTACTGATTTAAACGTGTTTGCAATGGCATGCCCCATAGCCCGTTCTTTTTCTCCTGGAAATCTCTCCTTATTCTCCTCATAACTGTTAAGCAGAAAAATAGAGTAGTCCATTGTCACTCCCAACTGCAAAATTGCAGTTAACGCTTTTGTAATATAGGAAGTTTGTTGAAGAAAAATATTGCTTCCAAGGTTATATACAATAGCAAGTCCAATACTGAGCAGAAAAAGTATGGGAACAAGAAAGGACGCTGATGTCAATTCAAGTACAAGCAAGCAACACAACACCGCTATAACTACATAAATTGGAAGTTCCTGCAGACATAGATTCTTAATATCTGTAACCACACCGGTCATTCCACTAATAAAACATTGTTTATCAGCAATACGCCTCATTTGGGTTACCGCTCCCATCGCTTCATCCGAAGAAGTTGTATTATCGAACAATGCAATCATCATCGTTGCATCACCGTTAAAAAAGGCGTCTCTTAAATCTTTCGGTATCATCTCAACCGGAAGAGTAATATCTGCCATGTCATCGTACCAGAGTACATCCTTCACATGAGGTACTTCACTGAACTTATTCTCCAGCTTCTGTACATCTTTTAGTTCCATATCCTCCACTACAACCATAGAAAAGGCTCCCATTCCGTATTCGTCTACAAGAATATCCTGCCCTTCTACCGTCTCCAGTTTCTCCGGAAGATAACTGAGAAGGTCATAGTTTACTCTGGTTTTCACAATTCCTATAAATGCCGGAATTGCCAGCAGGGCACCCAGGATCAAGATCAGCACTCTATGCCTCGCGATCCATTTTCCCACTTTGACCAAAATCATCATCTCCTTATCAATTATAGTTCTCACACTATAACTCTAAAATGACTATTAGTCAATATTTTCAATTTAAAAAAATGAACTTTGGTCATTTCATTGACTTTTTTATAAAAAACCTCCATAATATATAAAAAAATAACTAATTAAAAATCTACTGCTAATCAGTAAGCTGTCCCTTGGCAGCACAAAATATTTCGCATAAGGAACGTTGAATATGGGAAAAGTAGAGGAAAACAAAAAAATCAAAAAAGACACTCTGTTTCAGGCTGCATTTGAATTATTTACAGAAAAGGGCTTTGCCAAAACAACAATATCAGATATCGTCAACAAAGCAGGGCTTGCCAAAGGAACGTTTTATTTATATTTTAATGACAAATACGATCTACGAGACAAACTCATTGCCTTTAAATCCGCAAAACTTTTTGATGATGCAAGGCATGCTCTTGAAGAATCAAATGTTGATAATTTTCAGGATGAAATACTTTTTATAACGGACTATATTATACACCGGTTTCAAAACGAACCTGTTTTAATGCAATTTGTGGCTAAAAATTTATCCTCCGGAATCTTTATTGACACATTTTCAGACACAAAATTCCTCTTATCCCAGCAATTTTATGAACATTATCTTTCTTCAATGAACCATTACCACATAGATTGTCAATCTCCGCAGCTGATGTTGTTCACCATCATTGAACTGGTCGGTTCTACCAGCTATAACTGCATCCTGCGCAATCAGCCGGTTAGCATGGAAGAATATCTGCCATATCTGCATAACGTGCTTAAACAGATCATGAATGTTTTTATCAGCTAATACAATAATATAAAAGCCGCCCCGATACATATCAGTACCGGAACGGCTTTTTACATTTCTATGTTTATTCTTTATCCAAAAACAATTACATGTATTTCTTTACAATAGACTGCATGGTATGCCATTTCTGTTCCATATCTTCCACTAGTTTAAACTGTGTACGGCAACGATCCAGATTATGGCCTTCCCGATGAACTTTAAAGTAAGTATCTCCCTGAAGGTAATCCGTAAGAAACCGCATTCCACACTCATAAGTCATTGTCTTTGCTCCCATAGGAAGTTCCAGGATCTCTCGATCTGTCAGCTTGCCACCGCATCCTTCAATAAATCCTCGTGCGTAAATATCAAACAATTCCATGCTGCAGGATACCATGCTCAAATCCTTTTCATCTTCTGCCGCTGTACTTGCACCAAACCGGATAGAATCTCCAAAATCATTCATGGCAAGTCCTGGCATAACCGTATCCAGATCAATCACACAAATTCCTTTTCCTGTCTTGTCATCAATCATAATATTGTTCAACTTTGTATCGTTATGTGTAACTCGCAGCGGAAGCTGTCCTTGTTCTAACAATTCACTAAAATAATTGGCAATACTTTCTTCCCTGTTTCGCACAAATTCAATCTCTTTTTGTACGGATGATGCTCGACCCATAACATCTTCCTCAACAGCTTTTTCAAAGGCAGCAAACCTCGCCTTGGTATCATGAAATCCTTTAATTGTCTCATGCAATGTCTCCGCTGGAAAATCTGCTAAAAGACGCTGAAAATTACCGAAAGCAACCGCACTTTCATAAAAATCTTCTGGTTTTTCTACTTTATCATAGCTAGTGGCGCCAGTAATAAACTTATAAGATCTCCAATAGCTTCCTTCGGAATCTTTATAATATGATTTTCCGTCTTTTGTCGGTATTACATTCAGCGTTTCTCTCTCCGGATCTCCTCCGTTTTCCGCAATTTTTTCCTTCAAGTAAGACGTAACATTTGTAACATTATCCATAAGTTCTTCAGGATGTTCAAACACCTCACTGTTCATCCTCTGAAGGATTACTTTAAGTCTTCCCATCATCCCGATCTCATAAGAAAGCAAATAGGTATCATTAATATGTCCGCTTCCATAAGGGCGACATTCTGTCATTTTCCCTTCAAATGCAAAATTTTCAATTGCTTCATTTAATCTTTCCAAGGTTACTTCTTTCATCTTTTTCCCTCCTGAAACACCCTTGTTATCTACACTTTTCTCTTAATATGAAACAATTGTAATATAAGAAAAAAGGAAAATCTTTGTCCTATTTTTTCCTTATTTTGTCTTATCGGATAGTTATTCCGTAGGTTTATGGTAAAATCTTCCCGCAATCTGTTCTGTCTTCATCAAATTGACAAACGCCTGCGGATCCGCCTCGTTTATAGCTTTCAGCACGCGTTTACTCTCAGCACTGGATACAACCGAGTACACGATCTTACGTTCCCTCTTCTCATAGGGCCCCTCTCCTTCGATAATCGTTGCTCCATGATTTGTTGTCCTGGATATGGCTTCGTAAACTTCTTTTGACTTGTTTGTCACTACCAAAAGTGTCTCCTGCTGATATTTTTTATAAAGTATATGGAGCACCTGAGTAGAGGTATACTGAAATATAATGGAATACAATGCCTTATCCCATCCAAATAAAATACCAGCTGCAGCAAGAATCACAATATTAAGTCCAAGTACCATATTCCAGGAATCAATCCCTTTTCGCTCCGACAGGAATATGGCAATAAAATCTGTTCCCCCTGTCGTAGCATCCATCATAAGGCACATACTGATTACTAAACCATTGATCAATCCGCCAAAAATACTAATAAGCAACGTATCATAAGTAATTGCATATCCCGGCAAAATATCTGTCAGCACACTGGTAAGAACAATCATAAGACAAGAATACAGCGTAAATTTCTTTCCAATAAACCGGAATCCTATATATACCGGCACCGCATTCAAAACCACGTTAACAAGAGTATAGGGTACTGTTACATGAAAAAACAATTCTCCCATTCTCTGTAACAGAAGGGTAAGCCCCGTTGCTCCACCCGGATATAAGCCTCCTGTCCGTACAAATGATTTAATATTCAATGCCATAATCACTGCCGCCAGGCAGACAATAATAATTCTCTTTATGTCTTTTCGAGGTTCAAATTTCATAAACTCTTTTTCCTTTGATAAATACTTTTTTCACTTTTATCTTATCAATCTCCTCTGCGGGAATCTCAAAGATATTTTGATCCAGAACTGCAAAATCCGCACTATATCCTTTTTTCAGCTGTCCCATATCCAAAAATCCTGCTGCTTTAGCAGACTCTCTTGTATATAATTTGACTGCTGTCTCAATATCTACAGCCTGTTCTCTTCCACAATCCGTTCCATCCCAGGCCCGCCTTGTCACTGCTGCTTTCATACATGGAAATGGATCAGACGGAACTGCCCAAGATGTAGCCGGTGCATCTGTCGAAAAGCACAGCTGCACTTTGCTCTCCAGCATATGTTTTACCGGATAGCACTTTTTCATCCATTCCTCTCCCAGATTCTTCAGATAACTTTCAATCTCTGCATACATGAAAATAGGCTGTGTCACAAAGGCAAGACCATGTTTTGCCGCCTTTTGAATGCTCTCTTCTGACGGATCTGTAATATGTTCCACTCTTGTATATGGCACATTTTTTTCTTCCATCCAGTTTTCTTCCTGACAAAGGCGGTTCACTGCACGCTCAATTGCTTTTTCTCCCATCGCATGTATTGATAACTGGCAATGTTTCCTTTTACAAAAAGAAACAGCCGATTCCACCAATTCATCAGAACAAACTGGCATGCCGCATTCTGCGCTGCTTCCCTGATAAGGGCGTCCCATCCAGGCTGTACGCCCAGACACGCTTCCATCCCCGATTAATTTAAGCCCAGCCGCAAATATCTGCTGTTCTTTGTCAAGTTTCTCACTGGACAGATCAAACTCACGGTCTCCTGCAAAGAAATCCCACATGTAATAAATCCCTGTTTTCAGCTTCCATCCCTTTTTAGCGGCTTCCTGGTACAGCAGATAATTATCCCCCTTATCCAGATTTCCCATGTCAGTTACTCCAACAATCCCCTGGGAAAGGAGAAGCTCACCCAAAGCCGCCAGATTCTGAACCTTTTCCTTCCTGGTAGCAACAGGCATAAACGGCGTAACAAGATTGCGCGCGTTTTCCTTTAAAACGCCTGTAGGCTCACCATTGGCATCCCGCTCAATTTCTCCGCCTTCCGGATCTGGAGTATTCCTGTCAATCCCGGCAATTTCCAACGCTTTGCTGTTCACACAGCGGATGTGTCCACAGGTTCTGATGATACAGACCGGCATATCACTGCATCCTTCGTCCAAATCATACCGATTAAGAGAACGTTTCTCCGAAAATTTGCCTTCATCATATCCCCAGCCCTCAATCCATTTTCCATCCTGACTGTCGGCAAATTTCTCTTTCCGCACCCTTCGGATTTCCTCAATCAATTCTGCAATAGAATTTACCTTAGACGGCAGAGCTGATATCTGCTGTGAAAAATCTGCCAGCATTACCGGATGCATATGTGCATCAATCAATCCAGGAATCACACATGCCCCCTCAAGATCCACCTTTTCATAGTTGCAAAGAGGCATGTCCTTCCGGTTTCCAATCCAGGCCACTTTTCCCTCTTCCACAATCATGGTATCCGCATAAAGGTTTTCATCATCAGACGTAAATATCCTGGCATTTTCAAAAATCCTGTTTTCCATTTTAACTTCCCCCTTTCTATATGGTACCTTTCTTCTCTTTCTTGGCAAAATTTCCTATAAGCGCTCCAACTACAAATCCTGCAATCGTGGGAATCAGCCATGCAAATCCCTCTTTTGCCAGCGGGATTTTGTAAACCACTTCCATAACTCCGGAAATATCCGCCGAAAGAAGCCCCGAAGAATGAGCAACATTTAACGCGTCAAAAACCGACATTAGCGCTGCCATAAAAACAGCTCCCTTCCACGCCCCGTCATTCGGCACATATTTTTTAAACAGCCCAAGGAATGTCATAACGACTGACATTGGAAACAACACGGTAAACAAAGGACCGGAAATAGCAATTACATTGCTCACCCCTGTAGATGATACCAGAAAAATAGCTACTGTAATTATGAGGGCAGCCACTTTATAAGAAACCTTCCCTTTTGTCCAGCCTTCTACCCACTCTCCTGTTGTAGCAATCATCCCTACTGCCGTTGTCAGACACGCAAAAATAACAGCCAAAGACAGCACCACGCTGCCGCCATACCCAGCCATCCTTCTTACCAGATCAGTTAAAAGAAATGTTGTATCCACATCAGCTGGATAAATTTGTGTTCCCTGCGCTCCCAAATAAGCAAGCCCTCCATATACAATAAAGAGAAGCAGGAAACCGACAGCAATGATTCCCAGCATTGCTTTTTTATACTCCTTATCTTCTGTATAACCTTTATTTCGAAAAACTTCAATAAATATGCCGGCACAGATAATCCCCGTACCAACATCTCCCGTATTATAGCCAGTCAAAAATGCATTGACAAATGCCGCTCCACCGCTTGTTATCTGCCCTTCATGCAAAGTATCAATGGGATGGATAAAGGCTAGAATTATCACCACAATTAATGTAACCAAAAGAATTGGTGTAAGATACTGACCAATTTTGTCAATAACACTTGACTTATTCATAGCAAAATAGTAAGACACCGCAAAAAATATCAGCAAAAAAATAATTCTCACATAGGACGGCATGCTGCCGAAAATCCCTTCAAACCCGGATTCATAGGCAACCCCTCCGCATCTTGGTATCGTTCCAAATATGACCGCTAAAAGCCCAAGCCCCATATAAAAATAATGCCACCAGGGCGTAACATGGCGCATCATATCCTTCAGATCATAACCAGTATTTCCTACTGCCGCCACTGCCATCATTGGAAACAGGATTCCTGTAAGGGCCAGCCCTACCATCGCCGCCACTACATACTGTCCTGATAAAAGTCCTACCTGAGGCGGAAATATAAGATTACCTGAGCCAAAAAAGATAGCGAACAACGCAAAACCTGTAATCAAAATATCTTTTTTCATATTCTTTTTCATAATATTGTCCCTTTCACACAAAATGAAGGGTGTCTGTTCTGTATTCCATGGAATCAGGACCCCCTTCACATTTTCTCGCGTTATTTTAGCATATCATTCTCTGTGGCACTATTTTTTCACATATTTACTCTGTCGTCAATATACTTCTCCAATTCTTCTGAAATCTTTTTCATTGTCTGCCTTGTCTCTGGATCTGAATAGGGAATCCGTTCTACAATCTTTCTTACATAATCATTTTCCTTTACAATTTTCAGACTCTCTTTGAAATTGAGATCATAAAAATACGCAAGATACGATACCCAAAAATCCATATCCGTCTTCCGCTCTTCAGATAAAACACTTTTCCCGCTTAAAATGTCGTCACGAACCCTCTCTGAAATCTTTTGATTTCCAATCTGCTCCGCCGAAGCATTCATGAAAGTTTCTAAGGGATCCTCCAGCTTTACACGGCAATTATCCAGTTTATCCGCATCCCGAATCAGTCTGGCATGGAGCAAAGTGCGCTGGTCTTCTATACCAGACAAGATATAGTCACTATGCTTTCGTATCGCTGTTTCTATAATATAATCCCACGTATCTTCCTGCAAAAACTGCCGAATCATTCCCTCCTTAAAAAGAAGATCCGCTCCGTACGCTGCATGATTCATAGTCTCCGGCAAAAAACTATGATACCTCTTTAACTGTTCAAACCTTCCAATATCATGAAGCAGTGCAATCATCTTTGCAAGCTCTTGATCTTCTTCTGAAAGCCCCATCCGTTCTGCTATTTGGACACTTCGTTCCACAACACCGTATGTATGAATAATTTTAAGCCTCACCTTGCCATCTGTTCGATCATATCCATTCAGATATTGCTCAAATTGCATACTTGCCTGATTATAATCCATATTATCCTCTACTCTGTCCAGATTATTTTTCTATTTCCATACTTTCTGGAAAATACGATAGAAATTCTTGTATGCTATCGCATCCAGCTGATCCTGAGTATATCCTCTCTTTTTCAATACTTGCAGCAAATTTCCCGCTTCCGCTTCATTGGATATTCCCTGTCCACTGGGGGAGTCCAGATTGGAACTAAAGGATCCAAGGGCTTCCTCTTCCAGATAATCATCAAAATCAAATCCCAGACCTATATGTTCTATTCCTATCAGATCTGCAATATATTCCACATGATCTGCCAGCCTTTCTACAGTCTGATTTTCACGCTTGTCATCGATGAATTCCCGCAGGCTGTTTATGCCGGTCAGCCCTCCGCTTTTTGCAATTTCTTTCAACATATCATCAGACAGATTTCGCATAGCAGGACACACAGATCTTGCATTAGAATGAGAAGCAATCACCGGACCTTGCGCCAGTTTCATCACATCCCAGAAGCCTTTATCATTCAAATGTGAAACATCCATAACCATTCCCAGATCCTGGATTCTTCGCACAGCCATTTCACCTGCTTTTGTAAGACCATCCTCCGGATCCTGTTTCCATCCGCTTGCCAGGGCATTTTTTTCGTTCCACGTAAGCATGGCATGTCTTACCCCAACCTCATCGTAAAAATAATTAATCAGATCAATATCCTCTCCTATCTGACTTAATCCTTCCATTCCGGTCACAGCATTAATTTTCCCTGCCGCTGTCCCCACTGCAAAATCTGAAAATTTTTTGACTGGATTTAAAATATCGGAGGCCTCTTCAAGCTCACAACGTATGCTTTCTACAATTTCCTTTGAACGCTTTACCGGATCAGCATCATAAGGAGGATCAATCCAAATAACGAAAATTCCTCCGTTTACACCACCTTTTTGGAATTTCTCCAGATGATACCTGCGAAAAATATCTTTTTCTTTTTTGCTAATTCTTTTATTTGTAACATCCGTCCATATATCTCCATGTCCATCAAAAATCATATTTCTTCCTCCTTTGCCTGTTCTCCAGCCTTATCAAAATCATCCCTTACCGTTTTCTCACGGAACATTACATATAAAGGTCTATAGTACGTTAATGCAGATACCGGGTACAAAGCTATATTTTCGGCCATAAGATATTCTTTAACGCCCTGATCCAAAACGCCAAAATCAACTTTCCCTTCGTATATCCCTTTAAGGACTCCTGCCGCATCTGCAAATTCCACTTTGCACGAATCCGACAATTCATCAATCTCTGGTCCATTTGCAAAGTCCGCAATCACTCCGAGCCTGTAATTTTCCAGATCAGAATAATTTTGAATATCCTGTAAATTTTCCTGAATCGTTACTACTTCTGTTATAGCATCCCGAAGCTTTTTGGACAAGTAAAATTTTTCTAACCTTTCTGGAGAATCCTGCGCCTGAAAAAGTACATCCTGCTCCCCATTTTCAAACTGGGGATAAATCTGATTCCATGCGGCGATACACACCTCTGTCTCATATCCTGCTTGATGCAGTCTTTCCGCAACCAATTCATAATCTCTTCCTTTAATGGAGCCATCTTTCTCAATATATTGATATGGCGGAAATGGATCTGCACATATTCTTAATTTTCTCATCCTATTTTCTCCTTTGATTTCCATACTCTGCTGCCCAGCAGCCGGTGCAATGGAGATTACATGCAGAAGTAGGATCCAGCAAAATCGCCCATGGAACATTACATCCTTCTTTTTCTTTAACACTTTCCTGCGTAGCGCTTCCTTTTAGACTGGCATTCAGTATAAAATTTTGAAAAAATACTTTCCGTGTACCAGGATCAAGCTCATACAATTTTAAAATAAGCTGATACCAGTTATTTTTGTCATTAATAGAATTTCGAATTGCATTTCGCTGGCTCTCATACCATCCACCGGAAGTTACCCTGTCTACGAGTGCCATCAATTTGGGTATATTCTCTTCCGGATTTCCTTCAATATATTTAAGAGCCTGATTAACAGCAAAATTCTGCATACCGCCAATAAAGTTATTCATAATGTTACTCATCCTTTCCGCATTTTTCATTGCAATCCTAACTCTGCAAGTTTTCCCTGTTCACCGTGCTTTATAGAATTTATAAGTGTCACCTCCTATTAATTTTTATTATAGAAAGTGATATTCTGAAAGTCATTAGACACATAAACCGTAAAGTCCAAATTTGGGACACTATTAAAATTTTGTTACTTTTTGAGACACAAAAAATACTTTGTCCCTTGTTATCACAGCATTTTACCGATATCCTGTGCTATATAAGGAATAAAAGTGTGTTCCTTACTTGGAAGGAGCGGATTGAAATGAAAAAAAACGTATCACGAATATTGGTAGAAACAGCAGTTAAAACAACATTAAAAAATATGAATAATGATCCAGAACGTGGAGTTCGGAATCTGGTAGATATTGCACTACAATGCTCTGAAGGAAGATTTCAGCGCCATTTCTTTTCAACTGCTCAAACCATGCTTCAAAACGAAAACAGCGCTTATTACAGATTAATAAGAGACATTGTCGCACATATAAATATCAATCGCCTCTATACCTTTGGCATAAATCTTGGCTATAATGCCTGTACCGTAGGTGCACAACAAATCCGGGAAAATGAAAAAAAACTTCAATGCAATATTCCCTGGACGATTGCCATACAAATTAATAACGAACATTTCTCGGATCTATTGCCACAGTATCAAAATGTTATTGAAACTGGTGAAAATCTAGGCATTTTTTCATGGATGCTTTTTACTAACAATGATCCCTATACTATAGTAACACTTGCCGAAAACTATCCTGACAACGTTTTTTTTCTATTCTGCGAAGCCTCCAAATTATCTATCGATTTTTTGGACCGTATATCTCATCTCTACAATCTTATGCTTGTAATCCGTTATGATGAAACGATTGCTCCCTTATGTAAAGACCTTCAAAATAGAGGCCTGCTCTACTCTGTTTGGTATTTATACGGGCAAAAGGACACAGAAACCATCCTAAATGGAGATCTGTTTTACTCCGCCCAGGAACTTTCTCCTGTTTTTACCGCTTTATTGCCTTATCCTAACTGCCCTGATGTTATACAACAGCTTGTCTATCAAGCTGTAGAACAAGCCCGTTCCAGACAGGTTTACCATACTATTCCCTGGGACATGCAGGGAGATAACCAAATGATTGATTCCATTATCTCTGGAGATCCCTGTTCTGTTTGTTTTAACCAAAACGGATATCTGTGTAACTGGAATGGACAGATAGAAAAGAAAGGCTATAATTTATTCCATGATTCTATCACTTATATTTTAAAAACCGCTTTTCCAAAAAATCCTGTATAAATTTAAAACAGGGGATCATTGTGACCACCCTGTTTTCACACTTTCTTCCGCCTTAAATTCCTGATGTAATGCATCTGCACTTTTTTGAATGAGATTTAACATCTTTGCAACAATTTGTTCCGGAGGCATGCAGTTTTTATCCAAAAGCCAGCGTTCCAGAGAACAGACCACCGCATCTACAAAAAATTAAGTGTAAATTCATCTCTGGCAATATCTCCTATCAATTCAGTAAGTCTTAATTCTAATATGGGTCGGATATATTCCCGAAAATGATCAGAAAACGAATTTTGCCCCTCTATCTGCAATGCTTTCCGATAAAAACTTCTGTTTTCGTAAAAATAATTACATATTTCCTGAAGTAATTTTATCCGGTTATCATATGGTTCTTCTTTACTGATTTTCTGTATAAAAGTAATAATTTCTGTGTCAAAGATCCAATTGACTAAATCATATTTATCTTTGAAATGATAATAAAAACTCTTACGATTCATATTGCATTTTTCACAAATATGGGCTACCTGGATTTTATCAAATGCCTCCTCTTCCATCAGTTCCCGAAGCGCATTAGCCAAAGCTTTTTTCGTTATGTTGGAATCTGCCACGATGCTTCCTCCTCTATCTTAATTACAAAATGCCAAAATGCTCCAACAAAATTTTTACCCCCATCATATTAAAATAGTACCACGTGATTGCAAAAAGAATGTTTTGATATGCCACAAATATAGAAAAGACGAGTCTTATCTGACACTGCAGATAAATCTCGTCACTAAGGCGAACTCAAGCTCAAGCTCAACATCTCCATACATTTACGTTTGTTACTTTTTTATTTGATTATTATTTTATCAAAAAAGTATAATCTTTACAACGCCAGCACGCAAAATGGTTTTGGACAAAATAAGTTCGACGTCCAAAATTGGGCAAACTCCCAGCACCGATAAAAATACTATGATAAAGTAAACTAAAACGCTTGGATTTTACTCGCTTCCTGACAACCCAACTCCCTTTTTAAATCAACAAAATACTGCCTTTGTTGCTTTCTCAAATACCCTCCCACAAATGGAGCCATAAATATCTTTTTTGCATGTACCTCTTCTGTAAAATCTAATGTGGTCTTCTCTCCGTGGCGGTAAAACTTTCCTGTCCACCTTCCTTTTATATTTTTATTATCCAAGGTAAACTCCCATAACTCATATTCTTTTTTATTTACAACTGTAAACTTTGTTTTTATTCCCTCTTTTGAAACTTCTATAAAAGTCTCTTCATCAATAACTTGAATTTTTTCTATATCACTTCTCCATTTATATTGAGATAAATTTGTAATTGTATTCCAAACTTTTTCCACGGGACATAAAAATGTGACTTTAATGTTTGCTTTTGCCATAAATCTACCCCCTGTTTCTATTTACATATTATAACATTGTGTCAGCAGCAGCTATCACTAACCAAAAAAACTAAACCATTTGTTGGATCTTCTCCAAAATCTTTTTCATGTCATCTTCAGTTGGGTGACCTTTTGCAATTCCTCCAATTTTCCCCAAAATACCGAATGTATCATAACCGCGACAATACACATCTCCAATATAGTCTGATCCTTTTTGAATAAGCAGTTTTTTTACTGACTTTGCATAATCTTGATATCTCATTCCACAGGTATATAAAATAATTACTCGTTTTCTTTTTAAGTCAGTTTTCTGAATATATTCTAATATGCTTTTATGAAAACGATTAAAATAAATGCCTGATGCCAAAATCAATGTATCGTATTCTGAAATATCTAATCTTTTATTTTGCATGATATTAATCATATCTGCCCCTATTTTGTCTCCAATGAAATCAACTACCTTTTCTGTATTTTTATGATGTATAGATATATAAATAATTCCTATTTTAGCCATATATTCACCTCGCAACATTCTATCCTGTAATATATTATTATATTTCAGGATTTTTTAAAGGACAAGTAGATTAATTTTGACCACCTATATTGCTAAAACAACCGACTATTGCAATTTTATTGAAGTCAGTAACTACTTTTTTATATAATAACATCACAGAAAGGGGGATGGAAATGCAAATTGAAGTAAAAATTGATGCTTCATATACAGAACCTAAAATAGTCATTCTGACTGCTTCCATAACTGAAGATATTAATAAAATCGTAACTGAATTATCAAGTGATACCCCACCATTTATTTCCGGCATTAAAAATCAGAAAATCGAAGTTATAGAGCAAGATAATTTAATTAGAATTTATGCAAATGCTGGAAAAGTATTTGCTGTCACAGAACAGGGCGAATATGCCATTCGGTTTAGATTATATGAAATGGAAGAACAACTGAATCCCAAACAATTTGTTCGTATATCAAATTCAGAAATTGTCAACTTAAAAAAAGTTAACAATTTTGATTTAAGTTTTTCAGGAACTATTTGTGTTGAATTAAAAAATGGGACAACAACATATGTTTCAAGAAGATATGTTTCAAAGCTCAAAAAAATTTTAGGAATTTGAGGTGACAAATATGATAAGGAAAATTATTTTACGCAGTATTCTCGGCTTTCCACTTGGAATTACCATAGGATATTTAATAACAATAGTCCTCTCTTTGATTTTTGCACATGGATATTATTTTGCATGTGTACCTGAACTTATCCATATAACAGGAAACGAAATTAACGCTGTTTTATTACAAACACTTCTATGCGGTGTATTAGGTTCCGGCTTTGCCGCCTCCTCAACAATATGGGAAATAAATAGTTGGGGGCTTTTTAAACAAACCGCAATTTATTTCCTCCTTATTTCCGTTTTTATGATGCCCATAGCTTATATTCTGCATTGGATGGAACATAGTGCAAAAGGCATTTTGCTTTATTTTGCCATCTTTATTTTTATCTTTATTCTAATATGGATTGTACAATATACGATATCCAAATATAATGTTAAAAAAATGAATGAAACTTTACAGCAGAAACAGAAACATATTTAAATATTTCAGGAGACTTTTTTACAATGAATAAAAAATGCAATATTTTAAAAGACATATTAATAGCTCTAGGGCTAACTATCTTACCATTACAACTTTTACTGGCTTTTCAGGATACCGGAAAACTCTATTATTCGTCTATTGTTTATATAATAGTAATTGCATTATCATTTCTGGCCATTAAGATAATAGGAAAGCCTAAAAATTTAACATTCCGTACTAAAAACATAAAAATGTTTTTCACAAAAGGTTGGTATATTATTATTGCAAGCTTCATATTGGCTATATTAAATTTTATGAGCATTGATTTTTCAAAAATTCCATCGACTTTACAAGTATCTTTTTTCTTTATTAATGTCATGCTGGGTGTAATATTTGAAGAATTACTTTTTCGAGGAATTATACAAAATATAATCGTCGAAACATATGAAGCCAATAAAAAATCCATATGGAAAGGCATCGGGATCGCATCTTTGATATTTGGATGTACTCATTTATTAAATTTGATAGGAAGTCCTTACTTTATTTTAGGAACAATTACACAGGTAGTTTATACATTTAGTTTAGGAATGTTATTAGGTGTCGTGTATTATTTATCTAAAAATATATGGACCGTAATCCTTTTACATTTTATTTTTAATGTATTAGGAAGTTATGTGAGTTTGTTTATTCCAGCTACTCATTCAGATATTTCATTACTAGGAGCCATGATACAGATTATAGTACTGCTTCCTTGTGTATATCTGTCTTTTCGCATATACCAAAAAAACCAATAATCTACAACTTTATAGGGATTTGTGGATCTAATGCGGTTGTATCATATAATTTGAAAAATAGATATAAGCATCTTCAAGTGTTGCGTCACCGGATATACATTCGATCCGGGGACGCTGCACACTTATTATTCTTATTTGCAGTCCATTATCTACAAATTGTTTCGATGAGATATGATAATGCGCTTCCACTTCTCTTGCCGTTTTTTCATCGTCCACCTTACAAATCCAAACATGCCCTTTGGCTTCTTCCAGTAATTCAGGTATACTCCCTGCATAAAGAAATTTCCCTTTTTTCATAATTGCCAGTTGATTACACGTCGCCACAAGATCTTCCACTACATGAGTTGAAAATAATACGGTTCGATTTTCTGAAAAATCCACCAATAAATTTCTGATGCGGATACGCTCCTCTGGATCCAGCCCAGTTGTTGGTTCATCTACTATGAGAAATTTAGGATCATTCAGCAACGCCTGTACAAGCCCTACTCTCCGTTTCATACCGCCAGACAGCTGCTTTATTTTTTTCTTACGCTGTTCTAATAAGCTGGTTTTTTCAAGATAAAATTCAATTTTCTCTTTACAGTTCTTTTTTGACAGACCTGACAGATCTCCCATATATTCTAAGCATTCCTGTACAGTTAATGCTGGATATAATTCTATTTCCTGTGGCAAGTATCCTATCATCTTTTGAATTTTCTCATAATTTCCTTCATTATATAATATCCCATCTAATGACACTGTCCCGCTACTTGGTTTTAATACCGTTGTCAACACTCGCATCAGAGTTGTTTTTCCGGCACCATTCTCGCCTAACAGTCCAAATATTCCACCAGGTATTTCCAGATCAGCCTCATTAACTGCTGTTACACTATTTTTGAATTTTACTGTAAGCTTATTTATTTTGATACTCATATTGTTACCCTCTTTTCTTTAAGATTGCAGGAAATACCACCAGCATTATACTGCAAAGAATAATACTTAACAGCTTCCCCCACAGCCATTCATAATCCCCGCTGGTTACATTTCTAAATGTATATGAAAATAAGTTCCAGGAACCCAGATATTTGTCTCCAAAGGAGGAGTTCACAGCGATCCAAAGAACCAGGCACCCTCCAATTCCAATCCACATATTTCGAAATATACAAGAGAGTGTATTGGATAACATCGCCCAGAAAGAAATCGTTACAACCATAGTTCCCAAATACAGCACAAACTCTTTTCTTTCATTCTCACTTCTAATAAATGGATTTTGCCAGACAAAGAAAAGTCCATATCCTACTGTAGCCAATAAAAGCAGGAAACACTCCTGTATAAACAGCCTTTGAAAAATACAAGTTAACCGCTTCTCTATTGGATATAGACGAAATATTTCTGATCTTTTACTGCCGATTTCCTGTGCATAAGTGTCCGCACAGCATACTGCCGCCAATAGGCCAACAGGGGCTTCTAATGCAATTCCTACTTCATAGGTTGCGGTAACTCCTCTAATAAGGCTTAATATAACAATAAAACATATGGAATATGCTATTTTATATAAAGGAAGCACAATCTTCATTTCCTTACACATTACATACGCCTCCGTTTCCACAATAAAATAGATATCCAGATAATAAAAACAGAAAACACTATAAGCATGCTTTGATTCAACATTGCCAGAGGCGGCGGCGCTGTATCAAAAAGCTGGCCAGGGAATCGCACCATAATTGCAAGTGGTCTTCCATAATATCCATACTCCCCTTTCGCATTATATCCTCCTAAATTCGAATACAACATATACAAGATCAAAAAAGGAACTCCGGGAAGTGGATTTTTAAACAGAAGCGCCACCAACATATATACACATATAATCATCAACATATTAGGAAGAATATAAAGTACGGTATCCTTTATAAAATCCCATAGTCTTACTTCAAACCCGCTATCTTTTGTATACACGAGACAAAGTACACAAAACAAAAGATTCAAAATTGCTAATACAAAAAGGCATACGCCAAAACCTCCTCCAACTTTCCCCAGTATATAATTCACTGATTTTACTGGTTTTGTATGAAGCAGCTCATAATTATTTTTACGGGTGTCATTCCAAAATAGTACGGATAGCAAAACGGTTGCAAAGAACCCCATATACAAGCCTCCAAAATCAGCAAATTTTCTTGCAAAATAGTAAGAAAATGCATGCTCACTTAATTTTTGCTCCAGGTATGCATTGATCTCCTCCCAAGTCCCTTTGTAATAAGCAGATGCTTCATATTCACTGCCGGCACTATAAAACTCGTAATTTTCCTCAAGATAGGCGCAGGCTTCCTCTATCTCCATCTTGTCCATATGCTCCATAATATTTTGGACTTCCTGTTCACTCATCTGAAATTCCAAACGCAAAGTTTCCCTGATTTTTTCATTCCATATTTTCCTTTGCTGTTCTTCTGTAGCCGGTATATACCCTTCATATACGTCTCCGGAATGGATCGTTTCTGGATAATCATTATGTATTTTTTCTCCAGGAGAGAGATAATGGGTCTCCAGATATGGCGCGGTTGCATTATAGACACCCATGATTACGATCATTATCCCCAGCCAGAACAGCGGTCTTTTTAGATAATTTTTTATTTCTCGTTTTATAATCGCTCTCATATATATTCCTCCTTGTTGATGCTATTGTAGAAAATAAATATCAACCAAAAGACAATGTAACCATCACCGAAAGCACAAAAAAATCGGATTGCTTTACACAATCCGACGAAACGTCGCTGTTATAGCAGCGCCCCCATATTCTCCATTTTTAAGCCTCAAAGCACCTCCATGCTTTTCACAGTATAGTCTGCTGATATACATACCGATTCCGGCATGCTTCAAACTATCTTTCATATTCTGCTGATAGAAAAGGGCTGTGGTTTCTTCTTTCTTATCCTGAAATCCAGCCCCATCGTCTTTAACAGATACCGTGATTTCTCCATAGGTAACAGACAGATTTATTTCCACCTGCTTTTTTGCATATCGAAGCGCATTAGACAGCAGGTTTTCCATTACCTCCAATATGATCTCCTTATCCCCGCAAAAAATTTCTTCTCCTCCACTGACACATATTTTGCAATGCTTGCTCGAATTCTTCTGCAAAACATAAGCTTCTGCCTGTATATCTTTTTTAAGTTCCTCAGCCGATATTTCTTTTTTTACAAGCTGTCGGGCATCCAGACTACTCATTTTCCTCATGGTTTCTACAAATTCATCCATTCGCCTAATCTGTTTGTTACTCTCCTGAATGATTTCCATTGTCTGTTCTGAGCTTATTTCACCTTGAGGAAAGTATTCTATAAGCATTTCCTGATAGCCCTTTAACACTGACAGCGGCGAACGGATATCATGAGAAATCGCAGCTCTAAGCGCTCTCTCATCCTCAATCGTTCTCCAAAGCCGTCGATTATTTTTTTCCAGCTGTCCCCGCATTCGTTCAAATTCCCGGCACAATTTTCCCATCTCGTCTTTATTTTCATAGATGATATGAAAATCCAAATCATTCTCCCCGATTTTCTGGGAAGCCAATGCCAACTCCTCAATGGGCACTTGCAGTTTTTTCTTATAAAACAGATAGACAGCCACACAGCTGCCCAGAATAGATATAAACAACACAGAATAGGTCTGAAGGAAATCACAGATCTCTGAAATGTGATGGTCTGTTTTGGACATATCATCCGCCTTAGGCCTCGGGACATCTACCATATAAATAATCCCCTCCCCTGACGCCATTTCAAAATACTTCTCCTCATCTACATATTTCCACCAGATCTGGTTCTGTATTTCACTTGCTGCCCTCATAACGAGAGCAGATAAAAAGAAACAGCACAACAGGCAGACAGCCATATATAGTACAATTGTTTTTCTAATTGATAAATTTCTTATTTTATCCATTTGTATCCCATTCCCCACACGGTCTGAATATATTCTCTATCCGTATACTCCAGAAATTTTTTTCTAATTCTTCGTATCAGTTCTGTCACAACACGACTATCTCCTTCTGCATCATATCCACATACCTTTTCGTAAATTCTTTCTCTGTCCAATATCATGCCAGGATTACTGGATAGTATCTCAATGATTTCATATTCTAATTTTGTGAATACAATAGTCGCTCCATTTATTTGAACTTGCTTATGTGTATAATCTATGGATAATTCTCCACAAACATATTTTCTTGTTCTATTGTGGGTTCTTTCTTCTCGTTTCAGATGAGCAGTAATTCTGGCCTCCAATTCTTTTAAGCTAAAAGGCTTTAAAATATAATCATCTCCACCGGATAATAAGCCCATTACCCTGTCCTGTTCCTCTATTCTTGCTGTCAAAAACAAAATGGGACAGGACACCATATCCCGAATTTTTCTGCAAACTTCAATCCCATCCATCATTGGCATATTAACATCAAGTAAAATAATATCCGGCTGTAATTGAATTTTTTTGATTCCGTCTATGCCATTTACCGCGCTAATTACTTCGTATGTTTTTTTAATTTCAAAAAATTTTTTCAGCATGTTCTGTAATTCTATATCATCATCAATAATCAGTATTTTATAAGTCATCGTTTTTCCTTCTCATTATGGCAGATTTTACATTTATCTACTCTATATAGCATCCAAAAATCAATGAAATAACAACAGATATTTAAAAAATATTATATCAAATAAGTGTTTAACCTAAAAGGCGAATAGAAACTGGATTTTCGCACACTCTATCATTGTAAAATAATGAATGGAGGAGGTCATCAGCATGGCGCAATTGTCAGAGAAAGAACTTTCTGCTCTTAATGATCTGCTGGCAGACGAAGAATTATTGACAAAAAAATTCTCTATGTTAGCAAAACAAACAGATGATATGGAGATTAAACAAAAATTTGAACAGATCTCTCAGCAACATCAGGGACATTTTAATTCTTTGTATGAATATTTGAAATAGGAGGTGGAAGTATGCAGGAATTTACAGATAAGGAAATTCTAGGTGACGGTCTTTCTACTCAGAAATCTGCCACCGAGAAATTTAACACATTTGCTAATGAATGTGTACACGACAGTCTGCGAAACACAATGATAAATATTTTAGAACAGGAGCACAGCATCTCTACAGAGGTGTTTAATATGATGCACCAGAGAGGAATGTACGAAACGCCCCCGGCAGACGAGAAAAAGATTGCTGCGGCAAAACAGAAGTTTTCTCAAAGTTTAAAATAAATCCGAATTAAAACGATTTCAACAGACCTTTATGAGGGAATGAAAAATATTAATGAGTTAAAAGAAAATGACTTTCTGCCTGATATCAATTGCAGAAGGTCATTTTTTATAATAGGAGGTAAAATCGAATGCCTCCCCATAAATACATCCTTGATATTCATTGCTGATTTGTTATTTTTCCCATTCTCTGTTATAATAAACAAAATTACTTTAAGAGAGGATACTATATATGACCTCAGCTTTTCAGGAACTTATAAAGAATGCAAACCTTACTAAAAAGGAACGCCTGATTGCAGAATACATCTTGAATAATTTTCGGGATTTATGCTTTATGACTTCTACAGAACTCGCCAACGCAGTCTGTGTCAGCCACTCTTCTGTCATGCGTTTTACCAAAGATTTAGGCTTTTCTGGATACACAGAGTTCCAGCGTACCATTCGGGATCAGTACAATGCTTATATTTCTAATCACGCAGAATCCTCCACAATTCCTACGGTTAAACTAGCTCAAAGTCTGGAAAAGCTGTCGAAAACCAGCATTATAGAGACTGTACAGGATATTACTCTGCATAATATTCAATCAGTTGTCATGCGAAATCCAGCAGAACTATTTGAAAAAGTCAGTGATGCTATCATCCGGTCACACACAAAATATATCGTAGGTTCTCGTGCCTGCAGCGTAACTGCTAATTTTTTATCCATTAATCTAAAGGACACTCTTCCCATGGTATTTTCAGAGCCTTCGGATTCCTTGAATACCTTTGACTATCTGTCTGACATCAGCAAGCAGGACTGCCTGATTGCAATCAGCTATCCCCGCTATTCCAGGCTAACGCAACTTGCGGCGGAAATGGCCTGCAAGGCAGGTGCTGTTGTCGTAATATTTACAGATTCCCCCACTGCTCCTTTAGCCAAATATGCAACCTATCTTTTTACAAATACGGTAGATTCTCTGACCTTTTTCAACTCACAGATTCCTGCTCTTTTTACTGCTGAACTTCTTTGTACCTATATCAGCAAAAAAGTAGGAAATAAGAACGAAGAAAAACTTCGACTCATAGACCGCTATACTTCTTCTATGGAACTATATTGATGTTCAAGTAAAAAAGTGAGACAGAATATTGTCTCACTT